>VXYV01000034.1 GCA_009845835.1 Gammaproteobacteria bacterium | reverse complement strand
CACACTCAAAAATACATTTTGATTTAACAAAACCCACTAAAAAGGACGAAGACCCTATTTATAATTGACGCAGAAGGAAATAAACTTGGTGGGAAAGACCTGATCGATTCTGGTAGATGGCTGTGGTTTAAACCGGAATTGATAGTGGCACTTATAAAAAGAAGAGGGGGGAAACTTTCTTTCTATTCTGCTCACACAGGATCTGTTTCATGTAGTCCTGAATATGATGTACATTTTGGAGTAAACAGTATCGGATTGATAAATGTCTATGCAAAGGATGTTGCATTATTGCCCTGGTGGCAGCAGAAAATCTGGGCAGGATATAATATTTCACCAGATGGTGGCGTTTCTGAAGAATTGCTTGCGTCCCAAGTCAAAGCACGTCCTGCAAACACACTGGCACCCGAAGAATTTCTTTTTGAAGGTATAAAGTTAATCAATCAACACTCGCAAGAAAATCTGGGCGGTAAACTTTTCCGTGATCATGAAACCATCCCCAATCTTATCGTTAAAGCACATCGTTTCAGGTCGATTGACAAGGATTCCTTTCATGAATTAGCTAAAGATTTGACACGTTTGATAATTGAAAATCTTGATGTGAAATTCATGAAAACCATCGTATCTCCACCAAACAATGCAAACTGGGGGTCACTTCAATATTTGGAAAACCTCCTTTCTCAACAATATAAACGAGAAAATGTTCGCAAGATTACTGCCCCTCTTGCTGGAATCTATAATCTTCGACTTGGAGATGCACACTTGCCAAGTAGGGATAAATCAGCAGAAGGAATAAAGTTAATTGGAATTGATATAGATTCACCGTTTGTTTACCAGGGATTCCAAATGCTTGAACAAGTAGTAAATAGTCTTTATTGGATTGCTGATTTGTTGGGTAAATGGGAAAATGATACCAACTAGTAGACTAATGGTATCCATTTTGCCATTAAATTAGTTTATATATATTGCATAATTAACGTCATACCTCTTTCCTGCACACACATATTTGTTTTTTTGTTGGTGTTATTTGTGGGATCTTTGTACAAGAAAAGTTTACCATTTGATAATTTGGTCAGGGGACATAAATGGTCTCGTTATAAACTTATTCATGAGTTTCAAGTACATTTCTTGTGCGATGGGATCATTTATTCCGGGGGGTACATGGTAATAACGATACTGAAAATCCGTTGGTGAGTTTTCCAGATAAAGATGTATTTCCCATCGAATGTTATTCAAAAACGAAGCAATCATGGGTGCATGGGACTCAAAAATTCCATGAAAGAATTCATTGAAATCATGAATTAAAAGATAGGATTCCTTTTTATCAATTTCGCATTTGGATTTCACTAATAGGTCATGAAGATGGTCTGTGGTTGCAGTGAGTCTCCCCAAATGATGCTTGGCTATATCACCCAACATTGTAATATACCTGTAGTGAGAAACACAAATTTCTGTCTCCAATTTAATTTCTGGTGGCAACCAATCACCGTTGTGACAAAATTCTCCTTCCAGCCATTTTCCGAAATCCTCAACCTTCCGACTTAATTCAATTGCATTTTTCCCAAGCTGTGGGGATTCACAGACTTCTCGGAGATGAAAGAGGAAAGTTTTGTTAGAAGGACTTGGTTTAGGGGGTGCTTTTTTCAATCCAAGGGATGATTTGTTTTTATAGTGCTGTACCTCAGAGAGAAAGTCTCTGAGTTGAATAAGGAAAATTTTACCTTCTGCTCTACCTTCAAACTTTAGATTTGTTTTGTATTCAGTAGGATCACAAAAATCAGGTGACAAGTTTCCGAAGATAGCCCAATTTACCATAGAATCAATCATGGACCATGCTGAGTAGAGGATTATAACTTCCCTTTCCAACTGATTCATAGAGTAGCAATCTAATTTTATCTCCAATGGGAGAATAGGTTATATTGGCAATTTTTTTTCAAAAAATAGGAAATAGTTAAGATCAAAATTTTCGATATCCAATTATTGGCTATGAAACATGTAATATAGGGTCAGTAAAATCCTGTATGACATCCAGCCTAGTACTAAATTCTTAAAGGTTTAGCTGTAAGTTGAATCAAAACCATGGGTATACCCGATGGGCCAAGGCCTTGAGAAAAGCATTAAAAGGGAAATTTTCGAACTATACCCCCTCGTTAAGTCGGGGACAATCCGGATAAACTCTCCTTAACTGCTCCACGACAAGGTCAGCATTGTTCATAATAGTTGTTCTTTATTCGGATTCTCCGGCTAGCGTGGAAGCATGTTGGACACCACGGATACTCAGCTCTATCTCAAGTATTACCCAGGAACGAATTCAACCGTTCACTTATCAATTTTCGTCTATTGGTGAGAAAATCTTTGTATTTCTCCTTGGTAAGAAAACTTACATCAGTAGGAATACATTGTGCAATAAAAGGCTCAGTTCCTGATTTCGAAATAATTTTCTTGAAATAGTCGGTTGGTTTCCCATCGCTAATTTTTCTATTTGTCCGTGCCCCAATAAATGCCAAATTGGCAATATCATTCACCTCCCGATCAACATAATTTTTCTTAAGGTATCCCTTAGGGAAGATATGATGAAATTGCAGCCGATGTTGAGCACCGCTATGGTCAAGAGCAATATTTATGTTGGAGTGCCAATCCTTAGCACCACTTTCACGAAAAGCAAGGAACATGGTTTTGAAGATGGCACTTCTCTGGTTTCTCCCTTCCAACTCCTCTGGTTCAATTTCAAGTCGACCGACTTGCTGGCGAAGCTGTTCCAGAAGTCTTACTGCTCTACCTCCTTGACGAATAACAGCAAGATCCCGGTCCAAAAGGGTTTCGCTGGACCCTCTGGAATAGCGACCTTTACCATTGGCCAACAGCACCCATCTTTTTAATTCTCTGGATTCATTTGAATCAATATTGAAATTGAATTTGTAGCCATAATTAGCCAAGGCTACCATCAAATAGGGTGACGACAATAGGGCAGGGCTATCAATTTTAGCATTGTTTTTAAGAAAGTTTTTTGCGAAATGCATACCTTCTTTACTTTTTGTCCAGGCAATTTCTAACTCTTCTTTGGTAAGTCTTCCAACTGTATGAAAGCGTGATTGTTCTGTGGCAAAAGCAACTAGGTTCCTGAGGAATATTCCAAGATCAAGATTGAACCCGTCATTTTTACATTCTTCTTGAAATGCTTGAAATATTTTTAGTGATCCGCCCCATTTGGCTGAAATTTGTGCCAAGGCAAGATCCGAACCACGAAGTTTCACACCAAGTGAATTCACCCGGACAAATATTTCTGTAACCTCATCGTAGGAAAG
>VXYV01000099.1 GCA_009845835.1 Gammaproteobacteria bacterium | reverse complement strand
TTACGAAATAGCGATTATAAAAATATTGTTCTAAACTGGTTAGATAAGGAAATTTCTATGAAAAATGTTGTACAAATTGGAATATTTTTAACCTTGTTGGGATTTATTTGCAATATTCATTCTCAACAAGAATGGACAAGTGTGGCAATTCAATGTCCTTGTACTTTGGAAAGTACCGACGGTGAAACTGCAATCGTTAGTTTTGGATTGAAAAACTTTGAGGACGTCTTAACCGACAACCTCTATGTGACCATTGCGGTAACTGGGTATTTCGAAGAAGAGAAATATGCAGGGCACTCTATGCTTTTCTTAGGGACCGCACCATTAAATCTCTACCTATCCGAATTCGAGGTAGTAGACACTGATTCCTACGAAATTGAACTTGGACAACTACCGACGGGAACTGTGTATTTCGAATTGTTGGTTCACGAAGGTCCCACTTTCGTTAATGAGTCTCTCTTGGATTCCGTTTGGTTTGACGGAGAAACTGAAACTCCTTTCATTGCGTTAGATAAAAAGGAAATGAATTTCCTCATCGATTCAGATCATGATGGGGTCGACGATATTAATGAAAAGAACGTGCAAACCGATCCGTATGATGCCACCGATGTTCCTGCTACCCCGACCATTGACGTTGTGGTGTTATACGACTCCAACATTCGTTCGCGATCGAGTCGCGATTCTATACAAACGATAGTACACATCTTAAACGTAACCACGGAGATTTACACACAGAGTAAAGTTCCTGTTCAATTTAGGGTAGTCGGGACACTTGATGAATCAGACATTCCCCTACTATCAGACATTCCCTTACTTCCCTTTATCGAAGATATACCTCCTCGTGAATTTACTCTTGAAATATTGAAGGAATTTGGTGCTGACCTAGTCGTGGTATTTTTACCACAAATTTTTGCCGATGCATGTGGTGTCGCTGAAGATATTGGCGGTTGGCGCGGGCGTGGATTTATCCACCCAGTCAACAAAGCTGTTACGGCACTAATGTGGTTGAACCCATTTACGTGCCCTACCGCCGTAACCGCTCACGAAATAGGTCATTTGCTCGGTCTTGGACACTCCTTCGTACAGGGCGCCGTCGGCTCGTTTTATTGGTCACGAGGGCATGGTGTACGAAACAGATTCGGAACTGTAATGTCATATGCAGACGCAGACTACAATGGGATTGAAATTTATAGATTCTCTGATCCAGAAGCTGATTGCAATGGCGAACCCTGTGGAATCTCACACGAGTTACCTAATCACGAGATGAGTGCGAACTCGGTTCTCACCCTCAACATTACCAAATGGCACGCGGTAAACTATGGTACACCCTCGACCGAGCTCGACGTAGACGACGATGGGTATGCTAGCGATGTAGATAGGTTTCCCTTGGACGCTAATGAGTGGGCAGACTCCGATGGCGACGGCTACGGCGATAATCAGGATGAGTTTCCTGACGATCCTACCGAATGGTCAGATACCGACAATGATGGTATAGGCGATAACAGTGATCCAGATATCGATAACGATGGTGTTATAAACCTCGCGGACGCTGATCCATTTGACGCAGAAAATTCTTCGTACAACCACATGAGTATCGTCAGTGAAGCGTCCGATGATCGCTTTGGTAATCAAGTACTACGCGTGAAAGATTTTGATTCAGACGGCTATGACGATCTAGTTATTTCTTTACCCGGCTATCAAACCACCAACGGCCACGAAGTCGGCGCGGTATATGTTTTTTCCTTCATGGATTTCATGGAACCCTACGAAGAGGCTGGCGTCGTTCGTACATCCAAACCTTTAGAACAATTGGGCGAACTTGAAAATTCATGGTTGATTAAAGCACCAAATCGTGAACCTTCAAGTCCGTTAGGTGAACATGCAACTGTACTTCGGAGTGCAAATGACAGCGGTCGGGCAGATACATTAGTATTGTCCTACAGCAACAGCCTGTATATGCTATCAATCCGCGAACCTGCACTTAATTCCTTAGATGAGCTAGATGGTATAACTGACGGTGAGATTGATTTATCTCACTGTGAAAATAGCAGATACTGTTGGAATCTTGGTAAAAATTCAGACTTTGGTTTGATCAATATTTCTTCGTTACACGATTGGGATGGGGATGGTGCGGAAGACTTGGTTGTCGGTGGAAATACTTTCAGCACTGATTCGGTCGACGTGTATCTCCTTACTTCCCACGCGCTCAAAAATTACGAAGGCGATGCTGAAAATGGTGAAAATTTATTCAATGACATGGTCAAAAACCATGAAGAGTGTTATAGACTCTATCTAGATACTTTCACAAGCGACGTTCTGTTAACCAACATAGGTAACTTTTCCGGAGGCGATGGCTTTGAAATAGGCGTCCGGGTTGAAACGTCTTCATTTTTCGGAGGTGATTCTGGTTCCGTCTACCTTCTGAGTACGGACAATATAGCTGATGCTGACAAGGCAGATGGATCTGAGGATCGTGAAATCAGAATAGAAGAATTAGTGATTTTCGATACCGATTCTTTTCTGTTCAAAGATGGGGGCTATGCTTCGTCATCTTTAGGACAAGACCCAGGTAACTTTGCTACAAGTTTCAATAAGGTATCCGATATGGATTCCGATGGTCATTCGGAGTTGATGTTGTGGACACCTTGGGATAAACACTATATATTCACGGTCGCAGATATTAGGGCACTAGACGCAGCTGATCAAAATAAAGATGGGCATGCAGAATTAGCCAATCTTGAGCAAGCATCGCTGAAAATTTGGTCACTCGAAGATCTTGAAATTTTTTCACCGCGCTCACAAACCATCTTACAATCCGAAGAAAGTTCGCACGATACAGCGATCATTCAATTTAACACAGCATTATTTGCGATTGATTTCGCCAAATTAGCAACATTAGACGACCCAATCGAAAGTAAACGTGATTTTGAAATCGAGACGTTAAATCGCTTGGGGAGCGAAGGTCTCACGTTGATGGAAGTGCCACCGGGTATTCGTTTTCGTGAAGAGTTTGGTGGATTTCTGCCCATCGGTGATTTAGATGAAGACAACAAGATAGATTTTCTCTTTACCGCTTTTTTAGGTCATCCTAATGGTGAACGCACTAGTACTATTCACGTCGTTTTTAGTTCTTCGCTTGACAAAATGGATCGCGCCGATGGAAAACAGAATCGAGTACTCGCTCTCCATAACAACTTAGACGATACCGACGGAGACGGTGTAATCAATTTGAGTGATCTCGACGACGACAATGATGGTGCGTTAGATGTTTATGACCGATTTCCATTACATGAACAAGCAAAATACGACGCTGATCATGATGGTACTGCAAACGTAATTGATCATTTTCCAAGTGATGCGACCGACGACCACGATTTAGATTTCGATGGAATAGGCGATAAGTCCGACACAGACATCGATGGCGACGGAATCGCTAACTGGAACGATGATTTTCCTTTGGATACAGACAACGATGGAATTGACAACTTCGTCGATACTGACGACGATAACGATGGCGTTATTGATGCTGAAGACCCCTTCCCGCTCGATAAGGATGAGTCTATAGATTCTGATGGCGATGGGTATGGCGACAGTGTAGACATGTTTGCTAACGACGATTCTGAATGGATAGATTCCGATGGCGATGGTATAGGAGATAATGCCGACGATGACGACGATAATGATGGGTACAAAGATCTTGAAGATGAGTTTCCTATGAACGCCGCCGAATGGGCAGATTCTGATGGTGACGGCTATGGCGACAACACAGATGAGTTTACTCAAAACCCATTTGAATGGGAAGATGCCGATGGCGATGGCTATGGCGATAATTTTGGCTCACTCAAGATTCAGAGCTATTTGATTGACTCTGATTGGTCTGACGCTTCACAGTTCACACCACCCGAGATCAGTTCACATCCATTGTACGACTATGATCGCACCGGTGGTAACAAAGTAATGCTAAATGATGGTAATATCCCTGATCGCCGCAATCCGGAAATCATCCTGTCCAGTAGTGCACTTAGTTATCTAGATGGAATAGATAACAAAACAAATCATTTGATTGACCCATCGGATATCGCTTTCGGCAGTTTCAGTTGGGAATTTCGCCGACCCGTCGCTTCTCCCGGAACGCTCTACAAGAATGCAGGTGCGATTGGTTATGTAGACAAAGATGAAGTTGCCGATTTGCTTATTGACGGTTGGATTGAAGAACAGGGTAATGGGGCACTATATGTTGTACGCGGAATACAACTTAGCCTGGCCGATTCATTTGATGGAATACAAGATAGCAAAATCAACCATACGCAATGTGCAGTTCCTAAGAATTGCTATTCGATTCGTGGGAATTCTGAATCTGGTTTAGGACATAGTTCAACAACCCTGAACCATCTCTTTCGTACAAACCAATCAGCAATTGTGACAACCAATGCGCTTGCCGCAGGGCTGACTGAAGAATTTGCCGGTGCTCCCTTGATGTATTTATTTTCGGCGAATGCACTACAAAATGCCATGGTGGAATCAGATAGTGGTGAATTGATTTTAGACGACTTAGTAACTCGTCCGGAAACTTTACAAATTTATTCAGAACTACCTGAAGATGATGGATTTTCAGTGTTCACTGAAGTGTTTCAGATCGGTGATTTTGATGGGGATGGTGCAGAAGATTTATTGGTCAATTTCGACGGGGGAAAGACGGTCTATTTAATTGCTTCAGTCGATCTTGTTGATACAGCAAATCAAGTGGATAATGCCGAACGTAAAGTCGGAATTCAGGATGTTTTAGAAAGGGGTAATAGCTACACTTTGGATCAATTTTTTACGCCCAAGAATCACGCGCGTACTACCCAGTTATCGCCAAAGCGCCAGAGGAATCAACAGCAGTTGATACCGATTTCGCCGGCATTTAGATCGAATACTACGTATCTGGTCGATTTAACGGAATTAGCTTTGCATGATCGTGAAGACGGCGAGGTGGATGGTTTCGTTTCGACAATTAACATTGCCGATACAAACTCTTGGCAAATCGATGGACTCAGGCACGTTGAACTTTGCAACGATGGAATTGCCGAGGAGGACACCTACATTCTTGGACTTCGCTCTTCGTTTGTTGCACGAGAAATTTTCGTATTTCAGTTGAAAGATCTTGCCGAATATGTAGATGCCAATGGTAGTACGGAAAATCGTGTTCACATTGATGACTTACTGTTTAGTTCAAGCGTTAAAATTTGGCGGATTCAGCCACATGTTGACAGTTCGACTATTAGGAAAACTGAAGTATCTTGCATTGGTGATTGGAACAACGACGACGAGACGGATTTTGCCATTACCTTGAATATCGTTAATCCGGCATACACTCGAGAAGTTAAGTCATCGACATTACTGTTGATGTCTAACGAATTACCGGCTATGGACAAGTTGGATGGTACTGAGGATCGAAAAGTAGACTTAAAGTTGATGTGGAAACACGTTAACGAATAACCGACAAGCACCATATTTATGCAAATATAGACACGCGGCCCCACGTCATTCCTTTGTCAACTTCGATGAAGGAATGGCGTCCCCTAGGGGAGTCGAACCCCTGTTGCTGGGATGAAAACCCAGTGTCCTAGGCCTCTAGACGAAGGGGACACAGGTTTAAATTTTAAGTGTTGTAGATTACTAGTCAAGCATCTTGTAAAGTTTATCTCCAATCCATGACCTCGCAAAGTGATGAGCACTTCTCCCGCTTTGATCTCCTCTCCGCTCGATCACCCATCGAATAGCATCTTCTTCAAGTGTTTTTTCACAAGTTATCGCGACTTGGTGTTCGATTGCAAGTTTGTTAGTCCAAAAATGGACAATGTTCAGGTATTGTTGTTGAGTGAACGGGTGAAAGGATAACCACAAACCGAAGCGATCAGCTAATGAAAGTTTTTCGTCAAAAACATCCTGCGTGTGAATTTCTTGTTGGTATGCGATTTCGTTGTCTGCTAAAGGTTCTGCAACCAAGTGACGTCGGTTCGAAGTCACGTAGAAAAGGAATTTGTCGGCCGAATTAAATATTGATCCTTCCAACGTACTTTTCATTTCCATGAAGCTTGAATCGTTTTCGTTGAACGAAAGATCGTCACAAACGATCAGAAATTTGTACGGTAATTCGTACAAATCTTCGATTAGTGAATGGATGAACTGAAAATGTCGTTTCTCAATTTCAATCAACCGGAGTCCTTGCGACGCGAAATGGTTCAGGAGTGCGTGGATTAACGACGATTTTCCTGTCCCCCTTGCACCCCATAGTAAGGCGTTGTTTGCCGAAAATCCTTTACAAAAAAGTTTAGTATTTCTGAACAGTGACGTTTTCTGCCGTTCGATTTCCAATAAATCATCGAGTTCGATGACCGAAAACTTCGGTATTGATTGGAATAAACTTTGAGAGTTTTCCCATTGCCAATGGGTAGCGACAATATATTTCCAATCCACGTTTTGATTTCTATCAGGCATGTTGTCTTGTTTCTAGAAGCAGCCGTTTTCAAGCTAGAGGAAATTGATGAAACATGTGTGTTTGCTTGTCTTAGTCCATACCTTCAAAAAATATTTCGACAAAAGCAAGAATCTGGTCGGTGATTCTTTCTCTAACCGTTGTACGTTCAGTGAGTTTCGGAGTCTCATGCAAACACGTAAATGCTGATTTTAGATGCGGTTTTTTAGTCGTATACAGAACGTGACTAATTACTCGGTCTACCCTGTCTTGTATCAAGTTTTCTTCTTCACATAATCTCTGCAATGATTTCTATTGTTCCGCGGGCACTTAATTAGGGAATTACGTAAATAACTTGACAAACTCGCACAAAAACTCGTAAGTATATTACTGACGCACCATCAATTAACAATCTTGAAAATCCCAAAGTCGTGATATCGGTATAGCCAAGAGTTTCTCACCAAAACTACGTGTCCACTGCCCATCGTACAAAACCACACCGGCGATGAACTTGTCTTTGTGATCTCGTAACTTTTGCAAGTGTCGAAAATCTGTGTCACGTACTGTAGCGCGAGTTTTTACTTCAATTACCACAACCCCCTGACCACTCTTTTCAATCACGATGTCTACTTCACCCTTGTCGCGATCCTTATAGTGATAAAAGAAAAAACGCCCATCCAGCCAAGAAGACTGTTTTATCAGTTCCTGTAATACAAAAGTTTCTACCATACAACCGAACAATTTTCGGTCCTCCCATAGGGACTCAAAATCTAAATCCAAGAATGCACATGCTAGCCCAGTATCCACAAAGTGAAGTTTAGGTGCTTTCACTGATCTCTTAAGTCGGTGTTTTGACCAAACTGGTATGTAGCTCAAGATAAACAAATTTTGTAATAGCGTGATATACTCGCTGATCGTATTCCTACTCAGAGTAAGCGAGCTGGCCAAATCGCTTAAGTTAAATAATTGTGATGTGTATGCAGCTGCCACCTCAATGAGTTGAGGAATCAACTCGACTCGACGAATCGAAGTCAACGCCTTTATGTCTCTTCGAGCCGTTATACCAATATAGTCTCGAAACCACACTACTCGATCAGAAAAGTCCAAACCTTGTGGTTTGGGGTATCCTCCAGCAACAACCAGTTTCGCTAGCTGTGGTCCCATTCGGTTGTGTACTTCCGAGTTGTTGGATATTTTTTGATCGAATAGATTTGCCAAGAATAGAGACGAGACACGAAGAAATTGTGAGTCGGTTGAAGAAGGGGGTGTGTTTTGAGTTTTAGTTTTCGTTGCGGGTTTAGATCGAAGTTCATTTTGCGAAAGCGGGTAGAGACTGAGTAGATTCATTCTTCCTACCATTGCATCCGCCAATTCAGTCATTAATGAGAGCTCCGCCGACCCCGTGAGTATCAGTCTACCGGGTATGCGGTTATTGTCGACGCTGAGTTTTAGCAAGCGAAATATTGACGGAACGAGTTGTACCTCATCTAAGATTGCATAGGTTGGTAGTTGCTCTACAAATCGAACCGGATCTTCGGTGGCAAATTCGACCGTAGATGGGTCATCAAATGTAAAGTATTCGTAATTTCTTACAGACTCATTATATGCTTGAAATTGTTTACAAAATGTCGTTTTTCCGCTCTGACGAGGTCCACTGATTAGCACCACCGACGACCAGGATAACATGTGCCCCAATCGTGAGTGCAGAAATCGAGGGTACAGATTGTTATTTTGCATTTCTAAACAGGATCTCGTGTAATACAAATTCAGCGATCATACATTTACTAACTGATAAAAAGTCTACTTTAAGCCTTGAAGTTGATAATCGATCAAGGTTAAATCCGCTAATTGATTAATAACCATCCGGCTAATTGTAAGGTAAACTGACGTCTATTTTATATATAACAAGTTGGCTAAATGAAAGGTACGTGGCTGGCTATTTTGCATTTAGTTGCCCATACTACTTGTTATATATCAAATATATCGGTTTAACAATTAGTTTGTAAATCGTCCTAATCACTATGACACAATAAATTGACAAACCATGATTTCATCCAGTCACGTTTATGCTGACATATTCCTGATCCTGATAGTAGTTTTTCTGTCGTCCAAAAAATGGATTGATTTGCTAAGTTAACATAGGACATTTATCTACAGGAACGCTACCTATTCAGTGATTATTGATAATATTCTCACCGACTAAATGGTTTACCTAACTGTTCCCATGACTCAATTAATGATCCCTTTCATCCTTTACTTGGTTGGATTGTTCGTGATCGCGTATCTGTCGAATAGAAGAACGTCTACATTCGATGACTTCGCTATCGGTAGCAGGTCACTATCTAGCCCGGTGGCGGCACTTTCAGCTGGAGCTAGCGATATGTCCGGTTGGTTGCTAATGGGATTACCTGGTGCAATTTACCTGTCCGGCCTCGTTGAGAGTTGGATCATCCTTGGTTTAGTCGTTGGTGCGTGGCTTAACTGGACGCTTGTCGCTAAAAGATTACGTATTGCCAGTGTACTTTGGGAGGACGTTTACTCGTTACCCGAGTTTTTTAAGGTTAGAGCAGCTGCTAAAGGTGTCACAATCGAAGTGGTTGGCGCGATTGCAATTGTTCTCTTCTTTGCGTTTTATGTTTCAGCTGGATTTATCGCTTGTGCGACACTATTTCAAGACGTATTCGGATGGAATTATTTAATTGCACTAGGATGTAGCGTTGGTGTTGTTATGTTGTATACCTCTCTTGGAGGTTTTTTAGCCGTAAGTTGGACCGACACATTCCAAGCGTTACTAATGTTGCTCGTTTTGATACTAGTACCAACATTAGCTTGGTCGTTGAGTGGCGATGCGATCACTGAGACGACTACTAAAACAGTCTGGAATTTAGGATCTGCCGGTCCTTTAGCTATCCTGGGTCTCCTCGCATGGGGTTTAGGTTATTTCGGACAACCACATATTCTGAAGCGTTTCATGGCGTTAAAAAATCCCGGTGATATGAAACAAGCGCGAAGAATAGGTATGTCATGGATGATTTTGTCGTCATTCGGTGCCTTACTTGTTGGGTGTGTCGGTATGATGGTGCTACCAGACATCGACAATCCTGAAACCGTGTTGATTAGACTCAGCGAAATTGTCCTGAGTCCTTGGATTGCAGGTATTGTGATTGCAGCAATCATGTCAGCTGCGATGAGCACTGTCGACTCGCAATTGATGGTGGTGTCTACTACACTGGTAAACAGTCGAATCTTCAAAGAAAGACATGTTTTACCTCTAAGCAGAGTAGCTGTAATTGTGGTTGGAACAATCGCTGCCTTACTAGCTTTAGATCCTGAAAGCACTGTATTTGGAACGGTATCACTTGCTTGGGCTGGAATCGGCGCAAGTATGGGTCCAGCGGTTCTTTTCTGCTTATTTCATAAGAATACGACAAATTACGGTTTAATCGTTGGAGTTCTTACCGGAATGATCACAACCATACTTTGGTATGTATTAGGAAAAATGTTTCCTGAAACGATATTTGGTACAGTTTATGCCCTACTACCAAGCTTTATCTTGAGCTGCATCGCTATTTGGATTACATCACAATTCAAACTGGATCTCACCGCGAGAGAACGATTCGATACCTTCAAAATAGCACTACATTCGAAATCAACGTCGTAACGGTACGATATTCTCGACTCTTTTCACCAGGACTGTTTGACTAATGTTTGGACCACGTAAGCCAATTTTTCCGGTCTCAAAGAAGCGTAATTCGTAGGAGTGATCTTGACCTTGCTCACTTGTGAGTACAAGATTCGAACGAACAATAGTCCAGATTCCTCTCTCGATTCGATCACTAAACCTTAGTTCGTAGTCACCACGATCAGTTTGTCCTGTCAACGACAAAATAATCGGTGTGTTGGCTGAGCCTTCCGAGTCTGGTTCCCAAGTTCCAACAAGATCTAAACTTTCGACCCATTTTCGCCGAGATTCGCGTGTATGTCGTACCCATAGGAACACGATAATCGCAGCAATAACGACTCCGATTAAGAATTGCTGCATACGGTAAACAGTCTACCCTGCTGCATTGGGGAACTGACTGAATAGATCAGTCTCGGAAAACCCCATTTCTTCAATATCAACAGGTACAAGTGGGTAACGAATCCCGATCCATTTTTGAATCACGCGAATTACTTGACAACAAAATCCAAACTCGTTGTCATACCAAACATAAATAAGTGCGCGTTTTCCGTTTGCCACTATCGTCGCTTGTCCATCAACCGTACACGCATGCCGATTACCAATGAAATCGGAGGAAACCACTTCTGATTCAAACGTGAAATCAATTTGTCTCTGTAGAGGAGAAAATAAAGAGATATCGCGAAGATAGGTATTTAAATCTTCCTTCGTGGTTGGTTTCTTCAGTGATAAACTAAGAATAGCTAACGATACGTTAGGCGTCGGAACGCGAATGGCATTCCCCGTAAGTTTGCCTTCGAGTTGCGGTAACAATTTAGCGACTGCTTTAGAAGCACCAGTCTCAGTGATCACTAGGTTTAGCGGTGCCGCCCTACCCCTGCGATCTTTACGATGAAAGTTATCAAGCAGATTCTGATCAGGTGTGTAGGCATGCACAGTTTCCATGTGTCCGTGTTTGATTCCGTAACGGGCATCAACAACTTTCAAAACCGGGACGATAGCATTAGTGGTACATGACCCCGCGGACAAGATCAATTGGTCCTTGGAAATATCACTGGAATTAATTCCAGAGACGATATTGGGGACCGTACCTTTAGAAGGAGCGGTCACAATTACTCTTGAGACACCTTTTGATTTCAAATGTTGCCCTAAGCCGGTCTCATCCCGCCACACGCCGGTGTTATCAATCACTAGACCATCCTGGATTCCATACTGTTCGTAATCAACTTCGTCGGGTTGTTGGGTATAAATAAAACGAACGACATTACCATTGATGATCAAACAGTTATTCACTTCATCAATGCGAATCGTACCTGGAAATTCACCATGAACGGAATCATGTCGCAGCAACATCGCACGTTTTTTAAGATCGTTTTCGGGACCCGGTCGTAATACGACGGCGCGTAAACGTAATTGATCACCGCCACCCGTCTTTTCAATCAGTAATCGGGTCATTAATCGTCCAATACGACCAAAACCATAAAGAATCACATCCTGTGGTTGTTTCAAAGGCTTAATATGTCGCCCCACCACCTGCGAAAACTGTTCAGCGACGAATTTTTCGACACCAATGTTATGCCCAGATTCCACAAGATTCATGTGTTTTGTCGTAAGTTGCCCTAAGTCAAAGTGACACGGACCACAATCTTGTTCTGCCGCAGCTTTGAGAATTGGATAACTCTCAAATTCAGAGAGCTCATTTTTGGCGACCTGGCGAACAAAACGATGCGTACTCATAATGTCGGTAACGGTTTTGTTGTATAACGCGCGACCGAAACAATAGGTTACGATGTTTTTTCGATACAACTTACCAATGATGGGTATCATTTTTTCAGCAAGTTCTTCCCGTTCTTTCCAATCGGGGAAATAGTCTTCTAAGCGATCGAGAGCCACAATTTAGTTCCTGTTCCTGTGTTTTTCCTATGAGTTACCGAAACATGTTGTTAATTTTCTTTAATTTGTCCGCACCTGGACAGAGTGCATCTTCAGTCAACTGATTCAATGGTTGTCGTATAGTCTGGAGGATATCGTGACATTCATTTATGTCTTCCTCAACATATAACAGTCCAGTTACAACCACACCATCTGCTAAAGCTTGTTGGACATAGGACATTGCTCCAATACGATCAGAAGGATCGTATGATTCAGACAGTTTGGTCAAATTGAGCTGCGATCCATCGTGTAGTTGAACTTTCTTGGATGTCCCAGGCTCATAGTGGATTTCAATCTCGTCGCGTGGTGCAATATAGTTTGAACGTACAACCTCTTCGAGATGGTCTCGTACATAGTCATAACTTTTGGTTGAACCAGTGTGATTGTTAAACATCACACATGGAGAAATTATGTCTAAGAACGCAAAACCTTTATGTAGAAAAGCCGCCTTGAGCAAAGGCACCAACTGTTGTTTATCGCCTGAAAAACTTCGTGCAACAAAACTAGCTCCTAGTTGTAATGCCATGCTCACTAAATCTATCGGTGCATAGAGATTAGGTACGCCTTTTTTACTTACCGAACCACGATCATTGGTAGCTGAAAACTGCCCCTTCGTCAGTCCGTAGGTACCGTTATTGTCGACGATATAAACCATATTGAGTTGGCGCCGAATCACATGAACAAATTGTCCTAAGCCTATCGATGCACTATCTCCATCGCCAGACACGCCGACATAGATGAGATCACGATTCGCCAAATTAGCACCCGTTGCTACCGAGGGCATACGACCGTGAACTGAATTGAATCCGTGTGAATTACCTAAAAAATAACTTGGCGTTTTCGATGAACAGCCGATTCCTGAGAGTTTAGCGAATCTATGCGGTGGTAACGATAGTTCACTACATGCTTGAATGATGGCAGCACTCACCGAATCGTGCCCGCACCCCGCACACAACGTCGAAACCGCCGCTTCATAGTCGCGCCGTTTGAGTCCTATTTCATTTACATCCAGTAACGGATGATGTACACGTGGTTTAGGAACGAAAGTCATCGTACTTAACTGTGCACCTCTACTTTGAGTTCATTCAAGATACGCAAGATTCGATCAGCAATGAAATCTACGGAAATTGACATACCACCGTAATAAAGTATCGAGTATATCTTTTCCACTGGAATATTTAAATCGTTCACCAAGAGCATTTTCATTTGTGCATCGCGGTTTTGTTCAACCAAGAATACGAGATCATGACAGTTGATGAACTCCAAGACTTCATTTCCAGTTGGGAAAGATCGAATACGTAACGTATCGAATTCAAACCCTTCATCCTTTAAGATCGAAAGGACTTCGTTCATTGGTGTAGCAGTGGTACCGTAATACATAATGCCATAGTTTGAATCATTATTTTGAAATACCGGCTCAGGTATTAATGAACGGAGTGTCTCCCACTTTTTCAATAGACGATCCATGTTGCGTGTGTAAGCTCCAGGATCTTCTGTATAGACAGCGAACTCGTCACGCGACGAACCACGAGTAAAAAATGCACCTTTGTCACGATGTGTACCGGGTAGAGTTCGATAACCAATACCATCTCCATCCTTGTCAAGATACCGCCCGAATTTCTCGATTCCCTCTAACTGTTCAGCGTTGAGTACTTTGCCGCGACGATAGGTTCTTGCATCGTTCCATTTCAATTCGTCGGTCGTTAACTCGTTCATACCCAGTTCTAAATCACTCATGACAACAACAGGTGATTGAATTTCTTCAGCAAGATCAAAAGCTAAAGCAGCAAAGTCAAAGCATTCCGTCGGAGTACTTGGAAACAACATCGGGTGTTTCGTGTCGCCGTGGGATGCAAACGCGACACTCAGCAAGTCGGACTGCTGGGTCCGTGTTGGCATTCCTGTGGATGGTCCGGCGCGTTGAACATCGAATATTACTGCTGGAATCTCGGCAAAATAAGCGAGACCTAGAAATTCGTTCATAAGTGAGATTCCGGGGCCACTGGTAGCGGTGAATGCTCTCGCACCATTCCAACCTGCCCCAATCACTGTTCCCAAGGCAGCCAGTTCGTCCTCAGCTTGAATTACAACATACTTTTTCAGTTCAGTTTCAGGTTCGATCCTTAAACGCGAGGCATGGCGCTCAAAAGATTCCGCAACAGAGGTAGATGGAGTGATTGGATACCACGCACAAATTGTCGCCCCACCATAAATGCAACCTAACGCGGTCGCTTGGTTACCGTCAATCAAGATTCGATCTCCAACGGCATCCGTTCGACGAACTTGGATATCGATTGGACAAGACAAATAAGTTTCCGCAAATTGTCGACCGAGATTTAATGCTTTTATGTTCGGTTGGATTAATTTGTCTTTACCTCGGTACTGCGCTGAAACCATATTGGTCAGAACATCAAATTCCATATTCAACAGCGCTGATAAAACACCTACATAAACAATATTCTTAAACAGTTGACGCTGTTTTGGATCAGTAAATTCAGGATGTATGAGACGCATGATCGGCACGCCGATCAACTCTAAGTCGTCGCGTTGCAGCTCACTGGGAATGCTACGAGTGCTATCGTATAAAAGATATCCTCCACTCGCCAAGGACGCGACATCTTGCTCGTAGGTTTCAGCGTTCATGGCTACCATAATGTCCACATGTTCACGCCGACCAAAAAATTCTCGTTCAGTCGCTCGTACTTCAAACCAGGTGGGCAAACCTTGAATATTCGACGGGAAGATATTCCGTATGCTTACGGGGATACCCATTCGAAATAAAGCCTTAGCAAACATCGTATTGGCACTGGCGGAGCCAGAACCATTCACGTTTGCAAACCGAATGGTAAATTCGTTAAAGACGGTCATTCAGTGTAAGATCCCAACTGAGGAATATGAACGATGGATTGTTGCATATCCCAAGCGTTGGTAGGACACCGTTCGGCGCACAACCCGCAATGTAGACACAAATCTTCGTCTTTCACCATAACTCTCCCAGTCTTGAGTTCATCGGATACATAAAGATCTTGTTCTAAATTATTCGCTGGTGCGGTGAGTTGTGTACGTAAATCCTCTTCGCTTCCGTTTTTCGTGAATGTAATGCAATCCATCGGACAAATATCAACACAAGCATCACACTCGATACAAAGTTTTTCAGTGAAAACCGTTTGTACATCGCAATTTAAACATCTCTGAGCTTCGCTATAACCCAAATCTTTGTCAAAACCCAGCTCTACTTCGACTTTGATATTCTTCAACGAACGGCGTAAATCTGCATGCGGGACGATATATCGTTCAGCAGGATCATGCTGGGCGTCATAACTCCACTCGTGAACTCCCATTCTCGTGCTTATCAAATTCATTCCTTCAGGTGGTCGATCACGTTTTACATCTTTACCTTGGCAATAAAGATGAATGGAAATGGCCGCTTGGTGCGCATGAGCGGAAGCCCAAATGATGTTTTCCGGACCGAAAGCCGAGTCGCCACCGAAAAAGACTTTTTCGTGAGTTGATTGAAGCGTCTCTTTATCAAGAACGGGACAATCCCATTTATCGAATTCAATACCAATGTCTCGTTCAATCCACGGACAATGATTTTCTTGCCCAATCGCCATCAAGATCTTATCAGCTTCGATGAATACATCGGGTTCCCCAGTAGGGACATACTTCAGTCGTCCATTGACCATTTCTGGCTGAACTCGTTCAAATATAACCCCTTTCAATTTACCGTTTTCGTGAATAAACTCCTTGGGTGGTCGATTGTTGAGTATAGGTATCCCTTCAGCCATAGCATCTTCTTTTTCCCAATCGCTAGCTTTCATGACATCAAAACCAGATCGAACCACTACCGTTACTGTTTCAGCACCGAGGCGTTTTGAAGTTCTACAACAATCCATAGCCGTATTACCACCACCCATCACGATCACTTTGCCGGAAATCGAAGTTGTATGACCAAAGGCAACGCTTGATAGCCAATCGATACCAATAAATATATGATCAGAAACTTCTTTTCTTCCGGGTAAATCTAAATCTCGTCCTCGGGGGGCACCCGTACCGACAAAGTAGGCATCATAGTTCATGTCTAGCATTTCTTTCATGCTGGTAATTTCATAGTTATAGAAAGTATTGATACCCATATTGACGATTAAATCAACTTCTTCTTCTAGTACATCGGCAGGGAGACGAAAGGCAGGGATTTGGCTACGCATCATTCCACCACCACCTGGATCTTTTTCGAACATATCGATTTCGTAACCGAACGGAAGTAAATCGCGCGCTACTGCCAGAGATGCTGGTCCGGAACCAAACAGAGCGATGCGTTTGCCATTTTTCTTGGCAGGATTTCTTGGTAGGTAGGGACTAATATCCCCCTTGTGGTCAGCAGCCACCCTCTTCAAGCGGCAAATCGCAACTGGTTTTTCTTCGGTTCGAACACGGCGACAAGCGGGTTCACAAGGTCGGTCGCACGTACGACCAAGAATACCAGGAAAGACATTAGATTCCCAATTTACCATATAGGCTTCGGTATATCTTCCTTGTGCTACTAACCGGATATATTCAGGCACAGGTGTGTGTGCGGGACAGGCCCACTGGCAATCGACTACTTTGTGAAAGTAGTTAGGATTGAAAATGTTGGTTGTGTCCATTTGGATAGAAAATTCCGCTAGTAGCGAGGAAACGATCTCGAATGCTAGAACGTAGACTACGAGAATCGGTAATGATACAAGTCAGTTGCTAAAAAGATTATCTATTCAAGACCTTTCATTGGTACCTAATAGATTCTAACAAATTACAAATACATATTCGAATCTGAACGGATATTCTTCATGTCTCACATTATGTTGAACGATGATGTCATGTAGTCGATTGTTGGTGTAAATTTTGCCTCTAGATTGACCGCGGTCAGTAGATTGTCGTCGACGTTTCACCTTTTCGGGAGGTGCTTCTGCTCAAAAATAGGAGGAAATTTGCACTGGACTACGGGATCACGATTCACCTCTCGGAGAATCTCATTTAGGGTGAGTGAAGGCTAGGGACTCAGTCAAGTGTTCGGCACGGGGATGGCTCGTCGTGGTTTCGCTAAGAGGTCGTATAACTGCTCCCAAGTCGACAGATCGAACATTTTCTGAATGAGCATTGATTGTCCCAAAAGTGTATTTTGGGTCGGGGTTTCTTGAGGAGTCCAAACAAACAAAGCGGTGTGATACTCGGGACTGTCAGGAATTCCGTGTATGATAAAAATGGTCCCCAAAACCGCCGCAGATCTTCTCTTCAATAATTATTTCCACCTATCAGTTTACAACTGGGACTTAAGGAACTGGTGCATCATTGCCTATTTCGAACTCGGCAAGAAGCTACTACCGAACAGATCAACCATTACTTCCTGCGTGTCTACAATCAATGGCGACGATTAAGTTCGACGCAACACCAAATGAAGGTGAGCGATAAACCGAGTACTAGGGACAACTGTAAAATTGGCTGGTCAAAAAGTGGTTAACAAATTGTCCCCCTTTTTGACAGCAGACCCGAATTAAGGCTAAGTAAGTATGCTTTGCTTTAGTTAACGAGTTGGTACGTCAGATTGTTCGCTCTCATCTTCTAATGTGGCTAACTGTTTATCAATCAATGAAGCCCGTGTCTTATCTTTGCTAGTTATCAGTGCTTTCGATAGTGCTTTGCGTAGTAATGTTTGATGCTTGGTAGTAGCTTCTTCCCCGTGTGCTATAACAGCTTCCACAATCTCTAGGTATGGTAACCCCCACAGATTGTCGTTTTTCTCAAGGGTAGAAACCAAGGCTGCTAATCCTTTCTCAGATTGAAATTTAGCTAAACTGATAGCAGCTAGCGCCGCATCATAATTCTGAGTTTCTGGGTTTGTTAACACTTGTATTCTAAAAGCTTCATCTCTAGGGTTGTTAAATTCTCCTACATACAAAGCGCTGAGCAACGGAATGGGATTATCTTCTTCATGATCAGATAGTATTTTTTTATCTTTTAATGCGTTCCAAACAATATCATAAACTTTCTTGTTTTTGGGATAAAGATATGCTAAAGTTCTTGGTAAGCCAGCCCAACCAGGTCTCCCGGCTAAACAAGGGAATCCCTTTTCTAGCTGTTCTGATGTGATATCAAAGTCTATTTCAGGTACTACTCCCCCTGATTTTGTTACCCCTTCGTCCCACATTTTCATTAGCAAATCATAAAGACCCGGAATATCCTGCAATCGTCGATCAATGATAACGGTTTTGTTCTCAATAATGAGGTTGACATTTGTACCAACATGAAACTGTATTGCAGTGATAGTGCAGTGTTGTATCTCTGGATCCTCGCTCCGTAGCCCATCAGTTATAAGTTTGTGGATTTCACGGTTCGACACAGTTTTGTCGCGCATTCCTTTAATTTGCAACCAAGAATAAAGCTCAATATCGGTGTGTTCTTCATCTTCTAGCATCTTTTCTAAAGTGTTTGATGTGCCATAACTATTGATGGCAATCAACGTGATTGTTAAAAAAATAATAAAACGCATAAAAACCTCCTTATTGCGTCTCTATGAATCTCTACTTAAATTGTCGTGACCAGTGATCACCCATTGAGCCCAATGTTGGCAGTTTCGCCTAGCGAGATGAAATTTTTCCCACGGTTGCTCATAGCGGAAAAGGACCATCCCGGTGTTGTATGGTTCCCCTCGCTCCCAACCACTTCCCGAGGGGGAACAAATGGAACTATCTCTGGTTTTGTCAAGCATTTCACCCTCAACATATTTGATTTCACCGAGTAACCAAGCAGCAAGTTTTGGTGCCCAGTTTACCCAGTCGCTAGCTTTAGCATAAAAACCACGTGCTTGGTGTTCGTTTTCTTCATAATCAGCTTCTGGGTTTGAGTAACGACTGATGTATACGTCGTGATGTTCCATTACGAGATCGGTAGTAGGCCAAAATAAGAGAATAATGTCCCAGATTATGGCACCAAAAATGTTTTGCGTGTAATCGACTTTACACTTACCATACTCGATCCAACTACCCTCATCTATTTCAATTATTGCTGGTGTGATAGGGGGTATAAGTATAGGATCTATTGGAATGTCGAGTTCTGCGTTCACTTCAGTCGAGTGCGGTACAACGAGAAACGAGACGGTGATTCCTATTAATGCAAGACGCCCGCAATTCAATGCACGAGCAATAACGTTCTCAATGAATGACATCGTGTTTTACCT
>VXYV01000115.1 GCA_009845835.1 Gammaproteobacteria bacterium | reverse complement strand
ATTGCCACATTACACAACTTAAGTCAACTATTTTCATAGTTTTGCGTAAGTCCTACTTCTATAATCTCAACTCGAGTTTCGGTTTTAACAGTGCCATTTTTCCTATAATGGATGCCTTCCCTGACTTTTGGAAACCAGATGTCCCCAAATTTTTCAAAATCTTTATAGAATACTCGATTTATAAGGGTATCAGATCCTAATCGGACTTCTTCTTTGCGAATACAGAAATCTTTGTCGGTATCAACCCAAATTTGTCCGTGCCACCCGGATGCATCTGTAGATGCAAGAACGTAGCATTCTGCCCCATCTATCTGTTCTTTTTTAATGAGTTGCGTATCTGTCCCGACAGGAATAGAGGAACGCCCGAAGATGTCAAAATTCCAGAAGCCGCCGTACTCACTATCGGTACTAAAAAATTGAACCGTGTTTTGGGGTGCCGTTGCAAACACCACGTCTCCGATATTCTGTTTCACTTGTTTTTTCGAGTCGTGGGCGAGAAGAAAAAAGTTACTATCCTGTATATGCTGAGCACTTTCACTGTCGAGTGAGAGCCCTTTTACTTCCTGCACGGTGAGTTTATATTTGTATAGCAATAAATCAGTGTCAGGTGCTAAAAGTCGAAAAATGGTGGTGACGTTCTCATTCTCTATCGGTTGGCGATACTGATCAGCTTCAAATTCAAAAACGGGTTCAAGGAAATCCTTCTTGAATTCCTTAGATCCGACATCTGGAAAAAGCGAGTGGGACCTGAAATTTCTTAATTCGTTTTCTATTTCTGTTTGTTTCCATTCCACTATTTCCTTTTCGGTTTTTTGGGCAGCACGTTTAACAGTGACGATGGTACGGACTTCACCGCTTTGAATAGTGAGACGTGCTTGATTAACCCCGCGAATAAGTGTCTCTAAGGTGAGTTCTTCGGCAAAGCACAAGTGACTCAGGCAGACGAGTGTTAAAGCGAGTAGAGATGTAAGTTTTGACATGTATATACTATCTCCCTTGAAAGTGAAATCGATAGTGGTGGACTGACTTTTTTGTGAGGCAGCCCACCGCCAACTTTGTTAGGGTTACGGACATTTGCCATCGGGTTTCTCACAACTACTCAAGGGTGGACCTTTCGGCTTGCTTTTAAAATCGCACCGATACTCGAATTTGTCGTTCCGATTACGCCGCCAATAGTCATCGCACCAACTTTCTATCTTACGGGGGCGGTTATTTTTTGCAAGCCATGTGTATGCACTGTCG
The DNA here is from genome assembly GCA_009845835.1 of Gammaproteobacteria bacterium. Classification (GTDB taxonomy): domain Bacteria; phylum Pseudomonadota; class Gammaproteobacteria; order Pseudomonadales; family Azotimanducaceae; genus Bin55. The sequence continues at coordinate 2,074 of VXYV01000115.1, read as the reverse complement.
CCCTTAGTGTAACAAGATACACAAGTATACAACGCGGGCGTATAGTTATAAGTGTTCTCTGGACAATTAGTCACACTGCAGCTAGCGTTTTTACCTGATGAACTTGAACTGGGCATGTTGGTTTCCTTCCCACCTATCTGCTGTGCCAGAACTGTATCGGTGAGAACAACAAGGTCCTTAGGAGTGTTTGCGCCCTGGGTAACAAAGGCACCAGTACCACAGAAGACAGCAATCGCGATGATCGCCAGTATTGACATTATAGTAGATTCTGTAATTACTTATACACTCAGCATCGGTGCGGTTAGGAAACCGCACCTACCGGGGTCTGAAAGTGTGCATTTATTTTTCGAATTTACTATAAGGTTTTCATTTTAATCAAACTCCTTTTTTTACTAAACTAAGAATATGCCTTGGCGGCATACACTGTCATTGGGATATTATACCGGAGCGTCTCTCCGGGCATTCACGAATCCACCGTGTTTTCGGCGTTTTCGTGTCAAGTTGTTATTATTCCGTTTTCCAAACTTCATAAGCATTGCCATGAAGTTTATCAAATTCGTGATAAGATGAGATACCGTAGGTTGCCAAAAGTGTTGAACGTTCATTAGAAAGTAGAGTTCTTTTGTCGTGAAGTTCAAATATTGTTGGTTCAACCTCGTCATTCCAAGCCTCTATTTCAGTCATTTCAGCATACAATGCTTGTCGTTTCGGTCCATCAACGGAAGCCGGTAAGTCGTTTAAAAGAATCTCCCTTATCCGGCGGCTTCCTAAAAGGTGCTGGTCAAGTAGAGGCCTGAGTACCTTAGAGATTTCAGTCACTTCTTCATGAATAGGATAATATGCTGAAAAGAGTTTCTCCAATTCGGAAGGGAATCGGGTTTCATCAGGTTCAGGTAATTGTTCAAGAGAGGTGTTTTCAAAAACTGAATCAGTTACCGGTGTATTAGCGATTTCCGTTATGATAATTACGGAGGTATCGGATGTGTCCTCCGACATATCTGCCATGACTGCATTAGATTCCGTATTTAAGGACGTTGTTGGCACAGGCTCGAGGGGGCTGTCCACTTGTCGCAATTCAGATTCGGGCAGTCTGGGTAGGTTCTGGATGAACTGCTTTGTCTCATAATCTAAATAAAGTTTCCACACTACCATTGCAAGTACAAAAACAATACCGCCAAAAATTAATTTTCGCATTTTGAAACTCCTTTAGTTTGCATCCTTTGCACACCGAAAACCGAGGGTATAGTGTCGATATGTGGGCACGGCTTCCTCTCGAGAAGTGCATTGGAGTTGCAACCGAGTAGCATTCCACCCACCGCCGCGCACTGCTTTTTTCTCGCCGCTATTGGCATCATCCGCGCACCATTCAGCAACGCTGCCTGCTATGTCTAACACACCATAAGGACTTGCTCCTACGGGAAAGCTACCGACGTGTAAAAGTTTCTGATGATGGGGAAAGTAGTTGAGTTTAGCGAAGTCAAACACGTTTCCCCACGGATAGCGGCGTGCATCGGTGCCTCTGGCGGCTTTCTCCCACTCGGCTTCAGTTGGTAGTCGTTTCCCTGTCCACTTCGCATACGCAGCAGCTTCATACCAACTGACACCAATGACCGGATGGTCGGGAGCGGTGGAAATACTATTTCTCCCGAACCCCAGCGGCTTGTCAACACGATACGTTTCCTTGCCCGGGTGGACATAGAAGAAACGTTCTTTTTGAATAAAGGCCCAACCTGCTTTCGTCCAATACTTCCGTTTGTTGTAGCCATTTGCCAAGATAAATTCCTCAAACTGGGCGTTGGTGACTTCATGTTTGTCAATATAAAAGGCATCCACGTGGACTTCGCGTGCGGGACGTTGGTCGGCAGGGGCTTGCGGGTCATCTGTTCCCATGGTAAATCCTCCGGCAGGCACCAGCACCATCCCTTTTGGCGGTTCGCCTACGGCAAATCCGGGCACCAACATTATCAAGAGAAAAACGATAATCGGTTTCATATTCAATCTCCATATCAAAAAGTACTTAAGCAGGACTTACGCAAAATCCATTTTTATGGAAGGGGTTTTAAGTTCCTGACGT
>VXYV01000064.1 GCA_009845835.1 Gammaproteobacteria bacterium | reverse complement strand
GAATGTTAGTTCCGACAAGTGGCTCTCGTCCAGGAGTGTATGTATTTCCAGCTCTATTGAATATCGCGGAAGGAAAGGACGTAATTTGAAGTTCATCCATTAACCACAAATTGATTTGTGGGTCACAATATGGGATTTATTGTCCACAAATATCTATTTTGAATCGGGCTGAGCCTGAAAGATATTCCTTAAATTGAGTGGAATGTTTGGCTTCTTCTTCAGATTCCTGTGAATCAACGTATTGCAGTTCGCCAAAACACAAATTTCTCCGAAAAGAAGACGTTGACATAGTCGGAGAACGAATGCTAAAAGAGTTGCCATTCTCAATCCCCAGTTTTCAAATCCAACAGAAGATAACGTGAATGATTTCAACGACGTAACATCCATGGCCGCGAGTTAGCTGACTTTTGGATGAATACACTGAATTGATAAACAATTTCTCCACCAAAACACGAACCACCCCCTGAGGCCACCACTATGTTAGACTCTATTTTGAGCTATGGACGCCTTGCACTACTCGGCATTGCAATGGCGTTTTTGATCAACCCTTACAATGCGCATGGAATACCAGACGATGCCGACGGCGATTACATCCACGATCTTGAAGATGTATGTTTGAACGAATCATATTTAATGACTTACCACGAAGAATGCTTAACGCAAACTGGGGTATATTTTGAAGGTGACTATTTCGATCTCAGAGGAATATTACAAGATGTAATAACAAACCCGATTATCCCACGAGAGCTAAAAGAATGGTTGCTCGAACAAATTGAAAGATTACATTATCATGTCAATGTAAGTGTTATAGATACGTTTCCAGAAGCTCAAATAAGAACTTGCTATGATTTGGAAGGATTTGCAGGGAACTACCATGACACTGCAGACATGCATGAGCGAACCGCTGAATTTGCGTTAGAACTCGCAGAGGAAGTGGCGCGTTTACGCATACCACCAAGAGTCAAAGCTATCATTTTAGGGGCACTCTTATTAGCCGCATTGGAGGCGAGTCTAAATGCAATTCGTTACCGAAAGGCAGCATGGGCGGCACAAACAGCACACACAAACTTGTGCATGTTTCGATGGGCTCATCCAACACCTGTCGATTAACGAGTTAATATTGATATAGGTACTTCGGCTAACCTTTTTTCGTATAGCTTCCTTATCAATCTGGTGCGGTAATTCCTTACCTAGCCGTATTGAAGAACTAGACTTTGCAATCAGTAATCTAATCGAAAAATCCGGTTAATTTGACCGAATTCCCTAAAAACTCCATCTTTGGTCACTAAGGGCTCTTGTATAGAAGCACAGGCTTGTCTAGGCAGTTTTACGGGTCGGTGCAGGATTCGAAATCATCTACACACTCTTGCATATCTGTTTTGTACTGGCTCCCACACGTGTGAGTGAGCGCGTCTATTTGAGCTTGGTATCCAGCAATCTTCTGTTGCATTCTGATTTTGGCTTTTTCGATTTTGATCGTTCTCTCGGGATCATCGGCAGGTATATTTGCCACAGTAGCTGTGTAGTTCTGTGCGGCGGCTTTAATCAACTGATTAAGTGCTTTAATGTCGTCAATACAGTTTGTGTACATCTGCTCTATGGCATCGAGGCACGTCTCGTATGCAGTGCCGCAATCAACGGCATGAATGGTTCCGGTACCCAACAACAACACACTTGCTACTGTCGCTAGCGCCCTGGAAAGTCTTTTCGATTCAATCTTCATTGGTTCTCTCCAGGTGTTCGGCATAGCACACTCTCCTATCAGAGGGCACAATTCCATGAACAATATTGACCAGGTTCGTTGAGATATCGACTTGAGCTTCTATATTCCAGGAGAGAATGTCGGAATCTTTCACCCCCTTCTTTTCGATTAAGTTTACCCCCTTCTTTTCGATTAAGTTCACCCAGTCGCCAAAAACCAGCCTTGTCTTCGTGCCTATTCTTTCTATGGACTTGTCTAGACAATCTCTATAGCTTGACAAGGCGTCGGGATGCGACTCGGAATAAAGCAGTGAGTATGCATCGTACAACGTATCCGCTACCTCGCGCATCATCTCGACTTGGGTGAAATGAATGAGCAGCGATTTTCCGACCCGACCGAAGGTCATCCTCACGTCGGTTTTTGACTCAAATGGCACGTTCGACTCATACGCGTCAATGCGAACCAAGAATTCTTCGATGTCATCAAGTTTTGTACCCAAGGCGCCAAGTGTAGGCTTGGCAATAGTACGCAACTGCTCTAGACCGTCCGTGGTTTCCCATCCCGGAGACGTTACTGTCAAGTGCAGGTCGGGCAGAGCGCTCTTCAGGTTGTCAAGGTGTCCGCTGCTCATTCCGATGAGGACGGACCCTTCGATCACTTCTCCATCGCAACATTCGACATCGTTCTGCTCTGTTAATGTTGGTATACACAGCAGGATAGTACAAAATGCACCAGTAATGAAGCTGAATGATTCCTTCATAGGAGGTTCCTTACATTAAAGGTAGTAAATAAAGACGAAGTTATTTTACAAAATTGTACCAAGCTATCCAACACGCAATTTTGGCGGTGTCGACTTTGGCAATATCGTTTGTGGCACAGCTTTCAGCTGGCTTTCTGTTGCGTCCGCATCGATTAGCATGACTTAATCTTATGAATAGAGCTAACGAGTAGTAAAACACGACAAAGCGGTATAACAATATTTGTTGGAGTTTTAATAAAGTCATCCTGCAGCACACTGGTTAACCGGTCAAACTCCCAGTCAAAAACCAAATTTCTCAAGAAATCATTCAAAAGGTGAAAAAATTGAGAGTTACTGAGTTAGAGTTAGTCTTCGTCGTATTCTTTGAAGATCTCTGTCCTTGATCGTGGAAATTTTAGTTTGTGTCCGGCTGATACAAATTTAATTTCTTCCTCGAGTTCGGCTGGGTCGTATTCTAGGTTCGCTTTCTTCACACCCAACTTATCCTTCAGCATGAGGTAGGCCTGCGCTCGATGCTGTGCTTGCTCCTGTACCGTCAACTCGCTACGGAACCAACCAGTCGGCGAACCTAAATGGCGGTGAAATAGTATGGAATACTCTTCTTGTACATCTTCATTAAATTCACTACTAGTAAGGATGCCTAACGGGTAACTTTGGAGCGCCCAATGATCTCCACTCTTTGCCGCGATTTTCAAGATGATGTCGTGAGTGACGTTAATACTGTGATACATTTTGACCATCCCCGGTTGCCAAAATAAGGTCTTGGGAAATTCTATAGTCTCGTCCACCTCAACGTCAGGTAGCATCACGTAACCGCGTTCATTACACTTAGAATTCATCCAAACCGCGTGTAAAAAACCTTTTTCAAAACGCGCTATTGCGTGCTTTTGCTCCATCTTATCGGTAATTTTTTCCTTGATGATTTCTTGCACATTTGAGTACGTACTTCCCGATTTGTTCTCCAAGATACCACTGAGGCCCGGAACGTTGATAAGCAGGTTCACTCTTTGGAGTGCAACGAAGCAACTATCAAGATAAGTTGCATATTTGAACAATTCCCGCGCTGCACATTGTTTCGCCATCTCCGGCTGCAAGCCGAGACTAGTATGTTCACTCAGTTCCTTGCACTTTGGATTGGTAGCCATATCCAGTGCCGTATCCTCTCTTGCGGCTATTTCCCCGTCAAATATATCGTGCCAACGGGGAATGTCAATGTCTTCCGCCTGTAAATCAGCATAGCTATACGGTAAGATACTCGGTCGAGAATTGATCAGTTTTATAGGTAGTGGTTGCAACCCCCGCTTACGATCATAGTAATTGAGCTGACTGTATGCCCAAACCGGTTCATTGAGAAAGTACTCGGTTAATGCTTCATTGCACTCTTGATTTTCAAAAATCTCAAGGAAATCAATAGGAGTACATTCTCTCTTTGCTCGCTGCCAAGCTGCCTCTTGTTTGGGGCTTGCCTTGAAATAGGACATAGGGTCTACAGGAACACTAAAGTCACTCGGATTCAACGGACCTAATAAGGGGTTCGCCAAAATTGATTGCAGCACGCAATTCAAGATCACGCACACACCTAGTGTAGCTGTTTTCACCGACGAATTCTCCTCATACAATCATCGCTTTCAACGTACTATTGCAGCTCGCCTTGGGCTTCTTTCAACAACTGTTTTTCTTGGCTCTTACGTAAACGTTTCAGCCTTTCTGCGTCTACCTTAGCTCGTGAGTGGGGTGATGTCAGTAAGCCACCACTCTCAACATATTTGATTTCTTTGGTTAGTTTAGTAGGATCGATTTCACTACGCGCAAATTCCTCTCCCGCGGCTTCCACTAACAAGAGGTACGCTTTTGCTCGATGACGTGCATGTTCTTTCAGAGGAAAGGCTCTCCCATAACCCCCATAAACCAAAGGATCGCCTAGAGCACGATGCATCAACAAGGGGTAGCGCTGCATCAAATCATCAGCAAACTCAGCGATATAAGTACGACCAAGATAACCACTCCGTATCGCCCAATCATCACCACTTTTCATCGCGAGCTTCATTAGGGAGCGATGTGTATAAGAAAGTAGCCCGTGATACTTTTTTTCATCCGCGTGAGAAGGCACGTATATCGACCAGTTCAGTACGCTCCATGGCAACTTCTCTTCCGTCGACGTATACGAACCGACGGCTCTCCCTGGCCGTAAGATAAATCCATGTTGACGGCATTGTGCCATGACCCAATAAGCATGCAAATAGCTTTTCTCCATTCGGTGCTTCGCAGCGGACTTTAGAGCCTCGTCCGACACGCGTTCTTCAAGAAGTTGCAATCCCATTTCGAATTCGTTCAAGCCATCATATTTAGGGGCCTCTTCGGGAATAACTCTCTGGATCGTGGCAAGTAATTTACTTGCATCCATACAGGCACTGAGATAGGTCGCATATTTGAACAGTTCACGTGCCGCACATTGTTCTGCCAAATGAACTTGCATTCCCGCGTTAGCGGTTTTTAGTATTTCGGTGCACTTCGAATCTTTGAATACTCGTAGACTAAGCGCCTGACGTTGCTCTATTTGATCATCGAAAACATGTCTCCAGAACGGAACATCAGGATTAAGAAAATCGGCTCGGCTATGGTTTCTTCGTAGATCAAAGTTCCTGACCAACGGTCGCCAGCCTTCTCGCCCGTAGAAATAATGTTCATAATAACTCCAGACCGGTTCGTTGGCAAAGTATTCCCCTAAAGAGATCATACAGTGATCACTCAAAGCATCCCGAGTATTAAAGGGAAAACAATCTTCAAGGACTCGATTCCATGCGGCACGATGTTCATCTGTAGCCGGTAAAAATGGTTCCGTCTCTGGCGAAGACCAAAAGCCTTGGTTGTCGATTTGTTCCCGCAGTGAATGGCCGTGAATGTGTGGTACCAAAGTGAGCCCGAAAACAATACAGCTCGTGAAAACTCTGATTAAATTGATGTTAAACATACTATCTTCTCCGAAAAACTTCGCGTACTTCTAGATAGGAACATCTGGTACGGTAGCCTAGAACTTGCCGTGCGTAGCTCACAATCTCCAAATCTCTAGCGCATCCGAGTTAGTAATTCCCATCTAAATGGTGTGATCTGTCCCCTATGTCTTCGTGAACTCATCAATTCTATTATTGAAAGTTCAGGTACTCCCAATCTTTTTGCACGAGTATAAACAAGTAACTTCGGCAAGGATTTACCCATTTATAACTTAGTCGATAAAGGATGCCACTAGACATATCCGTCAGCCTGAAGTTCCTCCAATGTGTATGGTCTCGCACTTCCTAGACTCTTTGGTTCTTGACCAATTTCAATCACAGTGAACTTTCCGTCTTCACACTCAGAATAACCCTTGATATTCGCTTCTTCCAGGGTACTAACAATCAACAGCAACTTACCACCACTAAACAGTGCGAACTCTCCGTGATGAGTGCTTTCAAGGTCTTCTCGCTGCGCATCAAAAACTTTCTGATTTCTGATCAGTTCTGCTAAACCTGGAAGTTTTTTCGTCTTAGCCATTACGTTGTCTCCGTTCAAGTCGTTACCAAGTGTACTTATTCTACCTCATGGGATTTATCAATAGATAGAGGTATCTCTCACCAAATACGATACCTAAGAAAAAGGTTTTGTAAACCCAAACGCGCTCCTGTAGCAAGCCTCACACTCCCACAGATTCAACAATTTATTCTGTGACCGGTAAATTGGGGCAGTTTCCAACTGTGGTGAGCGACAATATACTTTATAGAATAGTAAGATGTTATACTAATTGTATCTGCTCCCACAATCGCAAATTTGCTAGCGTTAGCTTCGTTAATCGTAGCGAGTACAGCAGTTTATTGGACAATTCGTTCAGACATACTTTCAAAAAAGAAATGAACAAAAAACTGGAAAAATGGATATAACCATTACTGAAGGACTGGACTCATTAGATCACAAGATAATGGGAATCGATCGGAATTACCAACGAATACGAGGACGACGATAATGACTGAATTCATACCTGGACAACGAATTAAAGAATTTATAAAAAATCTCCAACCGCCTTCCGATTTTGATCCTGAGTTTGAGTATGGGTTCTATGATGGCGATTATGTAGTCGCTGATAAACCTGTTGTTGCGTTACGTCCTGAACTAGAGAGGGTTAGAGTTGCAGCGGAAACACTTTGGCCAAATCAAGTGGTAACTTTTCCCGAGTTACTTCGTTGGGTGAGAAATGGAGCGGAAGATCCGTTAAACAAGGAACCCACCCTTGAGGTACCTTCAGGTGCCGAGCAAGAAAAGACCGTATTACTGATTAAAAACGGTGTTTTCACAAGGCACTTGTAAGAAGTCAATCACGCTGACTTGGAGTTGGGAAATCCAAACGCGCTCCTGCAAAATTCCCCAAACTCCCACATGTTCTCAACTAAACGAACATCCCAAAAACTATGCACTAGCACCTTGAAACGTGTGAAGTAAACTCTGCTTTGCCTCCTCTGCACACCTTATGTTTAACTCCCTATCTTCCGTGAGCTTGGCATTAACAAAGTGACTTGTTACGATTGCATCCTTTGTCTTAATTATTTGATTGAGTCTAAAATTTACTGAATCGTCGTCCAAAGAAGCGGATTCTATATCTCTCCATAACTCTCTGAGCATAGAGTCTACTGTGACGCACCCTCTACTGGCATCTGATAGAGGAAGCACTTTGGTGTACCCAATTGCAAACTCTATGAAGTACAAACACAAAAACAACAGACTGGATATGATCTTGACAACAAAAAGTGTGTCGGCAAAGTGCAAAAATGCGATTGACGCTGCTAGTATTGCAGTTAAACCACGAAGAATCCAAGCCCGACGCTTATGAATCTTCAAGAGCTCTTGATAATACCTCGATACTCTTTCAATTTCGTACATTTCTGTCCAAACAAAATTTCGAAATTTATCAGAGACATAATTAGTCATAGTATTCATCAAACTAGATTTACATCATTTATTGCACACGTCAACGTTATCTTACACACATTAGAAATTCTGCACTTCTCAAGAAGTATGGTATATACCGAAGAAATTTGGCAGGCTGGACGACCTCTCGGTACGAGATTCTCATACAAATTCATGGAAAAACTACAGGAAAAAAAGGTATACTAAAGATAAATCTCGAAACAGACACGATGCACTAAGGGTATGAAGATGATTTACAGCGAAAAACAGTACTCAAGAACCAAACACCAACTTCAAGACCTCATGGCAGCGAGAGCTCAAATTGCAGAAAATAATGCGACAAGTGACTGGCTGAAAAAAGCAGAACTAAGTGCATTGGACTTCCAAATAACAAAAATAAAAAAAGAGATTGAACACTTTGAGAAACTCAAAGGGGTATGAGTGAATTTTGGGGGACAGTCGCTCTCAAAATTCCAGGTTAACTTCAGGTGATATTAGCCATGGATGCAACAGGTTTATGTGCGAATTTGTTATTCCCTAATTATCACGGGAAGGGGTTGCTTCTTGGGTCTCTTTTCTTTCACTCGCAATGTGGGCATTTATCATTCCGCGTCCACCTGTTGCTTCCCAAAAGTTGTAGAGACCAGGGTCGAAAGACCATTTACGAGTAGAGCTTTCTATAGCTATACTATCGATGTGGCTTATACTTTCCTCTCGAGTAAATAGTTCGATTGCTTTCCTGACATAACTAATATCCTCGTCTTCCAGAGGATTAGAGCCGTTGTTGATCGCAATCACAGCTAAACGAATAGACTTTTGTGAGTCTTCGTGATTCGGAACCCTTGGACCTAATTTCTTAACTATATCTTCGTTTCGCCAAATAGAAATTCTCTTTGCTTGAAAAACAAAATTTCCGTTTTCATCTTTTTCTATAACACCGTCAGGATCACGGACAAACGTGCCATCTTCAGCAACCCAAATATCAGGTACCTCTTCAATTGGTATAAATCCTGACAGGTATAGCTCCAAACCACTGTATGGTTTTTTATTGGGTAATCCGTACTCACGGTTAGGCACAAATGGAGCAGCCAAAAACTGGTCATTCCCCAATTCGACCAGAGTAGTTCTATCGAACCCACCCAGTACCCCATTTACGCTACTGAATCCCCAATGGCTCTTGGAAGTAGTAGGTATTACTCTACGGTTTGACACCCATAAATGTGCTAATTCATGGAGAGAATATCCCAGAAGCAGGGCAGGATGGCTCGGCAGATCCATAATCCCCTTGAGCTTGCTGGGTGAACCAAGAAGCTTCCCTGAATCGAATCGTCTTATACCAGTGCCTTGGACGGAGTTTCTCACTAACTTCATACGCCCATGAATGCGAAGCGCTTTGTGTTGTTCACTGCCCCAAGGAATGTTTGACAAAATCAATATTACGTCAAAATCATCGTCGTATGATTGGTAAAAAGTTCGGCAGATTCTAATTTGTCCCCAAAATGACCTTTCGTAGTTTTGAATTGCTGGTATATCCATTACTACTAAGTCATCCAAATGATGTGTAATCTTTGGAGAGGGCGCGAAAAGTGCGCATCCACCTACCAATAATAGACCAACAAATACAGAGATAAAGAAGAATGTATTGAGTTTTGTTGGTGTGCTTTCAGACGTCTCGACTTTCATTAGTTAGGGGGACGCAGCTCCAGTCATTCAACTTCAACTTTGCGAGTGTCATGCTAACCTAGCATCGACAATCATCTGTCCATTTACTATCTTAACGATTTAGGACATTGCGGGCTACCTTTTTCTTACTTACAAATACGAAACGCTATTCGGAACGTTTTTCTTCCACTATTACACTACCCCCCATTTCCAGGACGTTTTTCAGCAAATCTCCAAATTGCGCATCCATTTGTTCTTGAAGAGATTTGTTCGACTTTCTTTGTACAGGAGGAATGATCACGTTGTCACCCTGTCGAAAAACCTGACTTGTAAGCAATTCTTCACCATCACCAAATTCAACGAACACTGCTTTATTGTCTTCTAACATACCAATCAATTTTTCTGTTTGATCTAAATCAAATTCACTCGCCGTTAAAGTGTTATGAAGCAGTAAATTCGCTGCTGCTTTTTCCTTAGTTTTTGGTGTCCAAATATTAGTGTCAAGAGCATCGAACAGAGTGTCGGGATTTTGTTGAGCCCAAGTACCCAAAAGATCATTTAAGTACTTATCGTTTAAGTCTTCGGATAAATCCTGTCCTAGAGTTAACGCGCGGTCGTACTCCCCATTTGATACCAATTCTCTACCAATGGATCTGTAAGCTTTTAATAATCGCGCGTCCCCACTGCGTATCTGTGGTAGCATTGCAATCGCTTTGTCCAAGTCATATTTTGCGACTTCCGCAATCACTATTTCTTCTAATCCTCGTTCGAATCCAAATTGGGATTTGTATAGAGGTTGGTTAAGGGCGGTTTGCAATGCCAGTTCAGGGTCATATTTCGCCCAAGCAGTGAATAAGGTCTCTTGTAAGCTTGCTCGCAACCTGCTCGAATCAAGGTTTGAGATTACATCAAACGCGTATGCAGGATCGACTTCAGCCCAAGCTTTTACTATCGCCGGTAAAGCGAGTTCCTGTACTTCTGAAGACAATAACATCACTTGTTGAAACGCTACTTCAGGATTCTCCAATTCGGCATTGTGCACTACGAACTTTAGTATCGTATCACGAACGCTGTCGTCCATTTGTGAGTTGACTAGTTGGTCTAGTACTTTGATCCAATCCTCCTGCATCAACATTTCTGCGATTTTCAGCAGTTCTTTTAGCTGTCCAATGTCTTCAACATCGTCGTTAATCAGAGCGTTCCACGCCTCCTGAAGATTGTCGATAGACGTGGATTTAACCAAATCACCAGAAGGATTGACTTCTTCGTGTTGATCTACATTTTGGAGGCCGTTTTCAGGGATCGATGTTGTACTGTTTTCCACCTCAGTGTTTGATTCAGCGAGGTCCAAAACACCTTCATTAGTGTTCATTATTGCAATCGTTACAAGTGCTGAAATTGCGGCACCAACAACTAAACCGAGCGCTAAGATACCGATTGATTTCTTGTTCATAAGTGATTCTCTCTTTGAAACTCTTGAGAAATAAAGTAAGGTGCATTAGCTATCGATTTGGTTACAACCTAACTCATTGACCGTCCGTCGACGATGAACTGCTTTTTAGCTAACCCCGCCCTGCACTGAGGCAAGAATGAAAGTCTTTGAATTTATTGAAGGTATTTGTAACCGTGAGCGGTTAAATTCGGCGTTAGACTTTCGGTCGCCCACAGAATTTGAACAAGCGCATGCGAAAACCGAAGGTTTACAATGATTTTCGTTCAAAAAATCGAAACTACGTGGGTCCATGGGAATGTGGACTACACTGTGAGTCATGAATAATAAACGCGGAATATTTTGTAACTCAATGAGTGTTCCTATGACATGAAGTATCGACCGGTCATACTGATTATTGTTGGAGCGTTTCTGGGCGCCTTCGGTACTACTCTAATTATCGAAACTACAAAAGCCAATCAATCTGAAGTCAATTCCAACTTCAGTACCAGTATAGATTCTGCCGAAAATCGCAGCGAATTACGTACCCTAGCTCTTGAATTCACCAAGGACGGTGAAATCACAACCGAATTAGCGCTCCGCAATTTATTATCTAGAACCTCCAATCCTCTCGTCTCTGAACTTCTGACTTCCATCACCAATGAAGAAGTAACAGTATCCACTGCGTGGCGTCCACAACTTCTTGCACTGCTTGCTCAAAGAATTGCCACCTCAAACCCAAAACACGCGGTGACTCTTACCTCGAATCTGAACCAAAGGGAGCGCGAGTTATGTCTCGAGTACATTTTTATGGAATGGGCACAAGCGGATCTGACTTCGACTGTCGTATTCGCGAAAACTTTATCTCAATCTGACGGTGCCGCAGCCTTTCTCGGTATCCTAAATTCCGGTCAGGGTTTAACGATTAGTGAACTCATTGATATCGCTCAACAACTTGATCAACCCCTATCGGCGATTGTCAGCAACTTGAAAACTCGCGACTTTCATCAATCAGACGATTTGAGCGAGGTTCTCGACTTCATCCATTCTGTTACTTCTGCCCAAGATCTTGATAGTTGGTTACCAACGTTACGAGACCTTGTTGAACGTCGGAGTGAAATAGATGCACTAGGAGTCCTGCAGGAGCTAGCAATCTCGCAAATCTCATCAGAACTGAAACTACAACTTCTTTCCCCCACCATCTATGAGTTAATGCGAAACGATCCTGCGACGATGTTTACTTCTACCCTATCATGGCACGACGAGTTTCACCAACAGCTAAGACGGATCATCATTAGTAGTTGGGCGTACCGAGATCCAATTCCAGCATTAGAGAGGGTAAATTCGCTGGAATTTAACCGACAAAAATTCGCCTTACAGAAGACCGTGATAGAAAGTTGGAACCCCGAAAGAATGGATCTCCTCGAAACCCACTTGGAGAAAATCCCACCGAGTCTTAGGGAATGGGGACACGCAAGACTCAACACGGATCAAAGCGAGTGGCACTCTTTTCATTTGCATGCCCCTTACTCCGACAACTGGTACGACGAGTGATGTTAGCCAACAACAGTCTAGTTCGTGCCGTCCTGTTCATTGCAATTGGAGTACTCTTTGGTTCATGCGGCACATTTTTACTAACCTCAATGTTTACCAGTAAATCGAGTTCTGAACTAGCTTTTGAACAAGTACAAAACAATTCGAAAATAGATGATCCTGGAATCCTTCGTGCGGATGGAATGTTGGATTACAACCCAGTAAATTTATCATTGCAATTTAGGAAATTGTTCGCAGAGAGCAGTCCATTTCATCGACGGACAAAACAACTGAGTCTGTTAGACTCACTTGCCAACAACCTACTACCTAGCGTTCTTGAAGACTTTGGAATCTTTGCTTCGACCTTGACGACTGCAAAACAGCACGAATTACTGAACTTATTCGTCGCAGTCTCAGCCAAAAAAGACGCGGTTGCTACTTTTACTGCCATCGCAGCGATGGATACACAATATTATGAACCCGCTCTGTCCGTCCTCTTCAATGAATGGGTTCGTGATGACGTTAACCAAGCAAGAGCACAGGTTAACAACATGGACGAACGCTTTCGCTTCGACGCGATGCGAACCGAATTGCGTACAAACTTTGAATTAACTTTACCAGAACGAAACGCAATCGAACAACGACTCACCTTCGCGGAACTAACCATAGAAATGTTTATTTCGGCACTGGAACAGGATCGGAGATTCAATGATGTCGATGTTTGGTACGAGACACTTCAATTTATCGAATCAGGGAAGTTATCGCCAGCCCATGATATCGTGACATCCGTTGCTGCGCGATGGGTATTAACTACCGACTTGAGTGATCTTTCCGCCTTTGCAAAACAACTGGATCATCTCAAGATATCAACAGAAAACTTCGATAGCATACTGGCAGTGTTAGCTAATCTGGTACCACGAAAAGTATTCTTGCTAGTTTCGAGAAAAGTAGATAAAGAGTCTCAATTGATTCAAAACCTTGCATTCAAACAATGGCTAGCGAAGGATCCACTAGATGCGTATGAAACACTAAAAACTTTACCCATCGAAACGCAAAGTCGAATGTTGCTCGATAGTATGGTCACAAAGCAGCCCGGTTATGGAGAAGTAACGTGGTATGAAAGCAGGAAACGCGACATAGAGACAAATTCCGCACTGGAAATGCTTACTCTGGTCGAGCCTCAATTAGCTCTGCAGTGGATCGAACAAACCGTTGCTGATGTAACTCGTAAACGTGAGGTTGAATATGCAATACTCGACGAACTCGTACACGTTGATCCTAGATCCGCCATCAACATGAGCAGTTCTTATGTTCAAGGACGGGAATCCTACAAAGTCATCGATACCCTTGTTCATATTGATGTGAATCTAGCGGTTGAATTATTGCCACTGTTTCAACAAGAAAAACGCCATCTCATTTATGCTAGAGTAGCCCGAGAGTTGTTACTCCAAGGACAGGTCTTTCAAGCTTTCGACTTAGGCACCGGACTACTCGAACCCGACGGTTCAACGAACGCACAGAACGAAGTCTTTAATTTGTTGATCGCTATAGAGTGGTATAGATTCGATAACCTTGGTTTCGTAGAAGGTATTGAAACCGTCGACGTACCAGAGCAACAACTCAGCTTCCTAATCAGAGAAGTACTACTTCGCTCGCACAAAAGACTGCCGCCAACTAACACAGATTTAAAGCAGTTGATGTCGTTGATGAATCCGAGTGACATCCAAAGAATTAAAAATGCTAATTGGTTTTCGACGGTAGAAGATTTATGAGCAACGATTCAGCAGCGCAGATACCGTTTGAGACGATCTCAATAGTCCTTTCGTCCCTTGCTGTTCAAGGTTATCTCCATCGGTCAGAAATGATTCGATTTCACCCTTAACACCATCCGATTACACCTCAGTTTCCGTGAACGTCAATTAATGGATAGCGAAACGAAATCGGCCGCGACATGAGCGCTATGGACTCGTAGCACGGGTTTTTTGCCACCAAAGTAGTACTTGCTGGTTAGATCTGTGATCGTACGGGCTGACTTGGTGTCTGCTTGCTTGGGTCTAATAAGTATTGGGCATATTCGGGAGTCACCGGTGTGTCTATAACGAAGGATACACGCAGTAAATAATATACCTGGCGAAAAAATGTTAGGAAATCCAAACTTACTCTTGTAGAATTCCCACATACCCACAGGCTCAACGCAAAGAAGAATTTCAGTCGTACTTAGAGTATGGCAGTGATGCGCAACGGACAATAGTTCCACAAAACAGTCAACCGACGTGTGGTAGTACTAGGTTTGAACACTTATTGGGGGAAGGGCTTCTAAAATTTTTTGATCACACTGTTTAAGGAACTAAAAATACTTTATTGATTGCGAATGCTACTGAGGTTGAATTAGCATTCAGTAAGTACCCGAAGTACATATCTAGGCACTAATCTACACCATTAGCATTCATGCGTCAATGATGTCTAAGATTGCAGATGCTTTATACAAGAGCGATATACCGGAGTGGATGTTCTTTTCATTCTTTGCAACAGGTAAATGACCAGAATTGATCCCTATTAGTTTAAGAGGTCTGTATCCGGGAAACGAGATACCTGCTCCAGGTTTTGGTCCTTTTTGAACTGCAAATACAGGGCCACCTGAAGACCCCCCATACGAGAATGCTTCATATGCGACACACTCTCCTTCATAGTCGGACGACCACGAGTAATCGTACCTCGGATCACTCGAAATAGTTCCAGTTCTTAATATAGGTCTATTTTGTCTTTTGTCATACCAGGGAGGAAAACCGGGATATGCGACAAAATCACAAACACTGAAACTTGCTTCGAAATCATTCTTAGTTGCGAACAGGTCCCGGGGTATCCAATAATCGATGACTTGCTCTTCAGAGCCCTGAAATGCTGTTACCGTCGGATGAATCAGGCAAGCAATGTCGTTTTTTCCATCCTTGGAGAGCTTGATTTGAGAAATATCGACAGACCATTTTTGGTCGATTTCCGGTCGTTTGGAACAATGAGAAATAGCTTTACCTGAAACAACTAAATTCTGAAGTGAATAGCCAACATTCTCGTTATCTGAATATGCGATATCTAGGACATGACGATTAGTTATCAGAATCATTTTAGAATCGCGATCTTTCATCCAGAATCCTGTGCCAGAACACCACTTCTGATCACCTTCGATATTGACGAAGGTACTATGAATCTGATACGCGGAATAGAGGAATCTATTATCTAGTCCGTGAAACATGGTTACTCTCGTTTTTAGAAAAAAAGTAAGGCATTAACACTTTGATGTTTCGTTCAATATAGCCGCCCACACCCTGCTTGCAGTGTTCGTATTCACTAAGGGAACAGGACATCGTAAAAAGGTGGAGTTGACAAACATTGGATTATCGACTCGAAAATTCGAGATTGTCACACTCTAACATAGTTTAGTTCCATAGAACACATTAGTGGCATCCTCAGAGGGACAGCAAAGCGAATAGTAGGAGTATTGAATGAGGAAAATGTGTTGCGAATGTTAGTTCCGACAAGTGGCTCTCGTCCAGGAGTGTATGTATTTCCAGCTCTGTTAAATATGGCGGAAGGACGGGTCGTATTTTAAGGTTCATCCATTGTCCACAAAGTGATTTGTGGGTCACAAAATGGGATTTATTGTCCACAAATATCTATTTTGAAAAGGGACTGAGCTAGGATTTATGTATCCACCTAACGCAAAAAAACATTGATTCAAACACTTTAAGGAAGGTGTGTTTAATTCCAAATTGCTAGAATCTAACCATGAGTAATTTTAACGTAGTTTGCTTGTAATGGAGTTGCCGATGTCAGAGAATACGTCGTTGTTTTCAGTGTATGCGGAGAATCTGAAGAGTGTCGGTGGTCGGACGCTTGAGGCGCGTCAGTTTGCGATCGTGGAATTTAACCGGACGATGGCTAAGGTGATTCCTTGGGCGGTCTTAGAGGAACGGTTGTCTCCACGCTACTACAAACGCTCCAACCCGTGACTGGGTCCTCAAAGCAGCAACTAATTGTATCTTTGAAAATGTACCAACTGGATTTGTCGAAACCAAAGGTAGAAGTAATGACAGTGCAATACAATCTGTAGGAATCGAAAACTTCCTTAAACCAGAAGAGTAGTTCGGTCGCAGACTTCATTAAATCCACTTGTACACCAAATCAATCGGCACTGACAAACCAATTCCATTTTAATTTACTATGCAAGGAGTAAGAGTAGCAACTTGAAAACAGACATTTTGACACCTCAAGCACTGTTCAGAAAGGACATACGTTTTACGATACCACCATTTCAACGGCAGTATGTATGGACTCAGGAGAATCAATGGGAACCTCTTTGGGAAGATGTTAGAAATATCTCGGAAAACTACTTAGAAAATTTTGACATTCAAGGTGGAGACAATGTC
Organism: Gammaproteobacteria bacterium; assembly: GCA_009845835.1. Taxonomy (GTDB): domain Bacteria; phylum Pseudomonadota; class Gammaproteobacteria; order Pseudomonadales; family Azotimanducaceae; genus Bin55. The sequence continues at coordinate 2,976 of VXYV01000064.1, read as the reverse complement.
TCTGCTCAAGAACGTACCCAAAGACATTTTCTCGGAACTGTAGTCATTCAACAGGTTTCCTATGCAGTAACAGATATTGAGCGTCGAGAAGTCATTGACGGACAACAAAGACTAACTACGTTACAACTCTTACTGGATGCGATTCAGCTGGTTAGTCTAGAACATGAAGAAAAACAAATCTCTACAAGATTATCGAAATTAGTGACAAATGATCAAGACTTGATTACAGACAAAGATGACATTTTTAAGTTGTGGCCTACAACCACTGACAGAGAGGCATTCAAGCATGCAATGGACAATCACCTTGCGATAGATGGATTTGAAGATTCCAACATAGTGCAAGCCCATAAATACTTCGCAGAATCAGCTAGGTTTTGGATTCGCGAAAAGAAGGGCATGGAAATCGATCGATTGAAAGCACTTGAAATTGCTGTATCTGGAATGCTTCGAATGGTCGTGATAGATCTTGATACAGTCGATGATCCCTACTTGATTTTTGAAACACTCAACGCGAGAGGTACACCTTTACTAGAGTCCGAATTGATAAAAAACTACGTAATTTCATACTTTCCCCCGCAGGACAAGGAAATAATCTGGAGTGATTTGGAATCAAAATGGTGGCGAACAGAACTGAAACAAGGACGTTTGTATCGCCCTCGTATAGATATTATGTTAGATTATTGGCTTGAAATGCGAACAAGAGAAGAAGTATCTGCTAACAAGGTCTTTAGGGCATTTAAAAAACACTCGGACGATCTCGACATTCAAACTGTCGTGTCCGACTTAAAACGTGATCTCAATTACTTTCAACTCTTTCAACAAAATCCGAATTCATCAGTTGAGGAAGTTTTTCAATATCGAATTGGTGTTTTGCAAATGGCCGTTTTCACGCCGGTACTTTTGTACGTATTGCAATACAACAAAAGATATACGGGATCGATACTTCTAATATTGGAGAGTTTTCTTATACGACGAATGATCTGCAGAAGCACTACCAGAGGATATAGTAATCTTGCTCTTGAACTTCTGAAAGTTCTCTCTGAGTGTGATGCCTTGGAATCTCCTCGAATCGTTCAAGATTTCTTTCTCAAACAGGAATCTGAATCAGGCACGTGGCCAACAAATGAAGAATTAATCAATGCCTGTCAAAATTTACCACTTTACCGCTTACTAACACGAGGTCGACTTAGATTGATATTAGAAGGTGTCGAGGATTATTTGAGAATACAATATGAAACCGAACCTGAAAAAGTGCAAAAATGGCTCACAATAGAACATTTACTTCCTCAGAGTTGGGAAGAAAAATGGAAACTTCCAGAAAATCTGGATGAAGCTGAGGCTAGACAGCGTAGGAATCAGTTAGTCAATACCGTAGGTAATTTAACTCTGATTGAAAGGAAACTGAATGCACAGGTTTCCAACAACAATTGGGGTGTAAAACGACAAGCTCTCAATAAACACAGTATATTACGCATGAACCACGAACTTACCTCTGAAAACGGACCAATGGAGTGGAATGAAAGTTTGATTGTTGAAAGAAGTACGCGAATCGCTAAGTTTGTAGCTAAGATCTGGCCCCGACCCACGTGATATCCTTGGCATTATCTTGAACTTGCTATAACTTCTTGTTCAAGAATAAAAAAAACGATTAGAAGGCTAGTTTAATCAAGAAAACTAACAAGTGTTCAATTTGTACATATTGGGTACCGCGGAGCCTCTTGCCAGGTAATTGAACAGTTGAATGTCGATATAACCCACCTATCCCGTTACAGAAGTTGGAATGATTACTTTCGATAACGAGACCAAACTGTTGCATGCCCTCCAATTACAAAACACGATCACTGGTGTGGCAAACATTCTGACAGGAATTTTGATCACTAAGAACGCGAACTATTGATAAGTGAGTGGCTTTATAGAGATTGAACTAAGTGGTGTGAGTTGACCTAGCCAACCCTGAACTTTGTATGACCATCGACTGTCGCAATTGACATTGTCCACAAAATGTTTACGCTCTTTTAGGGTTCCTAATTTCCAACACTTCCGAAGTCCATGCTGCACCATCTTCAACAACCACACGCCTACAGTCTCGTTTCAGTGAAAAACCTCGATGCTCAACGTATTCTTTCGCATCTAGTTCAATATTATCTGTAAGATCCAGTAGTTTTTCCTCTGCTTGTTTTCCCGTCCTACCCCATAAAGTAATGAAGTAAGCGACCAGTCCCCATTGAACAAATCTGACGCTTTTTCGGCGCAAAAATTTACAAATCTTGCAAAAATCTCTTTCTAAACTACTCGCAAAACCCGTAACCGTAGTTTTTACCTCAACTAATCCCTTAATACGTTCATGTTTATTCCATACCGCGATATCAAAACGAGAACCAAATTCGTTTTTATCTCCTATTCTTCCTGCAAGGGAACCTCCAGAACTTACAATTGCTTTTTTGAAGTTCTGTTCCACAGTCACATACCCTACGCGATTTAAATTCTGTATAGCTTCAGCAATGTAAATTGTCGCAACATATTCTGCTCCTTTCAAGTTCCCTTCACGCCATCCAGACCATTTTTCATACTTTCTCTTAGCCTTTGCGATACCAGTATGTGTGGCATCGATGATGTGTTTTGATTTCATAGATTCTGTTGAGGGTCTGCGTCGGTTTTTAGGGACACACTTTTAGTCACTTTTTGATCAAAAAATGAAACTTGTTTGCCGTGAAGTTCATGGGGTTGCTATCAAAAAGGGAACAATTTGTTAACCACTTTTGACTAGTCAACTTTACAGTTGTTCCTAATGTTCAGTTTGTCGCTCGCCTTCGTTTGGTGTTGCACCTTTTAGGTGTTCTTGGGGTCAATGATTGGTTTCATATGCGTGTTTTACTAACTCTTCTCGAAAATCTGGTGAACTAAGCGATGGGATGAATATTCCGTGCGAGTTTATCACATTTTTAAGTCGGCTAATATCCTCTGTTGGTATAGATT
>VXYV01000101.1 GCA_009845835.1 Gammaproteobacteria bacterium | reverse complement strand
ACCTCGTAATACCCCTGTTAATGGGGATAAAAAATTTAAGCGGGAATTACTGTTAGTTCTTCACTTTCAAAAAGTTCCTGAGCGTAGTAATGATCATCACCTATTTTTTGGTATTTGATGCCATCAACTATAAAGTTGCGCATCTCCCGTTTGATTAATTCTTTCACTTCATCAATAAACTTCTGGGGATTATTCTTGAAATCATTCAGACGTCCAGATTTAATTAGGATATCAAATATCGACTTTCTCTTGAGGTTTGTTTCGTTTTGTAGATAACTTAGAATATCCGGTATCGGATAATCCTTAACGTCATAAATATGTGTGGATTGGTGGCTCTCGGTAGCATGCACCCCGCTTCTTGTGATTTCGGTTTGTGCACGAGTGTAATTGAACTTCGTTTTACCAACGATCAGGTCGTTTTTAATGCTCTCAGCGCATTTGTCGATCAGTTTTTCAGGATTGAAATTTACGTTATAGATTGTCTTGAATTTAATGCGGTCCCAAAGTTCCTTAAATTCGGGGCTATCGAATACAGCCTTGTTGAGCCGCACCTTTCGTTTATCATCGTTATTCTTGATATTTAGACCGCCAGCCACTTTCTTTAGAGTTACCTTTATCGCTTCTCGTTGTTCTTGAAATTGTTTGGGAAGTTTTAGATCATTTTCGTGAAGTGCTATTTTCAGCTCATCCTTTACCCTTCCATACCGGTCAATGTAATCGTTTTCCAAAAGGGAATTCCAAATGGCTTCTGAGGCTTCTGCTCCAAGGAATGCTTGTTCTCCGTTCTCTGCTTCAATGACGATATTGGCAAAGCTATGATTTTCGACAATACCGAATTTTATTCCTTCTTCCTTCTCGATTTCCTTCTGCAAGCCTTCAACAAAGTCTTCGTATGATTCATTGGCCATGACAGTCAGTGTATTGACATCAAACCCGGGAACACGCTCCCCATCTTGATTAACTGATATACGTAGACCGCGACCGATTTCCTGGCGCTTCTTGATTGTTGAATTTGTTTCATTCAGCGTACAGATTTGGAAAACATTCGGATTATCCCATCCTTCCTTCAAGGCTGAATGAGTGAAGATAAATTTCAGTTTTGAATCAAAATTCAGAAGTTTCTCTTTGTCCTTCATTATCAGGCTATAGGTGTCCTCATCCGCCGCAGTTGTCCCTCTGGTATCTTTTAGTAGGCCTTTCCTATCCTGCGAAAAATAACCGTTGTGAACAATTTCTGAATGGCTGACTGTGTCCATATCAGCAAGAAGGTCATTATATTTCGGCTTTTTTATTGCCTTCGCATACTCCTCTTCAAAAATAATGGCATATTTACCTTTTTGATCCGGGGCTTCATAATCGCGGTAATTTGCAACCCTATCGATGAAGAATAGACTGAGAACCTTGATTCCCTTTGGTGTGAGCTTCAGTTCCTTTTCCAAATGTTCTTCAATGGTTTTGCGTATTTGCAAGCGCTTATACTCTTCTACATTCACATCACCAATCGTCTGGTGGAGTTTTACAATGTCTTCCTTGCTCTGGAAATCAATATATTCATTTCCTTCCTCGCAATAGATATCATTGATGATATAACCTTCATAAATACTTCGCTTGGTAACATGCTCAAAAAGATCGGTACCCTGCCTAACCCACAAGGTCTTTCTTTTTGTACCTGACTCGTGTTTGACATCAACTTCAACACGGGCACAGTGTCCATTTTTATTATCAACGGCAAGAAGCTTGATGAAAGCTTTGTTATGACCATCTTTTACCTGAATGGAGGCTACCTCTATTTGCTTGACCAGTTTTTGTTCGTAGGCATCAATAGAATCCAGCTTGTACAACATATTGTGCTTGTCAACATGAGTGGCTGAATATCGGAATGTACACAGCGGATTAAGGGATTTTATTGCTTCGGCTGACTTGACCGTGGTGTCAACGCTTTGCGGTTCATCAATAATCACAACCGGATTGGTGGAATTGATGAAATCAATTGGTACACCTTGCATTTTATCATTCCAGCGGTGGATAATGTTGGCTTTGGACTCATTGGTTGGATCAGTAAAACTCTTTCGAAATGCATCAATATTGATCACCATGATTTGCAGATAGTCATTGGTTGCAAAACTACGGACTTGTTCAAGCCTTGATGAATCGTATTGAAAATAGTCATACGGGGTATTGTTATATTGTTCTTTAAGGTGACTCTCTGTCATCTGCAAGGATTTCAAAACACCTTCCTTAATCGCAATGCTCGGTACTACAATTATGAATTTGGTGAAGCCGTATTTCTTGTTCATCTCAAGGATAGAACGCAGGTAGACATATGTCTTGCCGGTTCCGGTCTCCATCTCGACCGTGAAGTCACGTCCCGGCAGTTCTTTGGTTTGCTTCAAGCCATTATTGAGTTGAATCTTGCGAACGTTTTGAAGTATCTCGTCATCAAGCAATCGCAGTCGGTTGCCAATACCCTTATCCGCTTGGCTAGAAATTTTGCCATCAAACAGATCAATCGGGCTAATTCTTGGCATGGAGAATATGGTCTTGTTCAGTTCTTGACCCTCAAACACGCCAACAGCGGATTCCCATGCTCGGCGTTGGTGATCCTGGTTTGGATCGAATTTAATCTTCATACAATCGACCCTTAAAAACTCTTGATGTCATCAATACCGTAACGCTTGAGTGTCTGCAGTGCATTGGTTTTAACGACATCATCCTCGAAGCAGTCATCCTTAAACACTACCCGCATGATTTCGGGTTTGAGTTCCTCTTTCAATGCGCCAATGCCATTCACGACATCCATGGAAATGTCTTCGTCCAAACACACTACCAATGCCCCCAGGCCGATGGAGTAAACGGTCTTACCTTCAATGGTACGGGTTTCAATCGGTACAGTGAGTTTAAGGCCGTATTTCAGCAAAAGTTCAAATAGAATATCCTCGCTGGTGCGATCTTGCTTAATATAATCAACTGAATTGAATAGATCTGCCTCAAGTGTATCAAAATTCGCTTCCCAGCGTTTTATATTTGAGCTATCAAGCTTAAAGACTTTAAAACCTAGATCACCATTATAATCAGGATTTTCTAATTGAATTTTTTTCGCAGCTCTACGAAGACGCTCTTTGGAAATTTCACTTATTTTCAAAGGAATTTTTTGCTGCTTACAAAATTCTATAGCCTGTAAATTATCCTTATCATTTTCATCAATATTTTCTGGTAATTGAACTAACAGTACTTTTCTAATAGCACCTTTTTTTACATTAAGTGAATAAACAGAGTGTCCTGTTGTTGAGCTCCCAGAAAAGAAATCTAATACTATCCCTTTATTTGTATGATCACCCAGTTCTATAA
>VXYV01000032.1 GCA_009845835.1 Gammaproteobacteria bacterium | reverse complement strand
ACAACGACGTATTCTCTGACATCGGCAACTCCATTACAAGCAAACTAAGTTAAAATTACTCATGGTTAGATTCTAGCAATTTTGAATTAAACACACCTTCCTTAGGTTTAATCGTTCCATCATTGATTCGTTCGAGTAATTATCGAAGATCTCTTTCTGCCAAATGATAGTAGACTCAGGTTTCCTGAAACCTATATCTCTGATGCGGCGACACGTTCGGAGGCAGCAGAATCCAAAGTGAACCGGAATTCACACGTTTTAGATTTGGGAGACGTTCAAGTAATTCGAGATAGTATTCGCATCAATGTGCCTGTGCTGTAGAGATTTAGCAATTGATACGACGTCTTTGACCAGTAGCTTTGGCACGAATTTTGCTTTCAATGGTGCAGGACCATGCGAAGCGCGAATTGCCATGAACCAGATTGTCCAACGGGAGTATCAATCCAATGCTAGACGAAGCACCGACGTTGAATGTGCTCATAGTTACGAGTTAGTATGCTCAACGTTAACGTGTTGACCCGCGAAGTGGTATCGTGCATTAGGGTGGTCAATTGAATGAATGCACTGGGTTGATAAAATCTACCAGTGTTCAAGAACTGAAAATGAAGCAATGCATCAAACGACGAAAGTTGACGATGCTGGGTTGTGTTTCTGACTAGGAGCCCGCTAAACATGGAATCAACAATCAATATGGGACGAAAATCACCAATCTTTTTGGGATTGGTACTATTATCTTGCGTGCTTACTTTCTCAATCATTCTCGCTGATGGGGAGCAAACGACCGAAGAAACCCCCGTTGCAGAGGAGGCTCACTTTACTTTAATGGACACTGAGGAAGCAATCAGTCGTTATCGTACTGAACGATACAAGAAAATAGCAGAAGGACTTGCGTCTTCCTCGCTTTCAGATGACCATCGAGAATTGCTCGCAACTGCAATGTCCAAGATGTATCTGGGCGTTCCAGTGAGTTCTTTCACGCATATGGAACGTCAGGAAAGCTCAGACCTTGAAGAACCTTTGGAAAGCAATGCCAATTTGTTTGTCAGTGACGACGGCCGAATTCAGCACGCTAGTGAATCGCTCATATACAACTTGGATTCTCAAAGCCCGTTCGTTTCCTTGCCTCTTCTACCATTTATTCCTGACACCGGCAGGATCTTAAACGAATCGGATACCGAAGCAAATTTCATTTTCGATGTTGACACGAAAATGATGGCCGAAGCAGGGGATGACGACTCCTCTGGCATGCTGGAAAAAATGAAATTGATTGCCGAAATCGCCGTGGGCAAACTGGATCAGTCGCCTACTAGATTTGTACTAAGACTCGAAAAGCCCTTGCGCAAACGATTCCTTTTTGAGCTTTCAAAATTCCAAATGGAACTACACTATTCCTATATTGATAGTTGCAGCGGATATGCCGTCAACCAAATGTCTATGGAAGTGAATTTATCTGTGATTTTCCAGGGAAAAATGCACGAATTAATGGAATCGACATTCACTGACCTCGAATGCGCTCAACCGTTGCGCTATTTGTTACCCAACGAAGACGAGTCCAATCTCATCCAGTTCTAGCGCTGAAGATTCATTCCTAAGATATTGTGTAGATTCAAGATATTCACGTTTGTGTGCAAGGTAATCGTACTTGAAACGAATTTTCGTTATTCTATTAATTCTCAAATCCAACATTTAGCATACTAGTATAATAGCTAGACTAGGTGAAGAAGTGTTCGGGCTAACTATCGATAACTGACCTGTTTCAAGCGTTGATTTAATTACTGCAGGAGCACTGAATTTTGATTGAAATTGATTACTCGGGTTTTGATTTTGACAACCCCTGCTATGAAAACATATATAGACAACGACAAGAGATATACGAGAGACTCGCAAGCGACACCATCGAACTAGAAAAATATAAACGGTATTATGCTACCAACCCGTGGTTGTTCATCAACCACTGGGCAACCATTTTTGATGCTCAATTACTTGACCAGGGAAAAAATCCATTTGTTCCATTCGTTCCTTGCATTCAGAGACAGAAAGCAGCAGTCACATGGATGTATGAGAAATTCACGAAACCTGAGCATGGTGTCCTAGAAGCTGCAGAAGGATGTGGTGCTAGGTGGCTGGCAATTTATTTCGCAATTTGGGTGTTTATTTTTAGGACTGGTGTAGTTGGGTTCGGTAGCACAGAGAATAATGAGCTAGATGTTAGGGATAACTTAGATTCAGTATTTCAACGAATACTTAACGTCCTTGACCGAGATCGAGTCCCTCGATTCTTATTGCCAAAAGACTTTTGGCCCAAAAAAAGGAGTTATCCAGCGACTTATGCGAATAAACGTCTTGAGAATCCAGTTAGTGGAGCAAACATCGTAGGTGAGTTAAGTGGAGATATAGGACATGGTAATTATTCTGTTTATTTTGTCCTTGATTCTGTGTTCAAGAGAATGAATGCAGGAAAGTTCAAGTTTCAACGGTCGATTAGGACCGATTGCCGGATAGAAATTTCAAAAGGATCACGACGACGCGCTCACATACAACAAAGAATTGAACAATTTGCAGGAGCTAACCAGTATTTCCTATTAAGCCGTTGAAAAGATCGGGGAGTCGAATGGATTGGTTACACTGAAGCCACACGATCTCTTCCCTTAAAAAAGTCGATTTTTCGCAACAGGATCGTGTTCACAGTCAATCTCTGTGTACGTGTAACCTAGCGGTTTTCCCAGGATACTTGGATGGTTTGTTTGATTGCCACTCAAAAGTGACTTCAAACTCAATCCCAAATATCCGAGCTATCTCGACCAGCGACGAACAGGTGTCATTTGCTGACATATGTCGGATTGACACGTTCAGTTCGTCAATATAACCATAACCGTGTTCGTCAACGACTCCCTTCTTGACTTCAAATGGGACTCGTCCTTGCAACGACCATGATTTGCCACCTAGCTGTTCAGTAGCGACTTTGAGCATATCGTCGAGTAATCTTCGCCAGGTTCGTTTCCCAATAGCTTGTTTTTCGACGTAACCATTGATTACTTTGGTGTAAGTTAGATCTGGAAAGTGATCCGGGTCAACTTCGACAATTTCGCCTGATATGGATATTGTTTCATCAGAGAACTCTCCCATCTTGTCGCTTGTAATGAATGCTTCCTTTTGAACTGATTCGTTCTTTGTCGAAAATAGCGAAGATGGTTGTACCAACTTGATGAACGCAAGATGTTCTTTAGGGGTACAAAAGATGACCTCGTGTTTGACGGTGAATTCAAACGAGTTACATAGTGGATTGAACACATACCCTTCAGCTATGACGTTTTCGGTGAAGTGAGTGACTTCTCCGGTGCGCGAAATAAATGAAACTTCAAATCTTTTCATCTAGTTATTATAACTTTAACCATTCGCGACCTGTTCAACTAAATCTCACAGTTATAGAGAGTCGGCTACTTCGAGAATCAAACCCTTTCGGTTTCTTACCCGTCCTGTATTGGGGACTTAATCTCTGATTATTTTGCTCAAAAATGACGGCAACATCACATGTTTGCATCACGAAGATTATCGTTAGGGGCTACCGAATTTTACCAACTTGATTTCATCGGAGATGGAGAATGTACGAAGTTATTCAGAATGCACAAAACGTGACGAATGTAGCACCACATCTTTTACAATAAATTGTCCAATGGTCGCAATAGTTACCTCGATATCAGGAAATTCTTGTTTCAGCCTTTTAACGATTATCGAAAGGGTAGAACCAGTGTGTAATACATCATCAACTAACAATACCTTACATTTCTTTTGTGCTAGAGTTGAAATTGATAACCGTTCTTCATATTCACGTCGAAATTGAGCTATTGTAGCGCCTTCGCTCAATCTACGCCGCTTTGAGATTGGTGCTGTCAATTGCAGCATCTCTTTGACCGGTACACCGAGTAAAAAACGGAGTTTCTTAGCTAACAATGTTGTTCGATGTACTTCGTTAACCTTTACTTTGTCTGGTGAGAGCGGGACCGGTACGATGTAATCGAAAGTTAGTTTTTCTCGCAATCTAAGTTGTTCGAATATTGCAAGAGCAAAAGGGTATGCAAATGACTTTCGACCAGATTTAAAGCGAAAAAATCGGTTCGTCAGATTCTTAACAATTTTAGAGGGTTTGTATACACAGATCGTGGGTTTGATCCAGTACGCAGCTATCACGGATTCTTTTTCGACTATTTTCCTTAATTGTATCGGTAGTCGCCAGTCTTGTACAGAAATAGAGACAAATTGTTTAAAGGTAGAGCAGGAAGCACACTTTTGTTCCTGACAAGCGCTTTCGTTGCACGAGGACGGTTTCTCAAAATCGTCTGGTAAAACGAAAACCTGACGTACTTTAGGTTTGACAAGGTCTGAAACGAGATCGTTAATACGTGGAGGTTTAATCGGGTTCGCGGGGTCAAAGTGCCTAAGTAGAAGATAAACACTGTTATTCGTGTAGTCGATGTTTTTGACAAAGCCGACCGCGTAAACTCCAGGTTGGTAAGTCTTTTCACCCTTGAAATAGACCCAACACTCCCAACCTTTTTCGACGACATCTAGATATCTCTTCCAACCACCGAGTTTCAGTAAGCCGTCAACTCTGCGTTCGGGGATCTTGTCCGGTGTAAATCCATCGTATGGGCTATATATCTTGTAAACGAATCTCACAGTTCAAGTAACTCGTCAAACCGCTTAAATGCTCTTGAAGTCTTCGGAGGTTCCTCCTTTGTATAGCCATAAGATGCCCATATGAATTTCACCTCAGCTGCGATCGCCGCTTCAGCATCGGAAATCGCGTCGCCAATTAACCAATACGTTTCTGGGACGTATTGTTGATTCATTCTTCGAATGAGTTCATTAATGCCACGCGGATTCGGTTTGGAAGGGATTCCTCTGCGTGGCGTCACTATGTATTTTTCGTCGAAATACTGCAACAAATCAGTCGCGGACAAGTGCGCTCGAGCTAGGTTTCCCGGTAGATTAGACGCAATTCCTAGCAATACTTCTTGTGATTGAAGTTTTGCGAGAGTTGATTTGACACCATCATAACGCAAGACAGTACCAACTGTACCTTTTGTTGCTAATCTAATCAACTGAAGTGGTTTGATACCCAGGTTATTTGCTACTCTTACGAAGTTTCCTTCACTTGCAAATTCCCTGGTAATGGTTGCAGCGGTAGCTGTGCTCAAGTGGCAGATTGCTTTTTCAAACCAGGGTCTACTATCCCAAATGGTACCGTCTAAGTCAAAGATGAAACTTGTTTGTTGCATTTGATGTAATGGGACACCCGTTCGTCAAGTTCAAATGGCTTTCCACCTCTCAACGTATTTTCGAAATCACTTTCAATGAACGCATTACCTTCGGTTTCAGGGGTACTATCACTCCTAAACGTTCCAACTGGTTTCTTTTGCTCGATGCTGAATCGATAAGCGTTCATAGCTCCACCATCTAATGCCGATTGAGCTACGAACACCTCATCTGCGAATGCAACAATTAACTTATTGCGTTTTCGAAGACGTAAGGAGGATGCACCTTGACCAAACCCAAATTCACTAACGAATACCACATTTGGATCTTCTAGAAATTGCTTTCGTAGCTCACGATTTTCGGGAGGAAACAACCGATCGATCCCGCACGGCATAACGCACATCGTTTTACCACCAACATTGACAACTGCCTCATGACCGATGGAATCCGCGCCTAAGGCGAAACCAGACACATGAACGCGCCCCACCTCTCCTAGCGTTTGGGCAAGTATTCGTGTTTGACCGAGATATGGTTCTCGAATGTTTCGAGAGCCGACCACTGCAGTGGTCTTTGCGGAACTAAGTATTGACAAGTCACCCCGAACATACAGTACTGGTACCGGGTTATGGTCATATACCCTCTTTGGATAGTCGGAATCTCCGATGACAAGGATACTTGCAGAGTGAGACTGAGCAACCTCAACTTGACGGTATGCTCGGTCCATGCATTTAACAATCGTCGAATTTGATATTGATTCAATCTCTTGAACGATACGGATTCCAACAGCTCCTGGAAGTGACAATTGGCTAGGGTTTTCTAATACATCCCGAGGCTCAATTCTTTGTTCAACCATAGTTCGAAACTTAACGGGACCAAATCCGTGAACTTGTTCTAAGGCATAAATCGCGCCCAAATGTACTGGATCAGGTAGCTGAAGTTTGATACGGCGTCCTCGCCGTCCGATTTCTCTTGAGTAGAGAGACAAACTGTCTCTTAGCAGCAATTGGATGGCTTCATGTCGGGAGACAGTAGGTTTTCTAGTGCCGCGCCAGCGATCTAGTTGTTCCACTGTTAAATCGTCTAAATGAGTGTTGATACTTTCCATGGGTTTCAGTTTTGTGGTCGTGGCTAAATTGGTCCCCTTTTAGATTTTACGAAGTATCTTTGCTGGCATTGGCGGCATGCCTAGTTTCATGATTGGAAAATTCTGTTGATAGATTACAAGACAAATTCTCTAATTGGTTGTCGTCGTTTTTGGGTATGGGTCACTCGTGCAGCCCAGCTACATTTTCTCTGGGAACCCAACCACCACCTTGTTGAATGATTTCAATTGTCCACGCAATGAGTAGACATAAGCCGTTATTTTCAACACCCCACCTTCGACGTTCGTCGCCGGCATATGCCCCATAGGTCGCTTGAAGATTTTTCACGTAATATTCTTCAAAAGTCTGCTCGTCAGCTTCAGCTTTCAAGAATATTTCGAGGTTTAACGAATCGCCGTCCCGTCGAGCTTTTTCATCGACAAACCTTAAGATTGTACCGTTTTCGATGTGAGTATGGACATCTTCAATTGTGATATCCTTACATTTACCACGGTCTAACAGTTTGTTGTATTGCAGGATAAGAAATGTTAGTAACACTAAATCGATAGCTGGTGTGTCAGTCATAACCTCGATTTGATTACACAACGAATGTGTCACTGCGACAAAATCCTCGGCTATACTCGTAGAAATGTCATTAACGTACTGCTTGTCGAGTTGGTTTTTCGAGTAACGCAGGTCCCTCAATGCTTCGGCTGAACTAGGAGTTAAAACACTGGAATACTCAAAAAATGCTAGTGCTTTGTGTGGCGCAACCTGATCTCGGTCCTTGCTCCTTGATAACTCATGATATTTCAACACGGCCATCCGTTCAAGTTGGTACCAAGCAGTTAGAATCGCTTGTCGGGGATTCGTTACGACTGACTGTTTGGGTGTGCGACCATTCCTTTCATCGTTTCCTTGAATGTCTTTTTCATTACTCTCGGTTATCGCTCTCATCTTTTCCAAATTACGTTTTCATTCGACTTTTCCTTTATCAAACGTAAATGTTTCTAACGAGGCCAACAAATCAATGATCGGTTTACGAAACATCCACCCTAACCCGAAAATCATAATTGACCAAGCCAAAGAAGAGGCTAGTGAAGCGAAAAAGGACATCCAATTGTCAATCATGATTCTGGTACCATAACAATATCGAGTGGATTTTGTACCATACATTATATTCCTCTTGTTATGATGTTTTTCTCGCACTCTAACATTTCTTTCAATTTCTCTTCAATATCGATCGGTTTGAATCCAATCCGCCTTATCAGAGACATGTAGAGACCATAAGTTTAAAGCGTCACAGTACAGCTATTCACGAAGATCTATGCTCGCTGGGTTACGCAATAGGACACATTTTTTCATTGGTAGTTGTCTCTGAGAGCACAACGATAAACCGCACTAAATTCTCAAATCCTTTTAGTTCGCTAAAATCACTTTGAAAGATTTTGAAATATTTACGTAAAAAGCATTGCTTTTTTAGGCAATTTGTTATATACTTAATACACGTTACACCACTGAGGTGTACTGTAAAGAATAAAATTAGATTGAAAAACAGACTCGAAGATCACGCTGAATTGTCTTTTCTGTGGTCGAGTATGTAAAATACTTAACCGGTAAAACAATTTGTTTTACTATGAACTTCTCGTCTAACTAGATAGGAAGTTCCTTCAATTCCTTCCAGGAGGTAGGAGTGACTTCTAGAGGACAGGGACGTAGCGGGGAAGTCGCTACAAGTCCGATTGACAAACCATTGTGTCGTCAACCCATGGATAAGACGACCGGATCGGTAAATAGGAGAATTTCCATGAATATCAACTCTGATAAGGGTCGAGGCCGTACTGCCTCTACCGTACTTTCAAGAATCTTACTAATCTTGCTCGCTACGTGTTTCACGTTTGGTGGTAGCTTGATTTTCGCACAAACACCAACCCCGTGCGGTTTCGACGTTGATGGCGACGACGATATTGATGATGACGACGTTCTTAGTCGTATCGAAGTCGAATTCTTTGTAAACGGAACTGGTACGGAAAATTTACCCGCGTTTCTCGCGGGCGCAGGCACGGAATGTGAAGACGACACGGTTCGATTACGTCTCTATTTGGGAGAAGACACAGACAGCGCCACAACCGTCCCATTTGATGACGACAACGACCGTTACGACCTTGGTGCTGCGAACACCACCGCCGACGACGATCGTGAGAGTTCTATCACGATGGCTGGCGAAAATGAGACTGGTCGTATCACATTAGATCAACCGGTTCTTAGTCTTGATTCCAACGCTGAAGCTTGGGGAGCTGCACCAATCGTTTACACACTACGCGCATTTAAGGTGTTTACATTCGACCCGGCTGAACAAATCGGTGATGGTCTGGAGTTTTCAGTAGTGTTGTATGGCGAGGCACTTGCAGCACCCGACGCTAATACTATCATGGCTGCAGCTGAATCTCCCTCCGACATCTACGTTGAATGGACTGGAGACGGATCAGCTGGCGACGCAACCTTTTATGAAGTTGCCTGGCGTGAATCGGGAACGGATGAATTCTCGCTTTCAGGTCACCTTAGAGAAGATCCAGATGCTACCGGCGACGTACAACATTACACAATTAGTGGTCTAGTACCCGTCGCTGCAACCGGCGAAGGTAAAAGCTATGATATCAAAGTTCGTGCCATACTCCGGGGCCAGAATTATGACGAAAACACAAACCCCTATGACGTCAGACGAAGCCCATATTCCGAATTTGCCACGGCAGTCACCACGAAAAGTCTTGGAGATGACATGGACGATAGTGACAATTGCCCAGTCATGCCGATAAGAGTCAGTGAAGGACATACCCAAGATTATGGTCTCGCATGCTGGATTACTCCTTCTGCACTCCGCGACACGACAACAACCTATTCCGTTAGGACTACATCTGGCAACACCAACGTATTTACAGTCCAACACATAACTGACAACGATGGTGATCTTTCAGACGACCTTATTCGAATCACGGGAGTCTCCGAAGGTAAATCAGTATCCCTCAACATAGAAGTTACGGCTACTCTGGGCTCCGGTGCAGACTCCGTGGTAAATGTATTGACAGCTTCCGGAATCAAGGTAGACGTTACAGAAAACGCTGCGCCGATGTTCACGATCACATCTGCTACCGTAGATTGGAACGTGGAAACTGTTGGTACTGATTTTGAAATCAACGTCGTGTCCCAATTTGTTAATCAAGATATCGACGACGATATTGAAGAGTTTTCAATGACCGGTGGCAGTTACAACAATCGTGAATATTTAGAAATCAACGAAGATACTGGACAAATTTCCGTTCCTAGTGCTGTGACCTCGTCGCAACTCGAATCGCTCCCCGACAACCATCAATTTGAACTGGTAGTCACGGCGACCGACCAGAACGACCAAAGCGATAGCATGACCATTTACGTCGACATCGTCGATGGTAGAGAAGGTGGTGTCACCCGAAAGGCAAACTCAGACGATGAAGTTTGGTTGCGTCCGATAGCTTCGGATAATGGTGGTGGTACACAATCGACAGACGTCACGAAGAGTTTTGAAATTGATACCGGACACTTGTGCTTTTCAATCGTTGATGAAGGTTTCACTGTTGACGGATCGGATGCGAATGATACGGTCACGTTGAGTAACGACAATGAAGTCAACGTCGATCAAGTGGCTACTTTCCGCCTGTCCGGCGCGGCGTCGTGTAAACGCGGACGCCTTTCAGTCACGATGGAATTACCTTCAACTGATCCAGCAAGCGACCAGTTTGAACTCTTGGGGCATTACGGAACGATCCAGTTATGGTTTGAAGTCGATGCACAACGTGGTAACGATAGCAGTACAAAAACTGGCGATCCGGTCAAGATTCGGGTTGACTTTATCTACGGGCAGAATTCCGAACCGCGGATTCGTAGCACAGCGAAAGTCACGGGACGAAACGTTTATGTAACGTCTGGTTCACACACTATTGACGAAGGGGAAGACATTGAACTGACTTTCACCGCCGACGATGGTGGCCCCACTGACGACCGACTGTGTTGGAGTCAAATGGGTAACTGTAAACCCTGTCACGGTCCAGAAGACACGGAGGTCTACAGATCCAACAAGGGCGTTATAGTCGAAAGACGTGCAAGTCACGACGTCTCAAACAATGGTGTATCACACTCTTACGAACTCCTAGTTCGCGGTGAAGATGCCGACTATCATGGTCCGGGTATTCCTCGCGTCAATACGGACTTCGAAACGAATCCAGGTGGCTACGAAATCGAGCTCTGTGCGACCGATTTAGCCGGTGAGACCCACGAGATCAAGTTTACCGTTCGTATCGAAAACGTCGACGAAGCACCCACATTCAAGAAAATTGATAATCTATATTTCTTAGTTGGTGATTATCCAACTGAGATTGATTTGAATGACTATGTAATCGATGGCGATGGGAATTCTGATATCGATGATTTCACCGCAGATATCATTGGGTCAAGCGATGTCATTACGGTAAGTGAGTCGAACGGCATCGTTACCGTGACCCCAACCGAAGACGACATCGATGGTCCGGAAACGGTAACCGTTGAAGTTTCAGCGACTGATTTATCTGGGCAAACCGCGTATGCGGAATTCGACGTAACCGTTAAACAGACGAATCGTTCACCGCGCTGGGTAGGTGGTCTCTCAGGCTTGTCCTTTGAAATCGAAGAAAATTCACCGGTCAATACTAATGTAGGTACCCCTGTTGAAGCCACTGATTCCGACTCAGGTGACACAATCTCGTACGAACTATCGGGTTCGAGTTACTTTAAGGTTGTCGAAGTTGCCGACGGTGCACAAATCCAGGTAGCCAAGAAAGGACTTGATTATGAAGGCGATCAGAATTCCTTCGATCTTGTTTTAACAGCTTCAGACAATTATGGTGGAGTTGCAGCGCTCTCAGTCGAAGTTGATTTGATCGATGTGAACGAACCGCCGATGCGAACGCCCGACGAAATTGAAGATCAGACGGTCTTAGTCGGCGTTACCGATTGTGTCGTTAAAGCTAGCGAACATTTCACCGATCCAGATTCAGATTCGGTCAATACAAGTTTAGTGTTCGAAGCTACTTCAACCCGACCGGGTGAAGTAGGTGTTGAGGTTCAGAATAACGAAGATATCTGCATTATTGGTAATTCGGTCAGTTCAAGCAATGCAAGGATTACGATAACTGCGACCGATTTCGACGACAACACAGTCCTCAAGCGATTCCTCGCAAGGACTTCACAGAATCATGCCCCAACGATAGTTGGCGATGGAATTCCAGACATGGAAATTCAAGAAGATGGCCGTAGCGACGACATTGATCTACTCCTCTACTTCGACGACGGCGATGCTGGCTACGAAGAGGAGTTAGTGTTTGGACTTCGAGTTAAGGATTCCTCGGTCGTAACCGCCATTATTGTTGACGATCACTTCTTGAGAATATACGGGGATGCTGATGGCGAAACCGAAATCACGATAAACGCTACCGATCAAAATAATCAAACTGTATCGTCGAGCTTTACGGTTGAAGTCATTCGCAACGATCCGCCGATTGCACATGCTGATTCGATTGCCGATGTCAGTACTCGCGTAGGATTGACTGTCGATCCCATCGATGCTTCGGGCGCGTTTACGGACGAAGGTGATACCTTCACACTCTCAGTAAGTACGGATGATCCCGAAGTTGCAACCGCTGGTATCAAGTACGACGAAGATGACATTCCTTGGATCTTAGTCTATATCCACTCCGAAGGAGTAACCAAAGCCACACTGAAAGCTACGGATACCGCCGACAATACGGCGCAGGTTTCCTTTACGATCGATGTGGGAGCTCGCAATGATCCACCGAAGTTGGTCAATGAGATCGAAGATGTGACGTTGGAAGTCGATGATAAAACTGACATCGAACTGGATGATGTGTTTGAAGACGAAGGTACCCTGACGTTTGAAATCGACAATGAAGATGAAGACGTTGCCGATGTGATATATCGAGAAAATCAAAATGTCTTACGTATTTTTGCCAATGCATTAGGTACAACCGATGTGAAAGTCACGGCGATTGACAATGTCGATCAGACAGCCTCGGATGAGTTCGTAGTAACCGTAACGGAAGCAGCGGCAACAAACCAAGCACCGAACACGGTTACAACTTTGTCTGATTTCACCTTGTATACAGATGCGACTGGTAGTGTTTCCATTGACGGTTTATTTGAAGATCCGGATGGGGATGAGTTAACTTATGAGATTGAGAATTCGGATAGCAAGATTGTTACCGCTACACTCGATGAACTGATTGTCAATCTCACACCCGGAAGTGTTGGAACTGCGAAGATCACCGTGATTGCTAAAGATCCGATGAATTTCGGAGCGATTACCCACTTTATGGTAATGGTTGAAGCCCCACCGAATGCAGCACCGATCGTGTTAGCAAGTATCGAAGATCAACTAGTTACAGTTGGTACCCCGATCGACTTTTCGATTGAAGGTGTGTTCGAAGATCCAGATGGCGACGATCTTACGTATGCTGTCAGTTCTTCGGATCCGACCGTGGCAATTGCAGATTTGGATTCAATGACGATCATGATCACGGGTAAAGCACCGGGTACTACAGTGGTTCGTTTAGATGCTACCGATCCTAAAGGATTAGTAACTTCCGAAGAATTCATTATCACGGTAGATACGGTACCGGTGGTTGTCGCTCAAATCGATGACGTGACTATGCAAATTGGTGGTGAGATCTTTGAGCTGAATGTCGCCCAATACTTCAACGATGAAGATGGGGATACATTAACGTATACATTCGCCTCTGAAGGTAAAGCTGCAACTATGAAATTTATGCAAGCTGATTTATCGCTCACCCCTTCCATTGTTGGTTCAACTGAGATTACGGTGAAAGCGACGGATCCGCGTGGAAGATCGGCGCAACAGACGTTCTCCGCGATGGTCAGCGATAGTGAAATTCGTAAGCAGACTGAAACTGCTTTGGCAAGTGTTGGTCGACACATGATTTCAAGTTCGGCGAATGCAATTGGTGCGCGCGTTGAAGGTACCCGCGAAAACTTCGGGTTTGAGAGAATCGTGGAAGCGATTGATCGAAACGAGCGTAAAGCACAAGAGCGAGAACCAGTTAAGGAACGACAGGTCGAACAAACTGACAGGGTTGCAACGAATCCATCGCAAACTCCAGAGACAAAACCGGAACCAAGTGTTCCAGCCGAGCCTAAAGTTGAACCGGTTGCGAACCAACAAACCTCAAAGGGTGGAATTTCGTGGGGTGTCATCTCTAGTCGCGGTGCTAAACTCGATGTCAAAGATTTCGTACCACGAAACTTCTCGCAATCGCTTGAAGGCGACGGAATGCTTTCTGATATTTCGGTTTGGGGTACAACCGACGAACAGACCTCAAGTTCAGCGGATACAAAGACTACGTCGAAGTCGGCTCACTTAGGAACTGACGTTGCGATCAATGATCAATTGACGGTAGGTATCTCGGTCAGTAAGCACGAATCCGAAAGTGAGTATTCGTGGGGAACCGCGAATCGACAACTAGTCACTGATACCACTTCTGTTTTACCATACGCAAGTTATCGTATCAATTCAAGAACGCTAGTTTGGGGTGTTATAGGTCGAGGCTCTGGCGATGCAATCGTTCGCAATGGCGATGAAACGATCGACAAAGGTGACCTGACGACAACCTTGGCAATCTTGTCGGCGCGATCGGATTGGTGGCAACGTGGTTCGCTGAATCTTGGATTTAGGGGCGATGCTGCAATCGCTAACTTGTCGACCGACGATGGTGTCGGCGAGGCTAAAGGCTTAGACAGTTCGGTTAGTCGCTATCGTTTAGGTATGGATGTCTCGTATGACTTCCTGACCATTGCTGGTATCTTTGCACCATTCGGTGAGTTAGCGTACCGCTCAGATGGTGGCGATGGAATTACTGGAAATGGCTTCGAAATTATCGGTGGATTACGATACAGTTCGAATTGGTTTACCGTTGACGCCCGCGGCCATAGTCTGATCACGTACTCGGAAAATGACTACGAAGACAAAGGTTTCTCAATGTTGGCAGTTTTCCATCCGTCGCAGGACGAACGAGGACTCATGGTGTCTGTTGCACCTACTTGGGGACAAGTCTCACCGACTTTTGGTACCTTACTACAAGAGAGTGCGACTTTGAACGCCTTAATTGGTTCAAGTTCGAGTGACAGCCAGCAACTTGGTATGGCACTTAATACTAGTATGTCTTACGGGTTTTATATCAAAGAAGATACCCACATGGTACGACCTTATTTGGAATATACCCGCGACCAGTTTGATAGTTATTCATTCCTGTTAGGAGCTGAAATCAAGCAACTGATATCTTCAACATTCAATTTTGATATGGATGTTGTATTCGGTAAAGGAATGCAAACTTCTGACAGTGGTAATACATTTGGATTAAATGCGAGATTACGCTTTTAGTCCTGAGTTATAAATAATCTCCATAACCCGTGCTGGCGATGCTGGCACGGGTATTTTTTTGTCTCGGCGTAAAAATCTCGTCGATAGCACGACAAATCTGTGTATCATTTCTAATGGAGAATCAATCGCAATACGTATTTGTATTGCGACTATGCACCAACTCTCGAATTTTGTTAATAGGAAAAACACAAGGAGAACCCACCGATGAAGAGTAAACCGACAATGTTTCTTTCGATGCTAATTGCCATGGGGCTAACAGCGTGGCTGTTGTACTTTCCCATAACAGCGCAAGAAGAAGACGAAGTCAAAACTACTCGATTTCATGCTCTGAGTTTGTCCGGTGAACCAAAATACCCAGCGGGATTTAAGCATCTTGACTACGTTAATCCCGATGCACCCAAGGGGGGAACCTTACGGCGTTTTTACGAAGGTAGTTTCAACACATTGAATCCATTCACAATAACGGGTCGTCCTGCGGTCGGTACAACAACCTTTGTTTACGAGCCATTAATGAGATCCCCCGAAGATGATTCAGTCGCCGAATATGGTGTGATTGCTAAAGACGTAGAGGTGGCGGAGGATCTGTCGTTCGCAATCTTTCATCTTCGTCCGGAAGCACGTTTTAGTGATGGTACTCCTGTGACTTCAGAGGATGTTGTATTCAGTTTTCATCTGCTCCGCGACGAGGGTCTTCCGCACTATGCTAAGTATTACGCGGATGTTGAAAGAGCGACGGCGGTCGATCCACATACAGTACGTTTCGATTTTAGTGGTCCACCGAATCGAGAATTACCGCAGATTATGGGACAAATTTGGGTGCTCTCGAAAGCGTTTTGGGAGAATCGCGCGTTTGACGAAGCGATCGTAGAACCAATCGTATCGAGTGGTCCTTACACCATTGGTGCGATTGAACCGGGTCGTTTAATCGAATACAAACGTAATCCAGACTATTGGGGAGCAAATCTTCCCATCAATGTGGGGCGGTATAACTTTGATGTGGTAAGTTTTAAGTACTATCGTGATTCTGACGTAGCATTATTGGGTTTTCGCGCGGCTGAATACGACCTACGACCTGAAAATTCAAGTAAGGACTGGGCTGAAAAGTATACCGATGAAGCCTTTCCCGCAGTTCAGAGTGGGATGGTACGTAAAAAGTTGTTTGAACATGATCGCCCCGCTGGTATGCAAGCGTTTATTTTCAATACTCGTAAAAGTAAATTCACCGACCGAAAGGTACGTTTAGCCATAAGCTATATGTTTGATTTCGAATATGCAAACAATAACCTCTTTTACAACCAGTACACGCGCACCACGAGTTATTTCGCTAACTCCGATTTTGCTGCGACGGGTCTGCCATCTCCGGAAGAACTAGAGATACTTGAACAATATCGAGGAAGAGTACCAGACGAGGTATTTACTAATGTTTATGAAGTACCGACAACCGACGGCAGCGGTAATATTCGACCACAAATGCAGAAAGCTTTTCAGTTGTTGACTGAAGCGGGTTGGGGAATTCAGGACGGAGTACTCACCCATACTGAAACCGGTGAAGTCATGGAGATCGAATTTCTTCTTAATGATGCAGGTTTTGAACGTGTGGTCAATCCATTGAAAGAGAATCTCAAGCGTCTTGGAATCAAATCGACGACGCGCACGGTCGAACCCACACAATATCTTAATCGTGTTGATGAGTTCGATTATGACATGATCGTTGGTACGATGAGACAATCGCATTCACCCGGAAATGAACAAAGAGACTACTGGGGTTCAGAAACCGCTGAGCAGGAAGGTAGTCGCAACTACATTGGAATTCAAGACCCCGTCATAGACGAAGTCATCGAAAAAATTGTACAAGCTAAAACTCGCGACGAGTTGGTAACCGTGACTCGAGCACTTGATCGAATACTACTCTGGAATCATTTTGTAATCCCGCAGTGGCACATTCGCTCAGACCGGGTAGTTTGGTGGGATAAGTTTGGGATACCTGAAATTAAACCAAAGTATTACGTTGGTTACTCGACATGGTGGTACGATACAGAGAAAGCTCGGCGCGTGGAAGAATTTCTGCGGTAAGGGCTAACCAATTTGATTGAGAGGGTAACTTACACGGTGAATTGACATGCTTTGGTATGTAGTTCGGCGATTGATGCTGATTGTCCCGACTTTGTTGGGCATTATGATCATCAATTTTGTGGTCATTCAGTTTGCCCCGGGTGGCCCGATCGAACAGGTCTTAGCACAACTCGATAACCCAGAGTTAACGGGGACTTCGCGTGTAACGAGTGTCGGGTCTAGTGAGGTACAAGATAGCTCCTCCGATTCGCGTCAAGTGTCTTCAGGAGCTGGGGGACAGTATCGGGGCGGCGAAGGTCTAGAACCCGCCTATATCGAGAAACTCGAAGCGCGATTCGGGCTCGATAAACCGATTCATGAACGTTTCTTCATCATGATGAGGCGTTATCTCACTTTTGACTTTGGCGAGAGCTTTTTTCAAGGGAAAGACGTCATAGATCTTGTGCTTGAAAAAATGCCCGTCTCGATCTCCTTAGGTCTATGGACGACTCTACTCGTCTATCTCATTTCTATTCCTTTGGGTGTACGTAAAGCAGTACGCGATGGCTCGCGCTTCGACGTTTGGACGAGTGCAGTTGTGATTGTTGGCAATGCGATACCCGCATTTTTGTTTGCGATTCTCTTGTTGATCATTTTTTCAAAGGCCAGTTCCGTCGAATTTTTACAAATCTTTCCCCTAGGCGGACTGACCTCGCCAGAATGGGGTTCATTACCGTGGCATGCCAAAATTTTGGACTATTTTTGGCACATGGTACTGCCGATTTCCGCGATGGTAATTGGTGGCTTTGCGACTTTAACGTTTCTTACTAAAAACTCATTCATTGATCAGATTAATCAGCAATATGTTTTGACCGCCCGTGCTAAAGGCTTAGGACAACGCCGGATACTGTACGGGCACGTCTTTCGCAATGCGATGCTTATTGTTATCGCTGGATTTCCTTCTGCTTTCGTTGGAATATTGTTTACTGGATCGCTATTGATTGAGTTTATTTTCAATCTAGATGGACTAGGTCTATTAGGTTTTAATGCCGTAATCGACCGCGACTATCCTATTGTGTTTGCGACGTTGTACTTCTTTACGTTGCTCGGGTTAGTGATGAATTTAATCGGTGATTTGACTTATACATTCATCGATCCGCGTATTGACTTTGAGACTAGAGGTGTCTGATTTAGCGGTGCAACCAACCGACGGTCAAGTTCCTACTGCACGAACTTGGATTTCGCCTCTCACAAAACGGCGGATCGAGAGTTTTAAACGGAACAAACGCGGTTACTGGTCCTTGATCGTTCTGTCCTTCTTCTTTGTATTGTCACTTTTTGCCGAGTTCATTGCGAATGATCGTCCTATTCTGGTGCACTATGATGGTAATTTCTATTTTCCGATGTACCAGCGGATCCCCGAGACGACCTTCGGCGGTTTCTTCCCGACGGAAGCAGAATATCGCGAGAAAGAAGTACAAGACTTGATTGAAGAAAAGGGATGGATTTTGTGGCAACCGATTCGTTATTCGTTCGACACAATCAATTTTCAGCGTGAACATCCCGCTAGTCCAACTTGGGAAAACATCTTAGGAACCGACGAATCAGGTCGTGACGTCGCTGCAAACGTGATTTATGGATTTCGAATTGCGATGCTTTTCGGTATTGTGTTGACCGGACTATCGTCTATCATTGGGATTGCCGCAGGCGCAGTGCAAGGATACTTTGGAGGTTGGGTTGATCTGATTTTCCAACGAGTGATCGAAATCTGGGCTGGAATGCCGAGATTATTTCTACTCATAATCTTAGCAAGCATCCTCACTCCCAGCTTTTTACTGTTACTTTTCCTGTTGCTGATATTCGAATGGATGGCTTTAGTGGGGGTGGTTAGGGCAGAATTTCTACGCACCAGAAACTTTGAGTACGTTAGAGCTGCACGTAGTCTTGGTGTGAAAGACTCAGTCATTATGTTTCGCCATGTATTACCGAACGCCATGACCGCAACACTAACTTTTTTGCCGTTTGTGATGATCGGGTCGATTACGGCACTTACGTCGTTGGATTTCCTAGGTTTTGGACTACAAGATGAGTTGCCGTCGCTAGGAGACATATTGCGTCAAGGTAAGAGTAATATTGGAAATGCGCCGTGGTTAGGTATCACAGGATTTCTTGTAGTCGCGATCACGTTGAGTTTGTTGATTTTTATTGGTGAGGCTGTACGTGATGCGTTTGACCCGAGAAAAACATTTCAGACTGAGTCATAGAGGCTGAACTTTTTTTGAGGTTCCCCTGAAGTTTGCGTTTCAATTTGTTGATTTATCGCCTTCATATCAACAACTGAATTCATCGCTCCCCACATTTCAGCACCGATCTTCTTGAAGTCGCGTTCCATCGCCCGCGCGATTGAATTTCGTTGGAATTCGGCGATTAATTCTCGGGTGTGTTTGTCCGGACCTCGACTTAACATCAAATCGAAGATATTTTCGTATTGACGGAACCGGTGATGAACGTTCACAAATAGTTGTTTAATTCCTTGACGAATGCCTTTGACTCGTCGCTTTTGAGATTTTATGTCGTTTGTAGATTTCATATTCGGTTGGTTGTGCTTAGACGTTGATCAAAGGACGAATCTCCTAGGAGTCTTTCGAAAAGTTATGTAGCTGTTTGATGTTTGAGCCTGTACTTCCAGATTTAGCATTACTGTACGGCTGAATATCTTGAAGTGCTCCCTTACGCAC
>VXYV01000109.1 GCA_009845835.1 Gammaproteobacteria bacterium | reverse complement strand
AACTAATGCAACGCCAGTAGCCACACCAAGAGAAGTTTTGGATTGGGATTGCGTCCAAAAGTTTATAAGGGTATTTTGACGATCGTTTTCTGATCACTTAGCGAGCGTTTCAACGAAGTTGGCGAGCCATTAGATTTTCTCTTTCTCAATCGGTCGTGTTTTAATGGGATGATGCGTTTTAATCGTGCAGGCAGGTTCAACGTTCCATTCTATCGGAAACCTGAACGGTTTAGACCGGCACTCATTACGAAGATCGTCAATCAAGTGGAATGGGCTAGCACAGTGATGCAAGGGAAGGACTGGGAGTTTGTTGTCCAGGATTGGAGTAAGACGCTAGCTGCAGTCCAAGCAGACGATATGCTTTACTGTGACCCGCCTTACATTGGCCGGCATACTGATTATTACAACGGGTTTACTACGGCGGAAGCGAATGAGCTAGCCTTTGCATTACGTTCGCTTAACGCCAGCTTTGCGTTATCGATGTGGCTAGAAAATCAATATCGCCGGAACGATTATGTAGACCGTTGGTTTTCGAATTACCCCAAACGAACGTTATCGCACTTCTATCATTTAGGGGCTACCGAGAAACTACGTCACGAGATGACTGAAGTCGTGGTTTTTTCTCCCGAGGCGATAACGTCAGATTCGGCGCGGTTGTTGGAAGCGACGAAATTCAGTCCTCTATCCCCATCGCATGGAGAATAAAGGCAAACGTCTCGGCGGTCTCTCGCATCGAGTCAAAACGACCTGACTTTCCACCGTGACCCGCACCCATCTCTGTTCTTAGAAGAAGCAAGTTGTTATCGGTTTTCAAATGTCGTAACTTCGCGACGTACTTTGCTGGTTCCCAGTAAGTGACTCTCGGGTCGTTCAGACCGGCAGTAACCAGCATCGGCGGATAATCTTGGTCCGAAATTTGATCGTAGGGTGAGTACGACTTGATATACTCGTATGCCACCGGATCGGTAATAGGATTTCCCCATTCCGGCCACTCAATAGGAGTTAGTGGTAAACTAGCATCTAACATCGTATTCAGAACATCAACGAACGGTACGTGAGAAACTACTGCGCCCCACAACTCTGGAGCGTCATTCGCGACTACTCCCATGAGAGTTCCACCAGCACTACCACCGGAAATCGCGATTCGTTTCTCCTTAGTGTAGTTCTGCTCAATCAAATACTCAGCAACAGCGATAAAGTCGCGGAACGTGTTCTTCCGTTTGTCTTCTTTACCATCCTCATACCAGTAAAACCCTAGTTCGCTACCGCCGCGGATGTGTGCGATAGCGTATACGAATCCACGATCTAGCAACGAAAGAGCTGACGTCGAGAAGGATGGAAATGAACTTGATCCATACGCACCATACGAACGTAGATACAGTGGAGCTGAACCATCTAAGGGGGTATCCTTTCGATAGACTATTGAAACCGGGACCAACACACCGTCGTGTGATGGTGCCATCTTCCACTCAGATTGATAGAGATCTGGATCATGACCACTTGGAATCTTTTGAACCTTTCGTATGTATCGGTTACCCGTTGCAAAGTCGTAATCAAAAGTTTGCGACGGGGTAACTAATGAGGAATAACCGATTCTTAATTGTTCGGGATCACTCTCAGAACTACCGTGAAAAAATGTGGTGTAGGTTTCCTCTTCGAACTGCAATGGATTTAAGTTGTTATCTTGATCCAAGATCGCAATCTGACTGAGACCTCTTTCCCTATAGGAAACTACTAATCGACTCTCAAATGCTTGAAAGTTAGTGATATAGCGTTCATCCGTTCCAGCGATCACGGTTTTCCAGTTTTCCTGCGGGAGAGCATCTTCTGATGTACGCGCTAGTCGGTAGTTTTTATGTGTATCGTTTGTGAGTATGTAGAAATCGCCGTTATGATCCAGTGAATAATCGTGCTCATCTTTCCGTTTAGCCACAAGCTGTGGAGGTCCAGACAAGTCTGTCAATGAAAGCACATAAACTTCGGCAGTTCTATGACTACCCGTAGATATCAACGCATATTGACGAGAAGTGGTACGGCTCAATCCAACAAAGAAGCCGGAATCTAATTCCTCATACACTAACACATCGTCTTTGGGATTACTACCTAATTTGTGATGCCAAACTTTGTTTGGTCGCCATTCTTCATCTAATGTAACGTAAAGAAAACTTTGACTGTCTTGTGCCCATACAACACCACCTCCGACGTTTTCAATGATCTCCGGTAAGAGTTCTTTAGTTTTTATGTGTTTTATCCGAAGTGTGTAATACTCGTTACCGGTTGAGTCCGAACTATAGGCGAGTAATCGATCGTTAGGACTCACCGCAAAAGTCCCTAGGCGAAAATAATCAGAGTTGCCAGCGAGTTCGTTTTCGTCTAATAATGTCTGGATACCGGTTTCGGGAAGATCAAAAATTTGTTCAAGATCGGCATTTAACAGAACTTGCCAGCGAATATGGTGTCGATATTGACTGTCCTTGTTAAACCTAGACTGATATACAAAATTCCCGTCGCGGCGTGGAACCGAGTAATCTTCTTTGTCGATTCTGCCTTCAAGCTCTTGATAAATTGTTTCAACGCGTTCGTTAAGAGCTGTCGCAAAATGTTCATAGTAAGCGTTTTCTTCTTTGAGGTAGTCGATGATGTCCTCGTCGTCAATCGTCGGATAACTTTGATCTTTGAGCCAAAAGTAGGGATCGACTAGTTCACGACCATGGTGAGTTTCAGAATGGGGGCGACGATCGGCGACAGGTGCGTCGGGCATATTTACTCCTTGCGGTGAAGTTGAACAGGAAACGATTAACAAGGTTGCACCAAGAAGTGCAACTGCTAACGATAGAATTGAATTCACAAATTATTCTCCAAAGCCAAATCAAAAAATACCACACCCAAAGTCAATTTGGATATCTGAATTCCTTCAAAAGTTACAGAGGTGTGTGGATTGAGGTTTAACTACCCGTCAAGACACTCGAAACAAACGACAACCGGTCACTGCAAATAGTGGAATTTGCACGACATTGATGAACTTCCAAAAGAGTAGATCATCGTTGTTACCGAATAGGTCAGCAGCAAAATTGTGTAGAAAAGCAATTGTAGTTCCAGCCGAAATATAAAACAGTACTGTGGAAGATAATTTTTTCCACGTAACACTAGTTTCATCTAGGTGTGTGCGCATATAGCAGCCGTTTGCGAGGACGCACATCCCAAAACCAGCCAATGAAAACCAATCCAGAACAAACCAGACTCGCATGACTGATTCAATTTCGTAGGTGAACTCAAGAAGGAATTGCGCAAATATAACTAAAGAGACACCAACCAGATAAACGCCACAAAATCTGTTGATAATCTTAGTCATTCTGTGAATCCTCTGTCAAGACTCTGGTTAGTTTTATAGTATATCAAAAGACATGTCCAACTCTCTTCGGTGCACACTTTCAGTTAGATGAATAAGGACATTCTTAGACCGAAATGTTAAAGCAACGCTTTGCTCAGCTGAATACGTACTGGTTCCCAATATTTCGAAGAAGTATCAAAACTCACAAACGATCTGGTCGATAAATTCCTCAGATAGCTGATTGTTTCTTAAAAGATTCGAGTGAACCGAGCAGAGCAGTATGTACCTTGACCTTACCAGTACCCGGATCAGCAGCACAAGCAACGATTTTTCGCTTGTGTAATTGATCCTCAGTGATCCCTTCCCAAGTCAGCCGAAACACCACATCGTTCAGGGTTTTATTGCAAGGCCGACACCTGTTTTCTACAACTCTCCGACTCAGCTTCCAACACTAACCACGCGATAGTCTACGATGAACGCCTCCACTTCAGCTAGGTTAATGGAAACTAACGGTTTTTCCACATCCACCAAAATAACTAAAAATCGAATCTGTCACTTAACGTGTGTATCCCCATTTTTAGTTGTCGTTACATGCTGTTCGTCTCGGTCCATCCTCTTCTTCAAGGTGAACACGCTTTCTTGTGAAGATTATAAAACTAGCAATATAAAGGCCCCCAAACGAAACCAGCAAAATTGAAAGAGTGTCGACGAAATTTAGCTTTTGTGCGTAGAGTAGCATTCCGGTCAGTTGTACGAAGAATGCTATTCCGGTTATTGTTATAGCTATAACCGCAAGGTAAGCTACTCGTGCAGTCTCTAGTTCTTTTCGATTTTTAAAGATTACACAAAAAGTAAAGTTATTTTTTTTCATTGTTAACAAACTAAGCATTTACATGCTCTTCTTCCGAGTGAATCAGTACTCATTAGCAGAACCACGAGTACTGTTCATCCCGTAGCTGCAGATGCCCAAACAGCAAAACTAGTAAAGGAATAGTGCATCCCTTGTGTCCTGCAGGGAAACTGAAATCTGGTATCTTCTTAATGAGAGTTCTTATTCTATTGACACCCCATCGACCAGCTCTAGTGCCGGTTGCTTGCCTAAGGCTACCACCGCACTCCAACCGGTGCCAA
The DNA here is from genome assembly GCA_009845835.1 of Gammaproteobacteria bacterium. Classification (GTDB taxonomy): domain Bacteria; phylum Pseudomonadota; class Gammaproteobacteria; order Pseudomonadales; family Azotimanducaceae; genus Bin55. The sequence continues at coordinate 15,607 of VXYV01000109.1, read as the reverse complement.
GGGACGCTACTTGTGCTGCAACTCCAGCCATTAAAGTGAACTAGTCACTGAGTTGCAACCGAGCTTCGTCAATACAGCGAAATGACTCAGGGTCTATAAAGTCTGGTTCATTTTCCGTAACGGTAATATCGGCTAACAGTACTTTCTTTTGGAACTGGCAAGCTATGTAGGTTAGATTCGTGAAAACGGCTTCTTCATTGCTGATGTTTAGTGCGTAAGATTTCTTCGTATTGGGTATTGATGCAGTACATCTATACTGGTCGTCTGTAGTGTTGGTATCGTCAATTCCTCCTTCTTCCTGTGATACATCTTTGGTGGGTTCGAGTTCACATGCAATTAACAACCCGGTATGTGCTCCAATATTTAGCTGTTGCGCGCGATTACCACCAGTAAAGTAGATTACTAGCACGACGGCTACTACTAGGATACCGACATAAATGCCGATACGGAGAAGAGTAGATTGATTTTTCATGGGTTACTTCTTTCTTCAAAAGTGTGATCTGTGTAGTGAAATACACGCACTTGTTATACCGCTGGATGGACTAGTTTTTATTTCAGTTCAATCATCCATCTTATTCATGAACAGCTTTGAGTTGAGAACAGTATCCTTCACTCTTTAACGGCCATCAAGTTCTGGTAATCCCCAGCTACCAAAATACTACAATCATTTAGCTCTTTGACACAGGAACTATCGAATATTTAGTATCGAATAATAGAATCGTGTCTTGTAAGACTGTGTCAATTGCAACGTCGAGGTGAACACTGAAATATGCTTCTGAGGTTAAATGCGACTCTTATCCATTCGTTCGAGAATCAACGGTTTTCAACAATCTAGTTTTGAGGCTCTCGATTACCGATTCAACAATGTCCACTTCCATAGATTTCGCAAATTTTCGTTGATGGATTGGCTGCTTAATAGCCCGACTACCAGCTAAAAGGGTATAAATTCCTAAATCGACTTCAGGAAAGTGGGAAACTAGTGTATAAGTTGAACTGTTTGCTATATGACAATCTTCGTTAGCATCGTAGGAACCTCCTAGAAACGTTTCGAGTTGTACTAAACAACAATTCAAACCAGGGTATAGTTTCTTCAACAGCCAAAAATCGACAAGAATTCTCTTGAGCATTGCATTTTCTGTATATGCTTTACATTCGACCCCTAGGCAAAACTCGCCGTCGATGAAAGTGTGAATGTCTACACCCAAACGATAAAATAGGGAATCGATATTCTCTACACTTCTCAATAACTCCAAGTCTTTTGACCTTACGTCTGATCGAGGTCGAACCTTGAATTTTTTGCTTTTAAACTCGAGTCGGTTTTCATCATTGCCGGTCCTTTTCCATGCTTCGAGAATCATCTCTCGAGCTAGATCTTCTACTAACTTTCCCTTTTGTGATCTAATCTTACCCCCCTCGGTTTCGTCGAATAATTTAGACATTCGGTTGTTGTAAATTTCTACGATATGTGAACTCACTATAACAGAACCTCTGCTAGTCGTGACCTTGCAGTTTCACAATACTTTGAGGAAGTATCAATTCCGACGAATGATCGACCATTTTGTTTCGCTACCACACACGTTGTTCCTACCCCAACAAACGGATCCAGTACTAAGTCGCCTTTAAAACTGAATAAAAGCAACGCTCGTCTCGCTAACTCTTCAGGAAACATTGCCGGATGATCGAACTCTTGCATCTTCCGTTCTGGCGCTATTGACCACTTACCTACCACCCATTTTTTAAACTCATCGACAGAGATGTCGGCGTCATCAAGTTTTCCTTCTTTTTTTAATGTCCCTTTACAAAAGACTTCGATAAACTCCCAAGTGTACTTCAAGTAAGGGCTGGATGGGCTCTTCCAACTACCCCATGCTGTATATTTACAGTTGTAATTGTTCTTCTCCCAAAGTATTTCGCCTTTCCAAATCAATTTCCTTTCCATTAGGAAATTGGAAATAATGTGGTGGCTCGGAATATAGTCGGAGTATAGTGGTTGAATATTTATTACTAATCTACCGCCATATTTCAATACTCTGATGCACTGATCTAGGATCCCGAAAAGTTTCTGAAAGTAACGTTCCCATTCATCCGCATCGTTCTGGCTGTCGTACTCTAGTCCAAAGTTATATGGAGGTGACGTGAAAATCAAATCGACGCAATTGTCGGGAAAATCTTGCATTACGGTTTCGCTGTCGCCACAAATGATCTTATCAGTCAAATCGACCGAAAGACTCCTGGATTCTGTCATATAAGGCGCATCTTTTGCATAGAAGTAGGTACCTCGATTCGACTCTTTGTCTTTTCGATTCGTGACTTTACGTTCCTTGTTATACCCAACATACACCCGTTTATCCCCCTTCAACCCAAAGCTCCTTACACCATCGATAGTTGCTACAAAGCTGTCAAGGATTCGATCGCACAATGGATTTCCATTTTTGGTTAACGTTATTGCAGTTTCCAACTTGTTCCACGAGATCTCACGTAGATGTATATCGTATCCACGATTACTTTGAACTAGCTGTATGTTAGCATTAGAAAAATGAGCGAGCAAGGAGTCGAACAGTGTTTCGAGTTCGTCGTGAGAAACACCATGACTATCGATTTGAAACGGAACAATTACGTATTCAAGGGTAGAATCGACAGGGTCGTCTTTTATTGAAGTATCCATAGAAAATCTGTTTGTTAAAGTGTGATGAGTATGGAAAACAAAGTTTTACTAACTCAAATGTATTTTAACGTGAAATCAGATAGACCGACTTGTCTATTCACCCAGTTGCAACCGAGCTTCGTCAATACAGCGAAATGACTCAGGGTCTATAAAGTCTGGTTCATTTTCCGTAACGGTAATATCGGCTAACAGTACTTTCTTTTGGAACTGGCAAGCTATGTAGGTTAGATTCGTGAAAACGGCTTCTTCATTGCTGATGTTTAGTGCGTAAGATTTCTTCGTATTGGGTATTGATGCAGTACATCTATACTGGTCGTCTGTAGTGTTGGTATCGTCAATTCCTCCTTCTTCCTGTGATACATCTTTGGTGGGTTCGAGTTCACATGCAATTAACAACCCGGTATGTGCTCCAATATTTAGCTGTTGCGCGCGATTACCACCAGTAAAGTAGATTACTAGCACGACGGCTACTACTAGGATACCGACATAAATGCCGATACGGAGAAGAGTAGATTGATTTTTCATGGGTTACTTCTTTCTTCAAAAGTGTGATCTGTGTAGTGAAATACACGCACTTGTTATACCGCTGGATGGACTAGATTTTATTCAGTTCAAACATTCATCTTCTTCACGGAATGCTTTGAATTGGAGAACAGTATCTTTCACTTTTAAGCAACCCGAAAGTTCCGGTAATCTCATGTCGCCTAAAGACTACAATAATTTAGTTGCTAGACGTACGTACTCATGAAAACTCAATATCGACTAATAGATTCGGTTGTAGCCTATTTGGCTGGGTTTGAACGTGTGCCTCCAAGCATTGATTGGCAAGTGTACAAACGTAGTTCTAACAAAGTAAACTGTATTTTCATCGGCGACTCTCGTCAGGTACTGAAGAATTTTGAAAGTAATTTCATAGACTTGATTCACACGAGTCCTCCGTACAACATTGAGAAGCCATACGCGCACACAGCTGATAACCTTAAACATGAAGAATATTTACATTTACTAACAGACATTTTTTCCGAATGCTACCGAATCCTCAAACCAAATTCGTCGTTATTTCTACAAACCGGCTATTGTCACAATAAAAGTACGGAGGTTTTTCCAATAGACATGCTGATGTACAACAAAATGCGAGAAATCGGCTTTCGTTTGTGGGATCGAATCATTTGGCATTATCGAGGAGGTGTGTCACTTTCACGAAAATTCAAAAATACACATGAAACGATTTTATGGTGGATTAAACCGGGTTACAAAGAGAAAGATCAACCGTTTTTTGACGTAGATTCCGTACGTGAAAAGTCGCTAAGTTACGATAAACGAAATAATCTACTTGGCAAAAATCCAGGGAACGTCTGGATAGAAGATAGGGTAGCATTTGGAGGCATGGCTCGGGATACGACTCATATTGCCATTTACCCCGAGTCAATAACGGAACGAATTATACGTTCATGTTCTAGAAAAAACGATGTGGTGCTTGATCCGTTTGCCGGTAGTGGGACTACACCTGCGATGGCGCGTTCTTTGGGAAGACGATGGGTAGGTGTGGAAGTTTCTCCTACCTACGCTCACGAAGCCGAAGAAAGAATGGGACGAAAACAAGCGAGTGAAATAGCTTCTTTGGCTTCGCATTTGGTGAAGGTCGTAAGTTTTGGAAATCGAATTGAAACATTACCGTCGGTAACGGTTGCAGGAAAACTCAGCGATTGGATCACGAGCATAAATTTCGTACACTTGAAGTCGTTTAGAGCGGAAAATATCGATGGGTTTTATGCGACTGATCGTTTGGAGAAAGAGATAAAACCTTCCATCTGGCAAATGTTCGACGATTTGTTCAGTCGAAGCCAACCGACTTTTGAGCACTTGTATTTAGTCAGTACATTACTGGATTTAGCTTACCCACAACGTAGGCTGTGGAACTCAGTTCGGAAATTTCTACACTCTCTTGAAATTTTGGAAGAGTTGTGTTTGATCATGCAGGGACAAGTCGATAGATTGATAGAAAGTGTTGCAGAGTGTGAACCTACATCGTTTCGATGGGGCAGTAATCGTCAAAGTTTGGAATTTCTCGGTCCTTCATTACGTCTAACTCGTGTCTGCAATCCTGTAGTCTGGAAAACAAACTCCAACCGTCAAAGTACAACTACAACAATTGAAGATTCTGATACACTTGGTTTAGATCATTTACTAAAGGGAGAGGCTTAACTTCATTCAACGGTAGAATTTGTAATGATCCAGTCTCAAGGATCAATGATCGTGTTACAATAATTTAACCATGAAAACAGTTCTACCGATTCTCTTACTAGTTCTCCTCCCCCTCTCGTTGTCAGCTCAAGACAAACGCGACCTACCGGGTCTCAACTTATACATAGTTGGAGGACCATCCTTTTATCCTGAAGATGTGGACGCTGCAGTCGGTGAAGGACTCGGTATCAGAATCGGAGCTGGTATGCAATTTACTGAACGATTCGGCGTCGAATGGTTACTCGATATCACTCCAAACATCGAGACTTACCTGATCAGCGAAATATTGGATGAACTCATCGGCGACACCTACAAACTAGAAACGACCGGACACATTTATAGCTCGTTGTTTGCAACAACAAATATTTCACTAACTAAGGGTATCGATTTTGTCGCTAAGTTGGGGTACAGTTCACATGTGTACGAAGTGATTTATGAATTCCAAGAGGAACAATCCACCACGTTAGCGAGACATCGCTATCGAGAAAAGGAAAACACACCAGTAGCAGCATTGGGTTTTCAGTTTCCTATTCGTAGAGAAAGAGAGTCTACGTTAGAAATTTCTATAACAAGATTTCTGAAAGAAAACGTGAACGCGACGGCTCTGAATATATCCTTAAAACAGGTTTTTTGACGTACCATCGAAAATAATCGCACTTTTGAAAGGGGAGAAACGAGGCTTTTTTCAATCCAAAAGCTCTTTCCTTTTTGCCCTGAATTGATATACCACATGTCCCGCTAAACGACCTCTAGATTGTTCTGAGGCCAATGATACGTCCCTAGCATCAGAATTCCAGTAATAAAAACTCCCAAAATGGCTGTGGCTTTTGGCTCCATCGGGTGCTGCATACTATTCGAGACTTCAACCGCTTTCATGACGTGAACCCAATGGGCAAACTTTCTATGGTCGGTATGTCTAGTTTCTAACAAAGTGTCCTATGGGGAGACTTCGGCGGGATCTAAAATTTCGTACTTTTCAGGATTTGAGTTAGGTATCGGTATACGTAAATAAATTTTAAGTTCGCGATCAGTTTCTGATTCACTCGGTGTAAAATCACTGTGTTCTCCGTCAATCCACCAGAGAGCTTCATCTTCGTCAAGCGGTTGTTCCGGAACTACAGTTGTTACTCTAAAAACCATACCCCCATCTTCAACTTCACGGATTTGAAATTCTTCGATTTTTGTAACATCTCCAGTTTCTAAGTCGTGAGTGTATCTTCTTTTTCGTACCAAATCCAATGTTTCGGGTCCTCTGATGTCGGCGTGAGGATAGTCATGTGGTACAAAAAAACCATAAATTTGTAATATGCTTTTGATACATTTATTTTCTCATCTATTACCTTGTGTTCGTACTCAGAAATGTCAAACTGATCATCGAGTCTTACGCTCTGATTGGGTGCAGAATGAACATACGGTGTTACGTGATACACGAGGATGTTTCTGTCTGGTACAACGTTTTCTTCCAAGGGTAAAAACTCTCTCGAAGTCTCTACGTGAAACCCTTTATAGGTTTTCTTTTGTTCTTCATCTTCATGCAAAAAATCAAGATCATGTTATCAAAATCAATGTGTACACCCTTGTTACCAAACTTATCAAAAACTTCCATAAACTTCAGAGCGTCTGCTTCTGTGTATTCTGGTATTCCTCCAAAGACTTGAATCCACGAGGTGAAGAAGAAAACGAGCAATGTTGTTGTCGAAACAGAATTCAAGGATTTCATTCCTAATCTCTTTAGGGACAGCAATTGTTTAATAGGGAATATATGAAACCATGTAATTTGGTTCTATCACGTTTGAAGTCCACTGTATCGAATTGTACCCAATACTGCACACATCCACCGAGTCAAAATAAAAACCCACCTATAGACAGTGTTTGGTCAGCGGGTGCCATTTTCAATCCATCCCTAAACGAAACGTTTTGACTGAGTTAAAATTTATCGATTATCCCACATCGAACTTGATTTTTCACTAAAGGCTTGATATGACATTAACTAAATACTCTACCCCCTTGCCTTCACTTATCATGACAGTCACAACAATAACGTTGGCAGTGTTTATAACAGTCGGTGTTTATGGAAAACAATCCGAAGCTACTTGGTTTATTATTGGTGGACTATCTGTTTACTCTGAAGGTTTGGGTGAAACAATCGACTATGGTGGTGGCGTTCGAGTAGGAGCAGGTGTTCAACTCAATGAGACTTTCGGCGCTGAAATCGTAAGAGACTTTATCCCCGATATAGGAGCGGTTGGTAGCAACATAATACTTAACGCGATCGGATTGGAAAACGAAGTAACTGCGACCGGTTACGTATATAGTACCGTGTTCGGAACCGCCAAGACAAAGATTGGAGAAAGAGTCAACCTAACGTTGAAATTTGGTTTGGGATACTACTATTTTGAAAGGGAATTTCGATACATAGATAGCAATACCGTCGACGAGATAGATGGCGAGGATTTCACTCCAGTTGTCTCATTCGGTATCCCGTTCCCGCTCCGTAAGAGGGAAAATTTATGGGCTGAAATTTCTGTTACCCACTACTTCAAAGACGAGGCGAAAACGACCGGTTTCGGCCTGAGTCTAAAGTATCAGTTTTAGTTGCGATTTTGGTATAAACACTGGGTTGGTCGAAATTTAAAGCTTTCGTTAGATTGATTTACCCATGACTTATTGCTTGGGAATATCGGTGAATGAGGGTCTGGTCTTTATCTCTGATTCTCGTACAAACGCAGGCGTTGATCAGATTAATACCTTCAGCAAGATGCACGTCTTCGCACAGGATCGAAGATTTCTTGTATTACTGTCTGCGGGTAACTTAGCAACAACACAGGGAGTCATTTCCCACCTAGGACGCGATATAAAACAAAATCCCTCAGAAAATCTTTATACCCAAGAAACCGTGCGTGATGCCGCGAATTACGTCGGCGAGATTTCTCGCGTAGAACAGCAACGTTACCTACAGGAGAACGAAGAAAAAACAGGAGTTCGCGAAGCGACTTTCCTGCTTGGGGGACAGATTGAGGGCGAAGAACCACGTCTGCTAATGATTTATCCAGAAGGCAACTCAATTCGCGCGACAGATGAAACTTGTTTTTTACAACTCGGCGAAACAAAATATGGAAAACCTATTCTCGACCGTATTCTTGAGAAGACGACCAGTGTAGATCGCGCGTTAATGTGTGGTCTTGTATCGATGGATTCGACCATGAAGAGCAGTGCCTTAGTCGGTCCGCCAATAGAGTACACGATTTACCTGCGCGACACCTATTGTCAAGCTATCCAACATACACTTGACCAAAATGACGAGTTCTTGGTTCAGTTGCGACAAGCCTGGTCCGACCACATTAAAAAGGCATTTCCGTCGCTTCCACTCGCCCCCGGTTTAAGTTCCCTAAAGACCTTCTACAGAGGAAATGTCCTTAAGCTAAAACAGAAACACCAAAAACAACCAAAGTCACCTAGCGGATAGAATAAAACTAGAAAAGATTTCGCTTAATGCAATCGTTGTGATGAATGAAGTAGAGACAGTCAGTACGGAGTTAGAAGAATTACTCGAAGCAATTCCTTCGCCACCCCAAGAAGTCATCGTTTGTAAGTTGTGCCGACATCGTCTCGCCGACGCTGATTTGATGCATGACATCAACGGAAAAACTGAACACGAATTTACGAATCCATTCGGAATAGTTCACCGGTTTCGCTGCTACGACGATGCACCGGGTTGCAAGATCCAAGGCTCGCGCGAAGCAGCAGATACCTGGTTTTTAGGGTACACTTGGCGCATCTGCACCTGTGGTAAGTGCGACACTTTTCTCGGTTGGTTGTTTGAAGCAAACGACAGTTTTTTTGGGTTACTGATTTCGAAAACTGCACAAGAGAACCTGCGAGCAGATAGTGGAACAGCCGCGAGCTGAGAATTACGACATCATTTCGTTTGACTGTTATGGCACTCTGGTAGACTGGGAAACATCAATCGTTCAAACGACCCAAGAAATTCTACTCTCCAACGATGCACACATGAATGACAACGTCGTGCTCGAGTACTTCGCTGACTTTGAACCAACCGAACAAACCAATGGAGGTTCTTATCGGCAAATCTTACGTCGTGTATTGCAAAGATATGGTACCCGATTAGGATTTGTACCTACCGAAGACCAACTGCAAATGTTTGAGGAGTGTGTTGCAAATTCTTCGCCGTTCGACGATACGATAGCCAGCTTACATTCATTACACTCGACATTTCAACTTGCAATAATCTCGAACACCGATCGTGAATTGTTTGCCATTACTCAATCCAATCTCCAGACTACTTTCGATTATGTGATCACTGCAGAAGATGTAGGAGTGTATAAACCAAATGTAAAAGTTTTCGAGTATGCTTTTGAACGTTTCGGAAACAAGAGCCGCGTATTGCACGTCGCACAGAGTATTTTTCATGACATTGAGCCAGCCAATCAGCTCGATTTGGATGCTGTGTGGATTGATCGAACGGAGGGTCGTCTAGGGGCTACAAAGGAAACATCGTTCACGCCAAAATTGCAGTTTTCTTCATTAAAAGAGTTTTGCGAAACGTTTTTAGTATGATTAAACGTTGGAAAATGAACGTGTAAGTTAATACTGTTCACTGAGAAAAACAACGTGTCGTTACTTTTTTTCAACGCTTTGTTCAAACGACCTTCGGTCTTTTTAAGTCAGTACGATCCGAAAGCTTCGTTTGTAGCCATTATCGCCAGAGAATTGTGGTGGATTACCCTTTTTCCACCCATCTTTCTGTTCATTGGCTCGCTAAGTTTCGGTTGGTATATTGGGGCGGAACACCCGATTCATTTACCGGTCGTCCAGTTGATCCTTGTATGTTTAGCCTATTACATACTGCTGTTCGCTGGTATGATTGGACTAGCCGCAGCCTCGCGTTGGATGGCACCTACCTACTCTTGTACATTGGATTTGGGACCACACATGGGCGTGATCGTCGGCTCAGCATCGCCATTATTTTTAGGTTCGATAGCTCACTTGTTCCCCCATGTAATCTTTAATACCTTAGTATTCATTCCAGTGTTACTCTGGAGTATGTTTTTGTTATATCGCGCGGTCCCAGTGATCTTACAAACTGATCCCCAACGAGGAATTCTGCACGCTTCTAGCTTGGTCGGTGTTGTTCTGGTGAGTGCCGTGTCTTTGTTAGGACTTAGTGTTGGTCTTTGGACTCTCGGTTTAGGACCCAATATCGGCGTATGACTGAAATGATTGGAAAATCGTACTATAGTGATCGAGTTGTCTCGTTCTCGGTGATCTGTTCAGTCATTTGGTCGATTCTCGGCATGGTGGCTGGAGTCTATATTGCAGCTGAACTAGTGGCGCCGACCATTGACTTTGGTCAAGAATGGCTTTCTTACGGTAGATTAAGAACGCTGCACACAAACGGAGTGATTTTTGGTTTTGGTGTGACCGCGCTAATGGGTACGGCGTTCTACAGTGTACAACGTACGTGTCATGTAGAACTTTTCTGTCCGCGTCTAGCTTGGTTCTGTGTAGTTGCCTGGCAGTTTACTGTACTGCTCGGTGGAATCAGTCTCTTAGCTGGCTGGAACGCAGGTAAAGAATACGCTGAACTTGAATGGCCGCTAGATATCGCTATTGCAGTTATTTGGATTGGTTTCGGTATTGTTTTCTTCGGTACGATTGTTAAACGAAAAATCAAACCAATTTATGTATCGAATTGGTTTTATGGCGCACTCATCATTGTGATTGCGATGCTGCATGTCGTGAACAGTGCAGCGATCCCGGTAACTTTGTCAAAGTCCTATTCGTTGTTCGCTGGTGCACAGGATGCCATCGTGCAGTGGTGGTATGGGCATAACGCCGTCGGTTTTCTCCTGACAGGTGGATTCCTCGGCATGTTGTACTACTTCTTGCCGAAACAAGCGGATCGGCCGATCTGGAGTTATCGGTTATCGATTGTGGCATTTTGGGCTTTTACATACAGCTATATTTGGGCTGGACCCCACCATTTACATTACAACGCGATACCCGACTGGGTGCAGACTTTGGGTATGGTCATGAGTCTCATTCTGCTTGCACCGTCGTGGGCTACGATGGTCAATGCGGTTATGACAGTATCGGGAGCATCTGAAAAACTTAAAACCGATCACTCGCTAAAGTTCATTGTTCTGGCTTTGGCGTTTTATGGACTCGCGACCTTTGAAGGTCCTATGATGTCAATCAAAAGTGTGAACATTGTGAGCCACTTCACTGATTGGACGGTGGGGCATGTACATTCCGGCGCGTTGGGTTGGAATGCGCTGATCACCTTTGGTACGTTTTACTTCCTAGTACCGAGATTGTTTAATACACCACTTTACAGTAAAACACTCGCTGATATTCATTTTTGGTTAGCTCTTGCTGGCACGATGCTGTATGTTCTCTCGATGTGGGGTGCTGGTGTATCGCAAGGGTTACTCTGGCTCTCGCTAGACGATCTTGGTGTCTTGAGTTATGGTTTTAGAGACATCATGGCTAGTATGAAACCCTATTACATACTTCGTCTAATCGGTGGTGCTACGTTCTTAGCTGGTGCCATTCTCATGGTCATTAACTTCTTCCTCACGATGGCAGGTCGAAAAACTACACAAGTCCAAATCCCACCACCGATGGAACAGTCCGTCGAGGTTAAATCAGCATGAATGCGATAGATCTTCATCGAAAATTAGAAGAGAACGCGGGCTTACTCATCTTCGGAATCCTTGTAGTCTCGGCAATCGGTGGATTGGTGCAAATCGTTCCCAGTGTGTTCGAAAATTCTTTGACCGAACCGACAGAACAAACTCTACCCTACTCGGCTTTAGAGTTATTGGGTAGAGATATCTACATTCGCGAAGGATGTAGTACCTGTCATTCACAACAGGTTCGACCATTACTCGCTGAAGTAAAACGATATGGTCAGTACTCGAGAGCTGGAGAATCGGCCTACGACCGACCGTTCCTTTGGGGTTCAAAACGTACCGGACCGGATTTAAGTCATGTTGGCGAAAAGTACTCAGACGAATGGCAGGAGATTCACTTACTTGATCCGCGGGCAGTTGTACCCGAATCGATCATGCCTGCCTACCCGTGGTTAGAAAAAAGACTCGCGAATAAAAACAGCGACGTACATCTGCGAATGAAAGCTCTACAACGACTTGGACATCCCTATACCGATGAAGAAATTTCAGCTGCACCTGCAGAAGTGCGAGGATCAACCGAACTTGATGCAATTGTCGCGTACCTGCAATCGCTGAAACGTGATACCTCTGTGTACGATTCTGACGATCATGCGGGACACTAAATCATGATGACTTTTTATATCTTTGCAGGCGATATGTTGATCATGTTTTTCATGGCAGCATTAGTGGTTTGGATGTTCTGGAAGTCGCCTGATAAATCCATCAAAGAAAGTGCTGAAATACCGTTAAAGGATGAAGTACGCGATGATTAGTATGCCGGCGGGATTTTGGGCTTGGTGGATCGTCATTCTTACAGTCGGCAGTCTCGCCGGCTTGGCATGGATCGTTTGGTCCACCTACTTCAGTAAAGATGTTCAAGCTAAACCCGATGCAACCGGTGAACAAGCACCGACGGTTTGGGACGAAAACTTGCGCGAAGGTGGTCGACCCGCACCAATGTGGTGGTTTTGGTTGATCCTTGCGCTCTTGGTAATCTCGGTGATTTACCTGATGCTGTATCCAGGGTTAGGTGCTTATAGAGGCGCGTTCAACTGGTCATCTAGCGGGCATCTTAGTGCTTCATTGGAAAAGTATGACGCGAGATTCGAAGTCGAAAAAGCGAGCATTCTTGGAATGTCAATCGAAGACATTCAACAACGTGAAGATCTACTTCGAAAAGGCGAGAGTATCTTTGGGAGACACTGTGCGGCGTGTCATGGTCGAGATGCGCTTGGTCAAGCTAATCGGTTTCCTAACCTTAAAGATGAAGAATGGATGTGGGGCGGTTCGTCGTTGGAAATTGAGAAAACGATTCGCGGTGGGAGAACTGCGGTCATGGCTGGTTGGGGCGATTCGTTCAATTCTGACCAGCTCGATCAATTAGCCGACTTCATTTTGAAAATGGGTAAAGGTGAAGATGTCAGTGAGCATCCGGTCAGAGGTATTTACGATACGTTTTGTGTTACTTGTCATTTAGAAGACGGTACTGGTAATAAAGAACTTGGCGCGCCTGATCTCACCAACGAGATCTATCTCTATGGCGACGATGTGCTTTCCATCAAATATACGATTGTGATGGGACGCGGCGGAGTCATGCCGGGATTTCATGAGATTCTCGACGATGTTGAAGTTAAATTATTGGTGGCTTGGATTACTGCACCACAATAATTTCACGATCAACAAGTGACGTTAGCAAATTCTCTCGGACGATAGTCGGTCTTCTCGTCCGCCTCGTGTTCAATTCAATTTTCCTTTAACACTCTAATTCTAAACTAATCACTTGTAATAGTCGATGAATATTCGTATGAAGCAACTTCAACAATCAAAGTATCAACGAGAAGGTAGGAACTATCGATTTGACCAAGAACTAGTCAGAAACACTGGAATCGAAACATTTAATAGAACACTTTTTGAATCTCTACTTAGTACAGAAGAGGCAAAGAATCCAACGATTGGATTAAAGAATCTTAGATTGCTAGCGTGTGATGAATTAGGTGAAGACCGGGCAACGGTCGCGGGAGTTTTACTATGTACAGACTCTCCTCATAATTGGTTACCTCACGCACGAATCGAAGCAATTCACTATCGAGGTAAAGATCGAGATTCTGCACAGTTGGATTCACAAACCATCGTCGGTCCACTCTACTTACAAATAATCGACGCGGTGAATTTATCATCCGAAACATGCAGGTTGCAGCTCGTAAGACTCCAGCTCGGATCAATATGCCCCAATATAGTTCGAAAGCCGTGTTTGAAGCGGTTGTTAACGCAATTGCTCACCGTGACTACTCCATCGCCGACACTCCGATTCGAATTTTTATGTTTAAAGATAGACTCGAAATTGAATCGCCAGGGTCGCTACCCAAAGGATTAACGACCGAACAAATCGAATCAAGTTCTTCTTGGCGAAACGAAATCATCGCAAATCTGTTTAGACGAATACCCGTCGGTGAACTTGCAGGTTCTAGCCATCGGGCATATTTGATGGAGCACCGAGAATGCGGGGTATCTATTATCGAGAAAGAAACCCAAGAGACTTGTGGCTACTTGCCAAATTACAACGTCGAAGGAGGGTCTAAAGTAGTCCTGACAATTCCCGCTGCCAAACTGACGTTGAGTCCATCGACATCTACTGTGACTATCCGTTGCCGAGGAGAGCCATTGTCGGGCGTCGAGGTACTAGTGTTGTTCCCGAACAAAACGTGGCAAAAAACAGAATCAGACAAAGCTGGAGAAGCACCCTTTGATTTTTACACTAGCCATCTGCCCCTAACCGTATACGCTGCTGCACATAGGTACTCGGCAAATAGCTATCACGACTGGCTACCCAACCAAGGAAATCTGGTACTTGAGCTGCGAGAACTCAATGATGGAGGTTCGGCGATCTTTACAGATAGCGAATGTACTATTCCCGGTCTCAATGGAATAATCAACCCAAAAAGGGATAAATTTGATCGACTGTTTTTGTATGCTGATAACATGACAATCGACGAAGGAAAAAATCAACCGGTGAGTATTCAGCTGGGGAACTTGGTGAAGCTCACGGATTCAATTGGTAAAAGGTTGGTCGTGGCATTCGTTGAATTTAGTGATATCTTTAAGCTTTTGGAGTATCGTACAATATGAGATTTGAGACTACTAAGGGGAATTCGTAGTGTCAACCAGTGAACAATGTCGAACAAAGTTCTTGAAAAAATTATGGGAGTTGTTCCGGTTAGATGAACCCGAATTAGATTTTGGTTTTTATCGAATCATGCACGCGAAGGCACAAGATGTAAAAGATTTCATCGAGGCTGACCTGTTGGTATACATTTCCGAGGTGATTGGCGAATTTCAAGAAGCAGACAAAGAGTTATTAGAAAAAAACTTGGCAGAGATTCGACAAACGGCAAAAGAATTTGGGGCTTCCAAGCCGGAAGAAACTAAACCAGTGAAAGAAGCAAAAGCAAAGCTGGAGGCAGCGAAAGGTCGCGCTGTAACCGAGGCTGACGTCTTTGACCATCTGTTTAGGTTCTTTGAGAGGTATTACGAAGGAGGAGATTTTCTCTCAAGAAGGTATTACACTCGAGAAACTCCAGGAAGAGCGAGTCCCTATGCAATTCCGTATAACGGCGAGGAAGTAAAACTGCATTGGGCAAATGCAGATCAGTTTTACGTCAAAAGTTCAGAACAATTTTCAACCTTTACTTTCGATTTAATGCAAGCACCTGATCTCAAAAGTGGACCGGGTGGTTTAAGCGATTTGAACGGACAACATGAAACGATGCGAGTTCACTTTCGAGTCATACATGCAACTGAAGGTGAACACGGGAACATAAATTCCTCTGACGACCAGAAAAGATATTACGTACTATACCGAGACAAACCAATCGAATTTACTGAACAGGACGAGCTACTCGTAAACTTTGTGTACAAAACGTTAAAAGTAGAGAAGGGTACTAGAGATCGAATTCGGACGAATTTAAACCTTGAGTCTGTGAGGACTATTCTCGATATCTTAGAA
>VXYV01000088.1 GCA_009845835.1 Gammaproteobacteria bacterium | reverse complement strand
AACAACTATTCTTTTTAATTTCGGTTTAGTACAATCTCTTCGAGCAGACTCTATCGAAGTTTCTGTTATGTACATTAGACATTGGAAAACTGATCGGAAACTAACAACAATTGATCTGCGGTCGATAATCGCCAAGCAGTGCTCATCGCCTTATTTACAGATCCGACGAGCTAATTTAACTCAAATCTTGAGTGAAGCCTGTCGTCAATACACAAACATTGAATTGTTTCCTGACGAAGAATTGAACTCAATCAAAACTAGTTTCGACGGTGTCTCGGTGAGTTCAGAAAAACGAACATTAACTGGCCCCTTAGCAGTTGGTGCTGATGGAACTCATTCAAAAACCCGTGAAATGATGAGAATACCTCATAAGTATCAATTCACTGGTTGGCACGCATGGCGAACGACCGTAAAAACACACTCCGAAAAAGATCTATCTATGAATGTTTGGTGTGGTTCAGACGGGCATGTCGTCGCGTATCCAATATCTAACTTAGGACATCTTAATCTCGTGTTCATTTCGAAATCTAATGAGGAATTTGAAAATAGATGGCGTCAAACCGGAAATTTAGTCGAGCTCAGGGAATATTTTTCATCTTGGTGTCTACAAATACAGAAATTTATTGATCTGATTGAAGCAAAGCAGCTATTTAAGTGGGGGTTATTTAGTTCGAAGTTGCAGAAGTCAAATTGGCATCGCGAAAAAGTGGTTTTACTTGGGGATGCGGTTCACCCTATTCTCCCCTTTCTTGCACAAGGAGCGGCGATTGCGATTGAAGATGCTATGTCACTCGCACGGGTGCTAAACTCTTACCGAAATCACACCGATGCAATTCAACTATTTGTGCAATTACGACACAAACGAGTAAAGATGATTCAAGATAATTCAGAAAAATTAGGCCATGTCTACCACATGCGTGAACCTCTGGCAAAGTTGCGAGATTTCTATACAAAGTTCGCGATTACTCAATTAATACGAAGCATTTATGCTTACGATACGTATAAAATTAAAGGGTAAATTGAACTTAATTGTTCAAATCACAATCGACGGAATACAGACTAGCCGTCCACACAGTTAAACTAGGAATTTTGTTATGCCAACTCTTCGAACAATTGCAATCAGTGTGTCATTACTGACCGCCGGGATATTATTCGCAGGCGCTCCTCTAACCGTTTCCGGTCAAACCACGATTGCACCGCTCATTGAGCAAGTCACGGATGCTGTAGTCAATATTTCAGCATTTCGAGTAAGAGGTAACCAAGTTTTGACTCCACGAGATCGGCGTATTCGAGATTCGATTGGTTCTGGTGTGATTATCGACGCTGAGAAAGGGTTCATCGTCACTAATCATCATGTTGTGGATGACTCTTGGGGATGGATTGTCACTTTAAACGATGGTCGCGACTTTGAGGCTGAACTCATTGGTTCAGACGTCGAAACCGATGTCGCGTTGATTCAGATTGATGCTGACGATCTTCTAGCACTTGAAATGGCTGATTCTGACAGTGTTCGGGTTGGTGATTTTGTTGTTGCAATCGGTAGTCCATTCGGACTTAGACAAACTGTAACTTCCGGAATCGTGAGTGCATTGGGACGGGAAGATTTCACTACCGATACCTACCAAAACTTCATTCAAACAGACGCAGCAATCAATCCGGGGAACTCGGGCGGACCTTTGATGAATTTTCAAGGTGAGATTATCGGAATTAACACTGCTATTGTTGGTACATCCCGGGGAGGGGTTGGTATAGGCTTTGCAATCCCAGCAAACATGGTACAGGCAATCACCGGTCAAATTATCGAGTTTGGCTCAGTCAATCGCGGTATTCTCGGGATCAAGATGGATAACATCAATTCTACTCTTAAAGAAGTTTATGAACTTGATTCAACAAATGGAGTCATCGTAGTCGAAGTACTTGAAGGGACGATGGCAGAAAAGGCCGCAGTGAAAGCGAATGATATTATCGTAGCAATCGACGAGGAATCAATTAAAAATTCGAACCATCTACGAAACGTGATTGGCTTACGCCGTGTAGGCGATCAAGTCAGATTAAATATCATCCGCGATGGTAAACACATGGATTTACAAGCTACGATCGGAGAAAAATTACGTTTACGTGGTGAAGACTTATCGGAAAAACTCGCTGGAATAATGATCAAGGATTTAGATCCAAACGATCCCGACGAAGCAGAGATTTATGAATTATTGCAAGGATATGGTTTGGTTATTGACGAAATTGATTTGGACAGCAATCTCGCGGAATTGGGCGTTAAAGAAGGCGATGTAATTAATTACGTCAATGGCTATCGAATCAATTCGTTGTCCGCAATTGAAGCATTGGTTGAATCAGAAGCCCTTCGAGCGATAAGCATTTATCGAAATGGACGAACAGTGACTATTCCTTTCGAAGAAACTTTTTGATCGGTTTATTTGTTGGTTCGTGTGTAATTTAAAATCAGATCCAACGAATGTTTTGATTTTCAATCCTATCTAACACAAACTGTCGAATTTTTTTCGCTTTATCAACCGCCACAAACGGTATATCCAAGCTCGCGGTTGAAAATTCCAACCTAAACGTCGACCGTCCGGTTAAAGTCTGAACTAGATTTTGAATAATCTGAACTGATTGAACCTTCTCTAATCTAGCCAGTTGCATTTTGTATCCAATAACACCACTCCGAATCACAATATGGTTTTCACCTAGTGAGTATCCGGCTTTCGACCATTGAAAATAGGCTAGAACAAAACCAACCAGTAAGATCGCAGCAAGTGTCAGCAGGTAGTACTGGTTAAATGCTACAAAACCAAACACCACAGTTGCTATTAGTATGGGTAAAAAGACGTATAACGTGAACAATTGCCAGAAATAAATGTTAGAAACTTTTGAAATTTCCTTTGACTTTGGATTTAATGGCGGTTTACCCACAGTTTGATCGTGAACGATGTCGACTAATCGAGCACTATCGTCAAATCGGACTCCTGGAATACGAAGTTTGTGCATGTCGTCACTTTCGGATTGTGTAAATTCCAAAGTACCACACTTGGACCATCGTTCTCTGAGATTCATCAGAAATGTGACCGTTTGTATTCGTCGTTGTTCTACGGCAACTCGACGTTTCGTGATCAAACCGTGTGAAGAATTCAAAGCTTCGCCATCGAATGTAAGTTGTAATTTGTGATATTTTTCCATGACAATGAGTCCATGTATAAAGAATATCACAAACAAAATCAGCAAAAATATCAATAAGATGAGCACAATACCAAAAAGTAAAAGGAGAACAAAGTTATCGAATGGATTTGAATCGATCTCGTCAATGAAACCAGAAAACATTTCTAGCAATTTGTTTGAGGGGTTGGTAGCAAGATAGTCTCCGGTAACCGGAGCTTGATTGCCAGAGGAAAGATCTTGACTAAGTTCCGAAAGTTCCGATTGATTCGCAGCAATGCGACTTTCCAAATCTCTCTCCCATTCTTCACTTTGCCACTGCATCCATTGAGCAAACAAGCCAAATAAAAAAGCTAAAAAGACAGCTGCCATCACTATAGTGCCTCTCGCACAGAAGCTCGCTCGAACTAGATCCTTAAATCCGACTTGATAGACTACTGTTTCCAGCTCTCTCTCAACTTGTTGCTCCTTTGGCACTTCGTCCGAAGTGATTGGATTTAACCTGTTACGAAATTCTTGCGCAAGCGCGATTGGTAGCCCTGGGACTACCACTTCGGCTTCGGCAGTACCAGCTGTGTCCAGCGATACCGTCGATAATCCAAATAAACGATCCAATGGACCGCGATTGATATTGACCGCACGAACCCGATCCCACTTTACGTCTACCTGAGACTTTCTAATAACCCCTGACTTAACGGCGATCGAATCTTCGGATGAGCAAAATCGGAAACAAAGATATGAAAGAACTGACGATACCAGTATTAGAATGAGTGCCGTACCAATCGCGCTAGCCACTGCGACCGGAATACTAATCCCTGTCGTTACGAGTACCACTGAAATCGCACCTAAAGAGGATAAAAGATTTAGCGACTGTTTTAGTACGGCTGAAATTCGCGCGCCGACGAAATATCCAATCGATATGGGGGATACAAACCTCCACTTAACATCTTCTTGTACCGAATTATTCATGGTTTTTTACGTGCTTAGATGGCAAATTTTTGGCTTTCGATTTCGTTAGGTGGATTAAATTGTGTCGCCACAATACAGACAACCTGACCCATTGTGAATTGACGAATGGTATTAGCCATCATACTACTGCATCCAACAATTTTTTTGTTATACGGGGATTGGCCACCGGCTGTACAGAAGTAAAGCGTTCGAAGACTAAACATACGGTCGATGACTCCACTTTCCTCAAGTATATGCTGAATTCTGCTGAAAGGAACTACGTATTCCGAACGAAATATTACGCCTTTTTTGATCAGTATGTCGGACTCCCTAAGTGCGAATCCCCGAAAACGATAGTCCAATGCTGTTACACTCGATACACTTGCCAACACCAAAAAGCCAAAAACTCCTAATACAGACATTGTGATCGCGAAATATTCGTTACCTACAGTCAAGATTATTGGCAGAACAGCTCCGACAACCAAAGCTAGCACGAACAACGCCCAAAATAGTCGTTGTAGAAAAAGACGAGGAATAAATCGGCGACTGACTCGTTCCCATTCGACTGCAGTCGGAATATGAGCTTCTGTTAAACTTCCTTGCTTAGATTGAGTATGTTCCAAGTTTAATATCGTTCCGGGTATCGCTTAGTCTTTGGAAATACTGAGTGAAAGAATTGAAAACTTTGTTTGATCGAGTGTATAACAGTCTGTTAACTAGCATTAAGACTCAATTCGTCAGGTAATGATTTACCAGTAATCTGTGAAACTCGTTCCATAATAAATGGTCTGAGTTCGTCGACGACCTCTTTCTCTAACCCGTCGATAGAAGATCCTTGTCCAGCTGTATGGATTTCAAGCAAAGCCAAACCAAAAAAACGATGAAACACCCCTTGTCGTGATACCACATGTTGAATTCGTCCGTACGGCATTACAGTTTCTGCTCGATGAATCACTCCCATCTTAATGCGGATTTCTGTTTCACCGATGGTATAACCTCTATGACGATGTTCAAATGCAGTAACCCAAAGAACGGGAATAAGTACCACCAAACTAACCGGTGGTGCCCAAATCGGATACGAACCCATCATTTCATGAAGTTCTTCGACGAAGTAAAAGATAACGCCAAATAGATTTAGTATGAGAAGAAAAAATAAAGTTGTCCCCCCTCGTGAGAGGAACAGCATTACAGGGAATTTGTCGCTCGATTTTTGCCACACTACCGGTTCAGGTAGCGATAGATCATTCACAAAGATTTGCCTACTTTCTTGATGTCGCACTGTTTGTCCTATAAGAACTAGATTAGCAGACCGGTAGTCGTTTGTAGTAACTCAATAGTGTTGAGGTACCACTCCGATATCGAGTGGACTTTTCACTCATATCAACTCGTGTATTTTAGTTCTTCAATGTCGCTAGAAAGTATAGTAGACTATTAGCACAGCCTTCACTCCTTGAATTTATTAGTTTTGAATTCACTCAAGGTAATACCGCTCGGTCAGTCTGCGATGTTGCTTTACCATAAAATAATTCCCTTCCATATGTTCTATTTCTTTCACTTCACATCGGTATTCTAGGTAATGTTAAAAACTACCAATTTAGGTCGAAATTGCGGTTTAAAAGTTTCGGAACTGTGTCTCGGAACCATGAATTTTGGAGAGCCTGGTCGGGGGCACCAAGGTGATTGGACTATATCTGAAAAAGATGCAACTCCTATATTTAAAACAGCGTTTGAAAACCAACTGTTTTATTTTGATTGTGCAAATAATTACGGACAAGGTGCATGTGAACAAGTCGTCGGTTCTATCCTGCGAACCCTTTTTCAGAGGTCAGAGTATGTTCTTGCTACGAAACTAGCCATGCCGATGGGACCGGGTGCCAACCAAGGTGGTCTGTCACGGAAACACATTTTTGAATCAATCGATGCTAGTTTGTCTCGATTAGGGATGGAGTATGTCGACCAATTAGTGATTCACCGGCACCCACACGGAGTCCGTGGTAAGTTTCGAGTTCCTTTAGAAGAATCGATGGAAGCTTTACATGATGTGGTAAAACAAGGAAAAGCACTCTATCTTGGTGCTTCTTCAATGTTTGCATGGCAATTTGCTGAGTTGCAATCGCTTGCTAAGATGCACGGATGGACCCCTTTTGTTTCGATGCAGAATCATTACAACTTGATCTATCGTGAAGAAGAACGAGAAATGAATCCCTATTGTGCCTCACACGGAATAGCGTTGACCCCGTGGTCACCTTTAGCCCGAGGAATCTTAGCCGGTAGTTACAGTAATGATTTCGGTGCTGGAAAAACTGTACGTTCATCGGGTCAAGATCGTCTACGTACAGAGAGTTTATATCGCGGTGAAGCTAAATTCAAGATTGTCGAAAGAGTTATCGAAACTTCTGAAAAGTACGGTAAAAAAACAGCTCAAATTGCTTTAGCATGGTTAATGAACAAACCCGAAATCACCTCACCTATAGTGGGAGTTTCGCGCGAAGGGCAATTAGAAGACTTGGTCGAAGCGAGCAAAATTGTACTAGATCCACAGGATATTACCTATCTTGAAGAACTCTACACACCACTTGAAAACCTGTTGTCAATTGGAACCTCCTAAGCAAAAGCACCATTCGATTAGGTTTGATTTTTGATTTTTCTATATAATTGAATACACCCTCACTCTCAGAAAACTACTAACATGATGAATATCAGGAACAGAATGATCCTCGTACTTTTTGTTGGGAGCTTGTCACCGTCCATGTTCGCTCAGTTGGATCATTCTGTTGAGTCCTTTATAGAGGAAAATGACACCACATATTTGTACGAAACCGAATATATTCCAGAGAGTGATTATTTGGTAGGTTCCTATATTGAGGCACTTGACATGACCAACCTACCTTTAACGGTGTTATTGAACGATGAGTATGCAGATTGGTATCAGACACGTCTTGCGCAACTGAAATCCAAATTAGCAGATTCAAACCTTAACCCTGAACAGCAGAAGCGTGTAGCTCAATCTATGGTTGATTTCGAGGCTGTTATACCACTATGTTCCTATCAAGTATCGATTGGCGATTCCCGTTTTGATCGAACGAACATCTTCCGAGTTTTCCCATCCCAAATTATCGACGGAAACCTTTTGAAAACGAACGCAACACAACAGCGTGAAGGAGATTATGATCCGTTTACGGTTGTTAACAAAACTTGGTACGAAGAATCATGGACAATATTGACAAGGGAAGAATCATACCATCCGTATTGGATTGAATTAACGAAATACTGGGACCCAACTTCGATTAGAGTCAAAGTAAAAAACGGATCTCTTACAACTTTCACATTCGATGCGGATCCCGACGATGTTTTCAGTATTACTGATACAGAACCGACACTGTTTTCGGTATTCGCCCTGAATCCGAAACAATCCCGTATGAAATTTGAGCTCTCCTTAAACGATGTTAAACACTTTCCTGTGGGACTCCAAGTTCAAATCTACGAGGCGAGAAAATTACACTTTGGTAACCGGAGAAAATTGGAGTTTAAGTTTGAATTTCATTACGATGACGATTACAAGACTTATCTGCTCACTGAGCGTAGGATAACATCTTGGATATGGAAGTCTCCTTGGAACAGACGACAAAACACTAAAACTGTTCACTTCTCTAATTACAGTTGCATTGAACCTTTACAGCGTGGGATGCCTAACCAACTAGTTTTCTTTCCTCAACGGTTTGGAAATGGGGCACCAACAATCGTCGAGGGACTATTCGGCGATTAGTTTAGTCTAAGTATATTGGCATAAATAGTGTTTGCATTTCTTACACACACTCAGTCAATTAGGTCTCATGCTAAAATTTGCCAATCTCAATAGAACAACAGTAATCGGCGTGGTTACTTACCTAGTCATAACTAGCTTGGTGATCGGAAACACGATTGAGGCAACGACCACTATTGCTCCCCTGCCTGAAACCCCAACGACCCTCACGCACAAAGAAGTAAAACAACTGCGGGAAAATCGTCAAACTGAAATAGACACAAGCTTAAGTGAATCAGACCTTGACCAAGCACAGCAAAAACTTGTCTCCCAAGCGATTCTGAAACTGGAGACTTTTGTTCCTCATTGTTCATTCAAAGTTACAACAAACGTAACGAGCGATAAGAGAAAGGAGAGCGTGTTTTCGAAGCAAGTGACTGCAGAGGAATCTGGTACTGGTTTTTTTGAACACAACATTGAGCACAATTCAACTGAAGGCAATGGGACAGGAGATGTTCAGATCACAACCAACATTTCAGCTTCCTACACTGGAGGTTTCACAAACCTCTGGGATCTGTCCTCGATTCGCGTTAAAGACGAGATTAAAGAAGATATCACTTTCGTGATGGATTTTGATATAAAAAAACTACATCGTATTTTCGGAGAAGAATCGAACTCTGATCTACAAGACAACAATCCATTCTGGCGTGGCATTCAGAGAATATTCTCTCGAATCAAGCATGAACTCATTGTCTCGGAAGACCCTAATTCACCTATCACACTGCGATTTCGTTTAACTAAACCGACAAATTTAATGTTCGGAGTTAAACTCAGGAAATTAGAGTTTGAAAATTACCTTACTTTTAATGAGGATGTGCAAGAATATCTAATCACTGAGCAGAAGATTGAAATTCGTGGTCGTGCATTTTTGTTCTGGGGGGTCCATGAAACAATCAAACAATGGTTCTCGGACTACGAATGCGACATTCCACTGAGGTACATCAAGGTTGATGATCCTGCAGAATTCATGATGTGGTAAATTCACATCATGACAAACTCCAGAAAATTACTATTATATTTTCGACTACCAAGAGTTCCTAAGCTCGCGTAGCTTGAGAAAAACTGTTCTCGTGTCCGGTCTTTTATCGAGGTCAGGGAAGACAGCACATAGTTCTCGAACGATCGTTGGACTAGTCAGTCGGAAGAACGAGTTTACTTCTCTCTCTAATCCGATTGTAGTGACCATCGGTTTCTCCGGATCGTGACTAATTTCCAACTTTGCAAGAAGTTGTCGAGCTGTGTCGTTATCTGGTTCGCGATTCAACGTAAATGCCAAGTTGTTCGTTAGATAGTCGTGTCCAGGATAGATTTTTGTGTTCGGATCTAAATCGTGTAGTTGATTGACAAACGTTTCATAAAGTTGTTCTGGATGACCACCTTGATGGCAATTTCCAGCTCCAGCATTGAACAAAGTGTCGCCAGAAAACAATGCTGGTTCGTCTGAAATCGTGCGAAGACATACGTGGCTCATCGTATGCCCCGGCGTGTCCATTGCTTGCAGTTCTACACTGGTCCCTACTTTAATGACATCGTCTTTTTTAAGCCCGCGATCGACACCGGAAATTCGATCACCCGCGCCCGCATGTGCCAACAATTTCGCCCCAGTAGCCTCTATCATCGGACCATTGCCACCAGTATGATCGCCATGCTCATGTGTATTAACTATCTGTGCAATGTTCCAACCATTATGTCGCGCTCGGTTTAGACACTTCTGATAATCAAGCGGGTCTATCGCAAGTGTGTCTCCGGTCTCACTACAGGCTACCAGATAATTGAAATTGCGAAGTGAGTTTCCCGTCCAAATTTGTTCAACAATCATCATGATGCCAATCTCCTATTACTAGTTGTTGTTCAGGTACTGCGTTATTGCGATCAAACGAAAAAAATCAAGCTACGATTGTATTAGTTTCGTCTTCGTGCATGTGCTGATGGTAAATGTATTTTGCCCGAACATTTGATTTTATATTACAAATAGTTATACATAAAACATTGTGGCTGCACTGATTCAAAATATATCTATGAGACCTATATTTACGCACTTTCGTTGTAGCGTGATTAGTGTCGAATACATCTGACAAGATTCATTGTAGCTTGATGGCGACTTCATCTACCAGAGCGACTGTGCTAGATCCATGTACTCACGGGCAGCAAGTTCTCGTTCTTTGTGTTTACCGTCAAGAACTACCCATTCGCCTCCCACCATTACTCGATGAACTGATGGCTTAATTGCGGAAAACACTAGAGCATCAAGGAATGTCGACATATCATGTCCTGCAAAAACCGGTTGATCTATATCAAAAGTGATTAAGTCGGCTGGTTTCCCAGTTTCTATTTTTCCAACACTATTTCCACACGCCAACCCACCCCCTTCAAAGATGCGAGAAAACAACACGGTTCCGGTGTGTGGATTTCCTACCGCCGATACATTACGCGATTGCAAGTACAATCGTTGTCCATACTCTAACCATCGCAGTTCTTCAAACGGATCGAGACAAACTTGACTATCACTCCCGATCGCGATTTTACCGTGCATTGCAAGCCACTGTTGGAGTTTAAATAACCCATCGCCTAGATTCCCTTCCGTACTCGGACACACACAAACCACAGTTCCTGCGTTAGCCAATGTTTGTAATTCGATCTCGGTCGCGTGTGTGCAGTGAACCAGGCACCAATTGGAGTTTAAAGCATACTCATGGGTCAACCAGTCTACAGGTGTTCGTCCGTAGGTGGCAAAACACTGTTTTACTTCCGCAATTTGCTCAGCAGCATGGAGGTGAATTGGACATCCTGAGACATTACCACTTTCAACAATTTGATCCAATGAGTTCTTACTAACCGCGCGTAAACTGTGCGCACCTATACCAACGTGTTGTCGTGACGCAGCCAGTTCACAAGCTTGTTGGAAGTCATCAACAAACTCAGCGATTGACATCGCGAACTGTCTTTGACGCGTATTCGGGGTTTCATCCGTAAAACCAGCCCGTTCATATAACACAGGCACATACGTGAACCGTATTCCGATCTCGTTTGCGGCCGCAAATAGCGCATCACGAACTTTACCCGTACGCTTGTCGTTGTTTCCTTCTCGGTGCAAATAGTGAAATTCAGCAACTGAGGTATAGCCAGACTCCAACATTTCGACGAACATTTGCCTAGCGATAATGTGCATCGCAGCAGCATCGATTTTGCAGGCTAGTTTGTACATTTGGCTTCGCCACGTCCAAAAATCATCAACGCTATCAGACGTATTGAACTCACAGTGCCCCACTAATGCACGTTGAAAGGCGTGACTATGTGCATTTGGAACGCCAGGTATCGTGACGTCGACTCTAAAGTCTGTTCCATGCTCAGTTTGATTAGTTTCGACCTTGCTAATCAAACCATTACTGATTTCGAGCCTTACATCTTTCTGCCATCCTTCAGGAAGAAACGCGTGTTTGGTAAAAATTATCGACACAGTTCTGACAACTTAGCAGTTTTCCAACAGTTCATTGTGCTATCATACTTGTTGTAACAGTTAAAGATATTGAACATGCCAGTTTGGGACTTACTTTTCGTTAATGCAAACATCGCGACCATGTGCCGCGATCAAGGTGTTTATGGTATCGTCGAAAATGCCGCACTAGCTGTAACCAATGGAGAAATATCGTGGATTGGTTCGGAAGTTGCTCTACCTCACCGAAATGCGAATCAGGTAATTGATACTGAGAAACAATGGTTAACACCTGCCCTCATAGATTGTCACACTCATCTGATTTTCGGTGGCGACCGCGCGTTGGAATTTGAGCGTCGCTTGAATGGGGTCAGTTATGCACAAATCGCGCAAGAAGGAGGCGGAATCCGCTCGACAGTAGAAGCGACTCGAACTGCAACGAAGGGACAACTCTTTAACAGTGCTCAAATTCGAATTCAACGACTCATGCAGGAAGGTGTCGCCACAATCGAAGTCAAATCAGGATATGGTCTAGATCGTGATACCGAACTTACGATGTTGGAAGTTGGGCGCGAATTAAACAACAAACTTGAAGCTGACGTCGTAACGACCTTTCTCGGCGCACATTCCATTCCAGTCGAGTATCACACGAAGAGTGATGAATACCTACACTTGGTCATCAATGACGTACTGCCAGTAGTTCACGACCACGATTTAGCTGATGCGATTGATGCTTATTGTGAGCATATTGCCTTTAGTGCTGAACAAGTACGCAAACTATTTGAAGCTGCTACAAACCTCGATCTTCCGGTCAAACTGCATGCTGATCAGTTATCGCAGTGTGGCGGAGCAGAACTAGCTGCATCATTCAATGCTCTTTCCGCTGACCACTTGGAATACACCAACACAAGCGGCGTCGAAGCACTTGCTGAGAGCGGCACAATCGCAGTCTTACTTCCTGGTCCGTTTTTAGTCCTCAACGAAAAGCAACTTCCACCGATTGATGCATTACGAGACTACGATGTCCCCATCGCAATCGCTACGGATTGTAATCCTGGAAGCTCTCCGTTGTGTTCACTTCGAATGGCAATGAACTTAGCATGCAATATGTTTCAACTCACGCCTGAGGAGTGCCTAGCTGGGGTAACTCGAAATGCTGCTATCGCTCTTGGATTAGCCAACGATCGTGGTACTCTTGAGCTAGGAAAACGAGCTGATATCGCCCTATGGAATATACTTCATCCAAGGGAACTGACCTATTGGGCCGGCGTCAATCAACTTGCTCAACTTTATATCAAAGGACACTTAATTTAACTTGATTAGAGCAGGTAACTATCCTTAAAATTAAACTAGAAATCCTGAATCTAACGCTGCCGACAATTGGCGAATCCAGACCACTGGTACTCAGATTGACTCCCGGAGTTCTCTATATCTCCTCACTCTGAATAGTGCTCGATTCTCGGTTACAAATCACAATGCCTTCGTTGCATCGATAAGTATGACGCAAACACTTGATTCCTATCCTTTAATGATTCCACGTATAGGACTAACCACACACTGGATCGACTGCCCAGGTTCAGTTGCACTTGAGACACTCGCCAACTTAGTGCAATTGGAAAACCGGTTGTTTTTGGTGATCACCAACGATATGAAACAAGCTTTTGAGTATCGAAACGCATTCGAGTTTTTTGCTCCAGATACTCAGGTCCTGCAATTTCCTGATTATGAAATACTTCCCTATGATGTTTTCTCACCAGCCGCGGACATTGTTTCACAACGACTGTTTACGCTGTATAGCCTACCCCACATTCAGTCCGGTATTATTGTCGTACCGATCCAAACACTTCTCCAAAAGATCTGTCCCCGGGAGTATATACTCCCACGAATCTTTGATCTTCAAGTTGGCCGTCAGGTCGACATTCAGCAACTTGCAGAACAACTCATTAGTGTCGGATACCGACGCGTAGATGGCGTATTTGAGCACGGAGAGTTCGCAGTACGTGGCTCGATTATTGATTTCTTCCCGATGGGTGTCGATACTCCTTTCCGAATAGATTTCTTCGACAACACTATCGAGTCTTTACGAACTTTTGATCCAGAAACCCAACGTAGCCAGAATGCTAAGGAACACGTTCGGATTATGCCAGCGCATGAATATCCTTTGGATTCAGAATCAATCAAACGATTTCGAAATGCCTGGCACGATTCGTTTGAAGCTACGAAAACTCTTTCATCGATATACCGGGACATTAGCGACGGTATATCAGTCGAAGGTATCGAATGTTACCTCCCTCTGTTCTTCGACGAGATGCATTCTCTACTACATTACGTCAACACAGATACTGTGGTTGTTTTAGCCAACAATGTATCTAAAGCGATCGACGCTTTCTTAGATTCTGTACAACAACGCTTCGAACTACAAGCAGACAACTTAGAACGCCCACTGCTTGCACCACCGAAACTCTACTTTCGCGAGAATGAACTTCGCTCGATGTGGAACAAACATTCACGAATACAACTACACGAACTAACAAGACCAGAAAAACACACCACCTCACTAGGAGGAATAAAACTCCCAAATGTAGAACTTGAACCTCGGTCTCAAGATCCAGCGCGCAAACTACGGAGTTTTATTGCAAACGTTCAAGTGCCAGTACTCGTCGTGGCAGAATCTTTGGGTCGGTTACAACACTTGATTGAGTTATTAACACGTACCTATTTAAAAGTTACCAACGTTGTTTCTTACGAAGAATTTCAACTTAAAGATGAAGGCATCTATACCCTGGTAGGACCGCTCGAAGACGGATTATGGACCGAAGATCGAGTCATCCTGACCGAATCGCAAATTCTTGGAACTAGTAGCAAAGTTGATCATCGACGACGACTTCGAAGTCGTAATCTCGATCCCGATAGCATTATTATAAATCTAACTGAATTACATCCGGGCGCTCCCGTTGTACATATTGACCATGGTGTGGGAAGGTATGTTGGGTTAGAAAACTTGGTTCATCGTTCACAAGTAACCGAGTTTGTCACATTGGAATACAAAGACGGCGATCGCCTGTATGTACCAGTTTCGTCACTTCACCTAATCTCGCGGTACACAGGTGCCGATGTGGACAAAGCCCCACTACACAAACTAGGTTCAAACACTTGGGTTAAAGCCAAACAACGTGCGGCGCGACGCATATACGACGTCGCGGTTGAACTATTAAATATCTATGCACGCCGTGAAGCAATGGAATCTATTCGTTTACCTAAACCAGACGACGACTACGCGCGGTTTTGTGATCAATGCGAATTCGAACTAACACCCGATCAAATTGACGCGACAACGAATTTGCTAGAAGATTTGAGTAAAACTCACGCAACCGACAGACTGATATGTGGTGATGTAGGATTCGGAAAAACTGAAGTCGCAATGCGTGCTGCCTTTCATGTAGTGCAAAATGGTTTTCAGGTAGTCGTACTAGTCCCCACGACTATTCTCGCTCAACAACATCTCGAAACTTTTGCGGATCGCTTCGCAAATTGGCCAATCAATATCGATTTGATATCTCGTTTTCGTTCAAAATCTGAACTAGACATAACGCTAAAGAAGATTGAAAGTGGTAATTTAGACATTGTCATAGGTACTCATCGCTTACTACATACACCTTGTGATTTCAAAAATTTAGGACTTCTCATAATCGATGAAGAACACCGATTTGGTGTCCGCGACAAAGAACGTATTAAAAATCTTAAAGCCGAAGTGGACACCATTACCTTGACAGCAACTCCAATCCCAAGAACGTTAAATATGTCAATGGGGGGATTGAGAGATATTTCAATCATCACGACGCCACCGGCAAAACGTCTGGCAGTAAAGACTTTCATTCTTCCCTATACCCCCATCACGGTAACTGAAGCAATATCTCGAGAACTCGCACGTGGTGGACAAGTGTTTTACGTTCACAATAAAGTACAAACCATTTATGACGTTTACGAAGGCCTTAAGAAGTTAGTACCACACGCAAGAATCGACATTGGACACGGTCAAATGAATAAACGTTCTCTCGAACGAGTGATGTCGGATTTCTATCACCGCAAAAGCAACGTCTTAGTCTGTACGACCATCATTGAAAGCGGGATCGATGTACCTAATGCCAACACAATCATTATTGATCGAGCGGATAAATTCGGATTAGCACAGTTGCACCAACTTCGTGGGCGTGTAGGTCGTTCTACACGACAAGCGTATGCTTACCTGCTTACTCTACCAGACGCAGTCCTGACTTTAGATGCCAAAAAACGACTTGATGCAATCGCCAACGCAGGTGAACTAGGGAGTGGCTTCAATTTAGCAATTCACGACTTAGAGATTCGCGGCGCCGGCGAACTGTTGGGCCAGCAACAACATGGTCAATTGGAATCAATCGGCTTTACACTCTACATGCAAATGTTAAGTCAAACCGTAGAGACCCTGAAACGTGGAGTGGTACCAAATTTTGATGATCCGATACCAATGACTCACGAGATTAACTTACACACTTCAGTCCTGTTTCCGGAGGACTATTTACCCAACATCCACACTCGATTAGTCTTGTACAAACGGTTATCGGCAGTGGAAACTCAGTTCGAATTAGACCTTCTAAAAAGCGAGGTCATTGATCGTTTTGGACCACTACCAATACCAGCGGAACACTTATTTCGCAGTACCTATTTAAAACTACAAGCACAAAAGATTGGGCTGAGTAAGATAAATGTCGGTCCGGACGGTGGACGCATTGAGTTCATGCAAGAAAACAACGTAGATACGACTCAGCTTGCACATCAAATCGCTATACATTCTGCAACGTTGCGCCTGACGAAAGACAGTATCATCCATATCCTACAAGCTCCTGAAGATGTTGACGAACGGTTTTCATGGATTGAAAAGTTTGTACAACACCTTAGAGTTAAGCAATGAAATGGTACCTGAGAGTGTTATTTTTGGGGACCTTTGGCGTGACACCATTGATAAATTTACACGCACAACAGGAACCTCGAGATCTACTTCAACAAAACTGGTACGAAATCGAAGTTATTCTCTTTGAACCCACTAACCCCGTATTCACGAACGAATCGCTAATTCACGTTACAGAAAAACGAATTCTAACGCTTCCAGTGAGAACTCTAGAATTTGATGAACAGGAGTTGAGCAAGTTGTTTACTGAAGAAGATATTCTTGATAAAAATCCAGAGTACGAAGACTCCTTATTCTTAACACCATTGGAGACGAACATTGGTTGGCCCGGCGAGTCGCCTCATGATTCAATCAATTCTGAACAGCCAGTTCTATTCGATGAAAACTGCTGGGTTCATCAGTTACCGAGTCTAAGTACTACTGCCGATTTCGAACGAGAAGCTCTAGACAACTCGATGAGTGACGAAAGAGTCAATGAAACTCTTGGGCAAGAAATTTCTAATTTACGAGATTCTCGATTACCAGCTTGGGCACCAGACTCGTGGCAAACCCTTGAATGGTCAGTTGCTAGTATGGGTAGTCTACTCGGTCTGTGCGACGAAGACATTTTGTTCCTACTCGGTGATTCGAATTTGAACGTCCTGTTTGAAAGTGTCGAGCAGGACTCCACCACTCTCGGAGAGGAGTTTGCAGAAAATGCAGAAATCACCTCTGAAGCGATTCACCGATCTTTTCGAGAATTCGAAAACGATCTCAGGTTGTCTTCCTTCTCACCGATCTCAGACAATCGGCGGCTGAATAGTGTAGTGAACCGAATAAAAAACGAAGACTATCGAGTCATCGAACATTTCGTCTGGCACCAGCCAGCCTCGGCACTCAATAGTACTGAAAAATTATTAGTGCAATTTGGAAACTTCAAAACACGGCAGTTTCGCGAAGTAGAAGGTACCATCAATCTTCAGCTAGGTCGCTACCTTCACTTAGACATCGATTTGTGGAAAATTCTCACCAAACCACCTAACTTTACTGCTGACAATTATTCGTTTTATTCAC
This sequence comes from Gammaproteobacteria bacterium, assembly GCA_009845835.1. Taxonomy (GTDB): domain Bacteria; phylum Pseudomonadota; class Gammaproteobacteria; order Pseudomonadales; family Azotimanducaceae; genus Bin55. The sequence continues at coordinate 2,730 of VXYV01000088.1, read as the reverse complement.
CGATTTTCTATTATCGAATGCACGAATCTAGACGACTTAGTTTAGGTGAAATGCATTATTTCGACCATCCTAAATTTGGACTCTTAGTTCAAGTTCGACGAGTATCAATACCTGAACAATTAATCGATTTATTCAATCAGTTGTAAAACACGTTCTAGATAATCTCTAAGAACCGGTATACGTGTAGACGTCATTACAGGGATTTGTTCAATATCGATGGTTTTTCCCCCGACCCCTGCTGCTCTATTAACAACTAAACATATTGCAGCATAGTGTAAACCGATTTCGCGCGCGAGCACTGCTTCAGGCATTAAGGTCATACCAACTAAATCACAGCCATCTTTTCCCATGCGGTTGATTTCCGCAGCGGTTTCTAGTCGTGGTCCCTGCGTGCAACCATAAGTCCAATGAAGTTGTTCCGAAGAAGGACGTTCGTCAGGTAACGCTTGGTTTAGTGCTTCACGTAAAGTTCTTGAAAATGGAAACGTGAAATCAACACTAGCAAGCTCTAGTTCATTAGCAAACGTGTGTTTACGGCCAAAGGTGTAATCGACTATTTGGTCCGGGATCACAATATCACCAATCTCAACATTAGCATTAATACCTCCAACTGTAGCAGTCGCGATCAAGGATTGGACCCCTAGTTCTTTGAAAGCCCAAACATTCGCCCGATAGTTGACATCAAACGCTTTGATCTGTGAACTGGTACCATGTCGTGCTAAACACCAAATCAATCGATTGGATATCGATGTGAGAACAAAGGCAGCAGATGGGGCACCGAAAGGAGTATCTACCTCAATAACCCGAAGATGTTGACCTAGAATCGCTGACAAATTGGTACCGGTAATTAAACCGATAGGAACGTTGGTTTCAGCTTCCGACTGCATAGATTGCCGGTAAGTCACGGTATTTGCCATTCAAGTCCATCCCCCTACCGATTAAATATCGATTCGGTGCATGTAGCACAATGTAGTCCGGTTCAGTCGCGCGAATTTCATTGCTTTCCTTTTTCAACAGGACTACCGAATAGACTTCGTTGGTTAACTCACTAAGCAAGTCATACACAAACTCAAGTGTCAGACCATCGTCAAAAACGTCGTCGATGACTATTACAGTTTTTCCTTCAACACTATTGATGTTACCGTCAATGAGTTGGGGAGCACAACTCTTCTGTCCTTGGTAACGTTGTATTCGAATAAACTCAATCTCTAGATCAACAACAAGACGTCGTGTGAGATCCCAAGTGAATGGCAATGCCCCTCGCAGAAGACTTAAAAAGGTAACGGTTTGATCTACAAAATCAACGTTTATTCTGACTGCTACTCGATCAATGGCTCGGTCAATCTCATTGGCTGAAAATATCAACTCGGCATTCGCCGGCGGTAGACTCACTGTGGATCAGGTTCGGGAGTAATTTGATCAGGTAAATGGACCGTCTGAGTAGGAAAGGCAAAGTCTGCACCATGTTTTCGAACTATTTCAGCTATCAATAAGAGTATTTCTTCTTTGATTTCATGAAACTCTGTCCACACTGTGGTCTTGGTAAACGTATAGACAAAAAAGTTTACTGAAAAATCCCCGTACGAAACTAAATTTACCATCAAAGTTTTTGTCGTATCAATAGCTGGATGATTTTTTAACATCTCTCGCACTTCATTGATTAACGGTTTAACAATTTCGACATCTTTGTATCGGACTCCGAAATGTTCATAAATCCTACGGTTAATCATTCTTTGGGGATTCTCCACAGTGATACTAGTAAACGTCGCGTTCGGTACATAGAGTGGTCGTTGATCGAAAGTTCGTATTCGAGTCATTCTCCAGCCAATGTCTTCAACGGTTCCCTCAATCTCTTTATCCGGAGAACGAATCCAATCCCCTACGGCGAACGGTTTATCAATAAACAACATCAATGCTCCAAAGAAATTTGCTAACAAATCGCGCGCTGCAAATCCGATCGCTATCCCACCGATACCACCCGCCGCTAAAACGCCGCTAATACCAACTTCAAATCGTTGCAGAATAATCAAAAACGCTGTAATCGATACCGTTGCCCGCAGTATTTTCCCAACGGCTGCAGCGGTCGCAGGATCCCAAGTTGATTTCTTAGATCCATCCACCCCGGAGACCATTAGATCTTGGAATTCTCGAATGAATCGAATCGTGAACCAAGCTAACATAGCGATGATAGAAGCATCCCTCAGTCTCCCAACAACGACCAACAGTTGTTCCTTAAATTCTTGTTCTTGGAGCGTAGAGCTCGCGGCGATACTTGTGGCCCAGCTGATCCCGATCACCCAAATGAGCCAACCTAATGGACGCCGGATGGAACGATACAAGATGTCGTCCCACGGCGTTTTCGTTGCATCAACCCGTCTTTCAAACCGAAGTAAGATCCGTTTTGCAATTTCTCTTGCAACGGCTGTGAAAAATACGATCAGAAGTATGTAAAGCATCCATATATGGGAATCCCATGAAATGTTGCCGAACTGTTCAAGGAAGTTTGAAACGCTTTCCACTTTGTCAGACCATTAGTATCAACAATTTTCTGCTAGAAATTTTAGATACTAGCGGAAGGCTTTCAAAGTCAAGTTTTAACATCAAAATAAATTTGTCGAATTGACTTAAAAATGACAAGAGTAATTGAGGAAAATGTTCATATTTTTTTAACTTTACTGAACATAAGAAAATGGTTTTTTATATAATATACATTTGAATACTGTCACCTTA
>VXYV01000069.1 GCA_009845835.1 Gammaproteobacteria bacterium | reverse complement strand
TCCGAACCTACCGGGGGTTGAAAGTGTAAACTGATTTTTCGATTTTACTATAAAACTCGATTAACAGATCAGCACCGCGAAGCAGCACAAAAGCGGAGGATGTATCTGGATCTCTCTGGAAGTACTAAAATCAAAAGCAACGAAATTTACAAACGTTTTAAGTATCGCTGTTTCAAGTGGAAAAAAGACCTCCGAAAAACAGATGCAAAAGAAAGACCGCTTGATCATACTCTTCCCGCTGTCTTTTTATGGCCTCTAACAACCGAAAATGCAACGTTGCTATGCAGAGAACACAACAGTGAGAAATCGGGTAAGTGGCCTTCGGAGTATTACTCAAATGATGAGTTAAGGGCTCTTGCTGTTCTGACAGGCATTCCGTACGATACGCTCGCTGGTCAACCCCACTATAATCCTGAAGCAATAGAACACCTCAAGATCCCCGAACGAGTCGATCAACTTCTGACAAAATACGCTGCCTATAGGCAAGAAATTATCAAATTACGCAACCGGATTTTGGAGTATGAAAATCTCGATTTTTTTGAGCATTCAACAATTATTTCGCCTGCCTGGGTTCGGCAAGCCAATCAGGAGTACCAACGCGTCATTCATCAAGAAAGTGATGCTAATACAGCACAAGATACTGATGAGACGTAACCGTTCCTTTATCACGGATACCATGGGACTCACAGTGAACAACGCTTTCATCGAAAACATCCACTGACCGAAACCACCGCTTACCAAGTTTCTGTAAATGATCCGCCATGTCACACTTAACACTTTTTCCCAGATGCAGAACAATCACACCATTAGATTTAAGCCGCTCTTTCGCTTGACGCAGAATTGGGATATATACATCGAAACTGCTTTTCTGCTTTTCATCAACGAAAGCCGATGGGCGTTTTTTAAAATCGTGGGCAGACCAGCCCGAAAACCATAGCCTTAACCAATTTGCCGAATAAAATCGGGTACTATCAAAGAACGGTGGGGATGTAATAATACTATCCAGTTGATCAATCTCCCTCGGCCACCAACTTGTTGCATCTTGGAAAAATATTTTCCCTGGTAGGAAATGGGTAGGTAAATCTTCATTTAACCCCCGCTGCACTTTCGCTTGTAGTTGACCAATCAATGAGCGATACTCATAAGGTCCAGTGGGTTTGTAAGGTGTAAGAGGGTGTGATCGACGGCTGAGCGCATACGGACGGTTCCCGTGTAAAATGTGAAGCAATGAAGCAAATACAAACTGCTCTTCAGCTGTCTCTGGCGGGTACATTTGAAAATAACGTCGCGCTAAGAGAACTTCTTTTAAAGTTTGCGGTTCATAATATTCGGCTATTTTTCCATTAAATCCCAATTGGTTTGCTTCAGTGTCCTCTTTATCTCTAACCGAGTGACAGTTAATAAAATTTTCTACTGTTTCAATAACTGTTAGGCACCCGAGTTCTGTAGGTGCTTGAACCTTAGCACTAGCGATAGCAAAAGCGGCGGGACTTATCTCAAAACCGTAGGCGTGTTTACCAGCCAATGCCGCCTCAAATGGTATAGTGCCAACACCGGCAAACGGATCTAAAACTCTTCCATCTTCTGGAACAAATGTTTGTACCAAGTGGTGTGCGATAGCAGGTTTTAGTTTACCCGGATAAGAGCATAATGAATGCCGAACATGCCCCCAGTTCCTCTTTATAAATGGCGTTTTCTGATGTGGTAGATTTCGCTTGAAGGAGTCCCATCCAACACGCCAGTTGGCAGTTCGTTTTTTGGCGGTCCCTCTGCTCTTATTGGTGGCGTATCTAAAAACAAGTAACGATTGCTTGAGCAACATTCCGCCTCTGGATTTGCGTTGTCGTAGTGTAACGGAATCTTCTTCAACAAAACCGTATTCTTGCAAGCATACTGACAATAATCTATCTACCGGTACATGAATACCGGCATAACAAGAGTCACCAATGTCAATTGCAATTGTCGCTTCAGACGTTAAGTGTTGACGAAGTGATCGAAATACTTCTGATATCTCACTAAAGTAACTGGCAATCATACGAGGAATGCGCGAATCATAAGCGTCTTTTTCCAGTTTAGAAACAATCTTTTGAACATCTGGGTGGGATAGAACAGGTGTTTTGGAGACAGTTACGTCGTTGATACCAGCCGTTAAAGAAACCTCTCGGAATTTCGCCAAATCTTTTTTTCTTTTAAACAACCTAAGAACCACAATTCTATTTTTGTGTTCCGAAAATAATTTGTTCCATTGACGTAGGGAGGACTTGTTATTACGGCATCAATACTGAGAGGCGGAATGCAGTTTAGCGATCGAGCGTTTTCACATATTAGTAACGGCTCAGTTTTCAGCCCGTCAATATCATTCTGTATATCATGAACCATTTGATCCATGTTTTGGCAAATTCCTTCAACGAGTGGTACAATTTGACGTTTAAGTTCGTTCGTTGTTTTATACCTCAAATCGCCAGATCGTTTCATTCTCGAGGCAGGAACAAGTGCTGATAACGTCGCAACGGTGATCAGATCAGCTAAAATCGGATTCTCAAGCGCAACTTTATCAATCCACGAGCGAATCCGTAAAACTTGGTCATAAACATGGACATCGAAAAATAAACTATTACCAAAGGTATTAACATAGGTTTGGTCCAAAGTAGAGTTTCGCTGATATTTTTCAAGTTCTTTTAGCGATGTTTTGATTTGCGCAAGTTCTTGAGCCAATAGGGACCGTTGAGACGATTTTAATCGCCTGACTTTTATTTTTGTTAAACTCACAAACTGCAAAACTGGATTTATTTCACAGAAATAGGCAATTTTGTTGAGGCGTGCTGTAGTGAAGGCGGTTGTCCCTGTTCCACCAAAGGGGTCAAGAACCGCGTGGGTATTCGGAGCGTATCTTTCTAAGATAGATTCCACAAATTGTGTTGAATATCCCTCTAAGTACGGATACCACCGAGCGAATGGTTCCTTTCGTCCGCCCTTGAAAGTTACAGACACCGGATCGAATAATTCCGTTCTTGTCTCGATCCCTGGTAGTTGAAGTTGAACAGCGGATTCCCGAATGAGATTTATGGAACTCTCTAATTGGCGAAGGCAATAGGTATTTAAAGGTAAATTATCGGCTTTAGCCTTTGATACAAGCGTTTGATAATCATTCCCGAGTAGTTGACGTAGTTCGGCACTGGAAAGCCCTTTAACACATTCATAAATTTCGCCTGTTTCCTTACCAAAGGCTAAGGTTAACGATTTTTTCTGAGCAGTTTCGGCTGGATACTCCGGAAAATAAACAGATTTGTATTTTTGACTCATCAATTCCACCCTTTAATATTGAAAGCAATCAACCTAATATTTTGATAACGCATGTATATACTACCATATTATGATAGTTATGTCAAAGAATTAACCATAGGACTTAAGCAAAATTGGTTCAGAACGCCTATTTTGATATAATAAAGGCACTTTCTATCAGGG
>VXYV01000033.1 GCA_009845835.1 Gammaproteobacteria bacterium | reverse complement strand
GTTAAAGAATGACTGAATCAATTACTACAAATTTAGTCCGCAAACATTTTGAAGTATTTGATAGTGATGCAATAGTTGAAGAACAACAATCTGTAAAACCAGCAATCAGCAAACTGTTAAAACATGCATCTAAATCTGGTGATGGCAAAGGATACCCTGACTTTATTGTTTCATTTCCTAAAGAACCTGATTTGATACTTGTGATTGAATGTAAGGCAAACGTTCGTAACCATGTGAGCAATAACCAAATTGATTATTCACAATCATTTAGCAGGCAACCACAAAACCCTAAAGACTATGCTGTCGATGGAGCAATTCATTATGCTTCTTTTCTGTCTAGACAATTTGACGTGATAGCCATTGGATTTAGTGGCAATTCCACCAAAAATCGGATAAACCACTATTTTCGATTCAAGGGGAGTCGGGGTTGCAAACAAATATCCAGCCAAAATCTATTGAGTCCTGCTGACTATATCAGGATCTACTACAATGATGAAGAAAAAGTAAGACAAGACTATGAATCTTTGCTCGAATTCATCAAGGAATTAAATAAAAGACTTCATCTTGACAAGGTTACAGAAAATAATCGGTCGTTGCTGATTAGTTCGATTTTAATTGCCCTTGAGAACCGTGCTTTCAAAATAAGTTACAAGAATGAAAAAGATGAAGATCTTCCAGAGCGTCTTTTGGACACAGTAATGATTCAACTAAGGGATGCAGGGATTTGGCAAGAAAGGCTTACTGTCTTAAACAATAAATTCTCTTTTATATTGACTGAATCTGCACTGATTTCTAAAGCTAATGAATTAAAGGAAATAATCAGTGCGGTAGACGACGAAGTAAATTCGTTTGTCAAAACACACAAGTATTATGACGTTCTGAGTGAATTGTATGTGGAATTTTTGAGATATGCAAATGCAGAAAAAGGACTAGGAATAGTTTTAACCCCACCACATATAACCGGTTTCTTTGCTGAACTTGCAGAAGTCAATCATAAATCGGTGGTTTATGATAATTGCACTGGAACGGGAGGATTTTTAATAGCCTCTTTGAGAAAAATGATTAAATCTGCAAATGGTGATTCCAGTATTGAGTCAGAAATAAAGAACTCTCAATTATATGGAGTAGAGCTGCAATCTTCCATTTACCCTCTTGCTGTTTCAAACATGTATATAAACCAGGACGGCAAATCAAATATATACCAGTGTAATTGCTTTGATGATCAAATCATAAAGACAGTTAAGGCAAAGAAACCGACAGTAGGATTGTTGAATCCACCATACAAAGCGGACAAAAAGCGAGATATTGAGGAATTGCAGTTTGTTTTGAATAATCTGGATTGCCTCCAGCAATCTGGAGTGTGCATTGCCATTCTTCCAATGCAGTCTGCATTGGCTAATAGGGGGAAAATAAGAGACCTGAAAGAAAAGTTATTGGAGTCCCACACGTTAGAGGCCGTGTTTTCCATGCCTGATGAGTTGTTCTTCAACTCGAAAGTTGGTGTTGTTACCTGCATCATGATATTTACTGCCCATAGGCCACACCCCAAAGACAAACAAACTTATTTTGGTTATTATAAAGATGACGGATTCACAAAAAGAAAATCAAATGGACGAGCAGATTATGATGGCAAATGGGAGTCGATTCAAAAGACTTGGATTGATAATTTCCGAAACCAAAATGAGAAACCAGGGTTAAGCATAAAAGCCAATATTGATTCAAAAAGTGAATGGGCTGCCGAATCCTATATGGAAACAGATTATTCGGTACTGTGTAATGCAATGTTTGAAAAGACACTTTTGGATTATTCCACTTACTTATTCAGCAACCAACTGTGCGATGAAGTTTCAAACAAACCAATTTTACGTGGAGTATCAAAAACGGTTGATGTTACTAATTGGTTCTCTTTTTACATTGAAGATCTTTTTGAAATAAAAGGGTCAAAAACAACTTCACTTCTGGAATTAGAGGAAAGGGGAAAAGGAAAATTTCCGTACATTACAACTAAGGCAACGAATAATGGAGTAGATGGATTCTACAATTACCACACAGAAAATTCAGAAGATAAATGTGTTTTGACTATTGATAGTGCAGTAATTGGATATTGCAGTTTTCATGACAGTGCTTTTTCTGCTTCCGATCATGTAGAAGTTCTCTATCCAAAATTTCCTATGGATGTTTATATCGGCATGTTTATGGTGACTATATTTAACCTTGAACAGTACAGATACAACTATGGTAGAAAATGCAGTCAGGCAAGGCTAAAAAAGGCCAGGATTAAGTTGCCGTGCATTACCCCCCCCCTCAGTTTCAAGCCGATGTTTAGACATTGATTTCATTACAAATTATGTCAAGTCCCTGCCATACTCTTACAACATAAGGGGGAAAACATGAGGCCAAAACCCAGTTTGTTTGATAATCTGCATAAAGAGGAATAGTGATATGGCCAGAGGTGTACCAATGATTGATCCTAAGAAGGACCTGAAGGGAGCAACCCCCGAGCTTCTGGCCAAGGCCCTTTTGAAAAACTCCCTTTTACCAGGAAGAGTTGTCAAGCCTGTTGCAGGTGACAAGGTTTCTGTGAAGAAGGTTCCGGCTGACCATTCGAGCTAGTGTTTCTCATTTGGTAAAGCATTACTAGGGATCTGATGCAATGCTTGCCGGAAAGCTCGTTGACATACCTTTGAAGATGCTTTGGAGACATTTTGTGGAATGTTCCCTTGTGTGACTTTTTGAGCATACTCCAAAAAGATTCAATCCCGTTGGTATGCGCCATTCCATCAACAAATTGCGATACGCTTTTTGCTTGACAGTTTGATGAGGATTCGGGATACATTTATACGCTTTTGCATCAACGGAACCCTGCTAGGTTTTAATCTTGGCATCGGAAACGACCTTTGCAACAACCTCATTGGATTCACGGCACTTGGCACCGACAATCGCAGTCTGGTCAACTGTACCACAACCGGTAAGTTCGGCGCGTTCGGAATTGGACTTGTTTTTCTGCTTTCCACCAAAAAAGGTTTCATCAATTTCAACAAGACTGTCAAACGGATCATCGTCCTTACCTGCCCAGGCTTCACGGATGCGGTGAATCATGAACCAGGCACTTGCTTGGGTAATTCCCAAGTCCCTGTGAAGTTTCATACTGGAAACCGGTTTGAGGGAAGTGACACAGAGATAAATACCAATTGCCCACTTTCGCATGGGGATATTGGAACAGGCAATAGGGGTTCCAGTGCGAACACTGAAATAGGATCTACAGGACTTGCACCAGTAAGGCATCGGCTTGGCATTGGGAACTTCCTTGGTTTGATAACCGTCACACTTGGGGCAGGTGCGATTGCCCAATGGCCAGACGCAATCCTCAAACCACTTGACAGCAGTTTCCTCATCAGGGAACATATCCATCGTTTGAACAAGGGTGATGCCATCTCGATTGGATTCTTCGGGTGCTTTGCTCATTTCCAATTTCCATTTCTTGCTATACCCTATATATAGA
>VXYV01000012.1 GCA_009845835.1 Gammaproteobacteria bacterium | reverse complement strand
TACTGAAACAGTATCAAAATATTAAGGGAAGTGACAAATATGAAATTCGAAACTACCGAGAAAGCACCAGCGTTGAGGAGTCCGTATGGCAACTTAAACTTAATGAATCTCCGTTTCATTACTGTTTTATTAGCGCTATTTGTGTTCGCTGGCACAGCGTCGACGCAAACTGAAGATGAAGACGAAGTTCAAGACGAAGAGGAAATGGAATCCTTGGTCGTTACAGGTTCTCGTCTAAGTGACGATTTAGGGGAACTTGCCGGACAGGTAATCGTTCTGACAACAGAAGATATTCGTGCGACCGGCGAGGTAACATTGGAACGTGTATTACGTCAATTACCAGAGAACTTAAACCCAACTACGGAACGCTATGGAAGTAGTTTGAACACAGTCTCAAACTTTACGGCTAGTTCAACGGTAAACCTCCGAGGATTGGGTAGTGAATCTACCTTAATTCTAGTTGATGGTAAACGGATCGGTTATAACGGCCTGTTGGGCGGAGTCACGGACGTTTCTTCGATCCCATTAAATCAAGTTGAACGGATTGAAGTGGTGCTTGATGGTGCTTCGGCTATCTATGGCTCCGATGCGGTTGGAGGTGTAGTCAACATTATCACCCGAAAGTCTTTTGAGGGTGTGGAACTCATGCTAAATTACGACACTCCGACTGAAGGTGGGTTTAATGAGACCCGATTAAGTGTGAGTACTTCACAGATGTATCAAGGTATGTACTTTAGAGGTTCTTATCAGCGTTCGATTCATACCGGTTTAGACGCTTCCGATCGTGAGTTGACTCTGTTTCAGCAATCGGCTTTCCCAGGACCTTCTCTACACATCCGTCATGCATCTGGTACCTTTGGCGGTTGTTTTCCTGTGGCCTGGGAATTGAATGGAGACATCTTGGTTCGTAACGAGTTTTTGGCTTTGTCTGCTGCTGATCAAGCCGCGGCCACTGGTTACTGCCATGCTATTCTCCCCGACGGGTTTAATGCTGATTCCATGCTGGATGAAATCTCGAATTGGTCAGAACCTATGTGGGGAGCAGCAACCCAAGAAGGATATACAGTGTTACCGGACGTGACTAAAGATGGTTTCTTGTTCGGAGTGACCTACAATGCGTCGGATTCGATGTCGTTTGAAGCACGAGTAAGAGGAGAAAATCGTACAGTTCTTAACAATCGAGGATATATCTCCTTCATTGGTGAGTTATTTAAGTGGAACAATCCGTATAACCCTTTTAAACAAGATGTTGCGATCCGAGGACAACGCCGCGACTTGCCACAACCTTACGACGAAACTGAATCTTCCCATTTAGACTTTGCATTAGATGTACAGGGCTCTTTAACCGACAATATACACTTTGAATTGAGCGTGGGACAAACCACCACTGATTCTGAAACCTATAGGCACAATAATTTAGATAGAAGCAGTTTGCGAGCGGGGACGGCTTCAGATGGCGTAACGCAGAGAACAGAGTATATTAGTGGTTTAACACCGGAAGAGTGTGCAGCAATGGGCGGTACGGTGTCGTTTGGTCGTTGTCGGGTATTTCGTGAACCAGCGATCCCTGTGGATCCATTTGGAGATATATCGCAGTTTGTCGCCGAAGAACCCCTGGAAGCAACGAGTTATAACCGTCAGTTTCGCTTTGAAGGCTTAGTACGTTCAGAGTTGTTTGAAGTACCAGCCGGATTGTTCCGGATATTAGTAGGTGTAAGTACAAATACGACCGAACTCAAAAGTTCAGCAGACTTTCAAGTAGGGAGTTTCCAGTCACCGATAGGCAATATTGCGCAGTTCCATAGTAAAGCTTCACGGTCTAACTCAGCAGTTTATGCAGAAGCAGTGCTCCCCGTGGTTAGTGAGGTGAATCCAACGGCTTTAGGTGAGCGATTAACAATGACTTTCTCGCTTCGAAATGACACCTATCAAGAAGCCGACATTTCATATTATGACACCTCACGGGACGGTGGTTCACATAGTCCTGACAATGTACCCGAACTGGCCTCGGAGACGACCGGAGGTGTCGGAGTGGTATGGGACCCGATTGATTTCGTTCAAGTGAAGTTCAATTTTCAAAACGCGTTTGTTACACCACAATTGAATCAACTACTTCGAGAAACTTATACCGGGCCTAACGCCCCCTTCCAGCAGATATGGTTAATTCAACCTGATGGTAGTCTGTCCATAAAGAATTTGACAATATCAGAAGGAGGTAACCCGGACTTGGTATCGGAAACTGCAGATACTCAAAGCCTGGGTGTTAGTGTAGCTCCCGAGATGTTTCCGGGAACAAGATTGAGTGTAACTCACAGCCGCACCGCCTACAACAATCGTATCAACTATTTGAGAAACTTTCTGATTGACCCAAACAATTTACCAACTGGTACGGTTTACAATCCCGATACCGATGAATATTATCAAGACCGACGGTGGGTTAATGTGTCCGAGGTTGAACGCGCCGGGTTGGATTATGAATTCCTATGGAATAGATCGACGGATCTGGGAGATTTTCATTTCAAGGTTCGACTTTCAACCATTTCGAAATATGAGTACGTTATAGATCCAAATGATCCCCAAAATGATGCGCGCGTAAGTGTGGTAGGTACAAGTAACGGAAGTACAATCGTTGGTGTCGTGTCGAAGCGTTCCGCCAATTTCAATTTTGGTTGGGCCACCGCCGGCCTGGATTGGTTTTTTGACATCTCGACACGTTCAAAGACTACTTTAGAGTATACCAATGTGAACCGTGTGTACACCCCACCAACAATCGCCGATCTGACGGTATCCTACATTTTACCTTCAGGAGGATTTTTCCGGATACCAGAGTCATTAGCCGGTGGTCGTTTGGTGATGAATCTTACCAATTTGTTCGACGAGTACGGTTCGACTAAGCTTACGAATGCAGAGGGTGAATCGTTGCCACAGAGCAGTCCCGATGCTTCACCACTTTATGGACGTGTGTTCAACTTATCACTACATTTGTCGATATAAGTTAGGTTTCTTGCCAACTGACTTATCCAAGTCAGTTGGTAATTGTTTTTGGGGTATAGTCTATTTTCCAATTTATTTGGAATTTAGTGAAGGATTTATCAATCTTTCTCTGGGATGCGTTATTGTTACTCGCCCCAGTTTTACTACTAGGATTATTCCTTTCTGGACTGATTCACGTATTTGTTTCGCGACATGCGTTTCAACGGTGGCTCAAGAAAGATAATCTGCAATCAATCGCGACCAGTGCAGCGATTGGTGTACCGATTCCACTTTGTAGTTGTTCAGTTTTACCGGTAGTCGCAGAGATGCGTCAGAAAGGTGCATCGCGTTCTTCCTGCATGTCATTTCTCATTACAGCGCCTGAAACTGGTGCTGATTCGATTTTGATCACCAATGTGTTTTTCGGTTGGGTTGCAGCGATTGTACGTCCTTTGGTTTCATTCATAACGGCTGTCATTACGGGCCTGCTTTGTATGAAATGGGCAAGACAAGATGTGCAACCAAAGATGAACTCAGACAAGACACAAGATTGCTGTTCAGATGCTCCCGGTGAACATCAATTTTTAGTCCCCGATGAAAAGGACTGTTTTGTTAACTTAAAACGGTTGCGCGAAGCGGTAGCTAATTCATGGAAAATGCTAGTCAATTCGGTCAAATCCGTGCAACGGATACGGCCACAATCTCGTCGTGCAGGTTTTCATAGTACCTTCAGCAATAGGGGCGTGTTGAACGAGGACTCTTCTAAAAAACCACTAACGATTAGGACGATTTTGAGTCATATCATGAGTTATGGATTCAAGAACGTCGCGGACGACATTTTGTTTGCGTTGTTGGTAGGTCTACTGCTCGGCGGCATTTTATATTTGATTTTCCCCACTGAGTTGTTGGATAAGTCGTGGGCACAGTGGTTGTCATATCCGGTAATGATGTTGGTTTCGGTCCCCCTTTACATTTGTGCGAGTGCTAGTACCCCGATTGCAGCGGGGCTTGTTGCTGGTGGGTTAAGCCCAGGCGCCGCGCTGATTTTCTTAATGTCGGGTCCAGCGACAAACATGGCGACGATTTCTGTAATTCATTCTCAGTTTGGTGCACGTTTTACCGGAATCTATATTGGTGGTGTGATGGCAGTAACGTTGGTATTTGGGATTGTAGTAGATCTCTTTTTGCTGGCAACTGGCTTGCAAATCGCGGTCAATCTCTCAGAAGACCATGGACATGCCATTCAATTGCTGCAGTATGTGTCCTTAGCGATCTTTGCCGGACTAGTGATTTGGCGTTTTCGATCCGGCGCGTTACGTGCGGGTTGGAACGACATGACTGGGAATTTTCATTCGATTCGGGTACGCTTTGGTGGAGTTCGAAAGTCCACTTAAACGAGATATTGGTTAATTTGAGCTGGGTTCAGGTCAACTAAAACGATAAACTGTTCCGCTCACACAAGGCTTAACGTCCGAGTTGTCGTTCGCGAATTTCGTCGCGTTCTTTGCAATCTACACACTGAGTTGCGATCGGTCGCGCTTCTAGCCGGCGAATACCAATAGCAACCCCACAAGTTTCACAATAGCCGTAATCGCCTGATTTAATCTTGTCGAGTGCGCTGGCGATTTTTTGCTGTAATTGGCGTTCACGGTCGCGGGCTCGTAATTCGTTGTGAAACACGCTCTCTTGACCTCCTTGGTCGACCGGATCCGGCAAACTTTTCATTTTTTCTTGTTCTTTGGCTTGTTCGCTTTCTACTGAATGGGTAAGTGCTTCGCGCCATAGTGTCAAGATCTTCATGAAGTGCAACTGTTGACGCCGAGTCATATGTCCTTCTCGTTTCCTGAGTTTATAGGGTTTAAACACGACGCTACCAAACCCCACAGAGATCGCTGTGGGTGTTGAACTGGGAGTAGCCCTTGGTTGCCGAAGAGGAGTCATTATCTTTGGAGTTTTAGTTGCAGTCGTGCGACTGGTGGTCGTAGTTTGTTTTGTTGCTTTATGCTTTGGTTCAGTCTTCGATTTTGTCTGTTTGCTAGTAATTGTCTTTCGACTATCCTCTTGAACTTTAGATCTTTTAGGTGGGGTGGTAGTCGTTGTTTTAGCTGTGCTCGGTTTGGTCGCTGCTGCTTTGATTCGGTTCGTTGTTGATTTTTTGTTGGCGGTCTCTTTGGATTTTACTGCAGTTGTTCGGGACCGAGTCGATTTTGCATTGGTTGTACGAGACTTTGTTGCGGTAGTTTTGGTACGACTTGTTGCTGCCTTCTTGCTGGCGGTTGTCTTAGTTTTCGCAGCAGTCCGCGATCGGGTAGATTTTGCTTTGGTTGCACCTTGAGTTGTTACAGATTTTTTGGTCTGCTTTGCTGTTGCTTTAGGTTTTGTATTCCGTTCCGTGGTTTTCGACTTAGAACGGCCTTCAGTATCTTGTTTAACTTTGGATTTAGATGCAGTTTTTGTTTCGGTCATGAGTTACCACCAATTAACGCGTAAGTATCGACACAAAATTTAAAATAGTGTGAAATTCTACTTCTAAATGCTGTGAAATTTGATCCACCACTAAAAGAAGCGACTTTTTTGCGTCGTTACAAACGTTTTTTTGCCGATATCGAGACCAACAGTGGTGATCGCCTTACGATCCATTGCCCTAATACTGGAAAAATGACAGGCTGTGATGTCCCCGATAGCAGAATATGGTATTCGACTAGCACGAACAAGAATAGAAAACTGCCAGAAACGCTTGAGTTGGTAGAAGTGAATGCTTTCACTGAGGAAGTCGTTTGTGTGAACACTCATCGAGCTAATCAATTGGTTGCTGAAGCATTAGCCAACCAAGCCTTACCACCTATCAACGATAGCAAACCACTCCAGCGAGAATGGACTGAACCTGGTGTTCATGGGAGATTCGACTTTGGGAACGCAGAAATTGTCGTCGAAGTCAAAAGTGTTACCTGGAATCGAAATGGAATTGGCTACTTTCCTGATGCACCGAGTGCTCGCGCAACAAAGCATATTCATGGCTTAATACACTGTTTAACTAAAGGGAAACGAGCGATATTGTTCTTCTGTGTTCCACATACGGGTGTTTCCACGGTAGACTTAGCCAAAGACATCGATCCGGAGTTTGCACGTGTTACCATCGAAGCTGTAAGAAAAGGATTAGAAGTTTATGCCTATCGTTGGCTACTGTCGCCACGAGAGTTTTACTTAGAGAAGCCGTTGCCACTACGGATTTAATCACCGCGAAATTCATTTGATACCTCACGATAGTGTTCGATTGTCGGAAATCGTGCACCAAAATTTGCGACTGTCCGTGAAGCTGCAAAGTTTGCAAACTTAGCGCAACCAAGGAGATCCCATTGTTTCGTTAAACCCGTTAAAAAAGCCCCTGCGAACATATCACCAGCACCAGTACAATCTACCGCTTCAATGGGATATCCAGACACTTTTTCCATTGATTGAGCTCTACTAGCCACATAACACCCTTTACCTGCATCGGTGACTACTGCAATATTGGTGTCATTGATGAGTTGTTGTAGTGCAGCTTCTATAGATTCCCGGTTAGCCCAACATTTCGCTTCGTCGACATTGCAAAACAAAACATCTAGTCCAAATTCACATATTTCCTGCAAGAATTCACGATATTCATCGATAATCAATACATCGGATAATGTCAACGCGAGTCGCCGCTTGAATTGACTTGCTAACTTGGCGACTTTCAAAGCTGTAGCTTGGTTGTTTGGAGTGCATGCCAAATAGGCTTCCAGAAATACTATTTCTGAATTTGCTACTTTCGCTTCTTCGACATGTTGGGGCGCTAGTTCTCCCGAAACCCCGACTTCTGCTACCATGGTTCGCTCACCTTCTGGTGTGATGAACACTAGACAATGACCCGTGTGGGAATCAGACGATGTAGCGAACGCTGAGACGTCTATTCCTGCGGCAACCATTTCTTGCTGGTAGGTAAAACCTTCGTAATCCTTTGCCATTAAACCAAGAAACCCACATTTGCAGCCAAAACCTTGTGCAGCATAAATCGAATTTGCGACAGAGCCTCCAGCACTTGAGCGGGAAGGAACTGCTTCGAGAGTCGCTAGCAGTTTTTGCTTACCGTCAAAGTCGATTTGATGTCGTCGGCCTTTGACGAATCCTTGAGAAACTAAAAAATTGTCGGTAACTTCATACTCGGTGTCCAACAGTGCATTACCGATCCCGTAGGCATCGAAATGAGTCATTTGAGCGTGCGAAAAACCTCTTCTATAGCTTGTAAGGTAAACTCAAGATCTTCGGCTGTATGACACCCATTTATAAAACCACTTTCAAATGCTGACGGCGCGAAGTACACACCGCGATCTAGCATGTGCTGAAAAAAGTGGCGATATTGCTCGGCACTGCATTGAGTTACCGTATCGAAATTGTTGATGGTCGTCTGCTGGGTAAAGAAAAGACTGAACATTCCACAAGTGTGATTAGTCGTGAGATCAATACCATGACTTGTAGCGAGTGCGCGGACGGCCGCGACGAAATTCTCAGTTTTTTCGTTGAGCGACTGATAAAACTCGGCGTCAAGAGTATTGAGCAAGGCTAGTCCTGCCGCCATTGCGAGCGGATTACCAGACAATGTGCCGGATTGATAGATCGGCCCTTCTGGCGCTAAACTACTCATAATTTTGACCGTCCCGCCATACGCCCCTACCGGCAGACCAGCGCCGATAATCTTCCCAAAAGTAGTGATATCTGGTCCAATCCCGTAAAGTTCTTGCGCACCACCTCGAGCAACGCGAAATCCCGTCATTACTTCATCGAAAATTAACAGACTTCCGTGTTGCCTTGTCAACTTTCGTAACTGCTCAAGAAAACCCAGTTCCGGAAGAATACAACCCATATTTCCAGCGATGGGTTCGACGATCACACAAGCTATTTGCTCACCCATTCGTGTGAAAACCTCGTTCACCGCCTCGATGTCGTTGTACGGTACAGTTAGCGTATGTTGTGCTAAGGCCTTGGGAACTCCAGGTGAGTCAGGTAACCCAAGCGTCAGTACTCCTGAACCAGCTTTAGCAAGTAACGAATCTCCATGTCCATGAAAACAACCTGCAAACTTAACTATCACATCACGTTCGGTGAACCCTCGAGCTAATCGTATAGCAGAAAGGGTTGCTTCGGTACCAGAATTAACCATGCGAACTTGTTCAATGGATGGAATACGCGCTACGACCTCTTCAACGAGTTTAAGTTCTGGTAAACAGGGTGCTCCAAAACTTGTCGCTAGCCGTGCTTGTTCGATGATTGCCTCGACGACAGGTTGGAAGTTATACCCTTGAATGAGTGGTCCCCATGAACCAACAAAGTCAATGTATTGATTCCCATCCATGTCAGTTAGGCGGGCACCATGTCCACCTGCGAAGAAAACTGGTGTACCACCGACACTTTTGAAAGCGCGTACTGGTGAGTTAACACCACCAGGCATTACGGCACGGGCGCGAGCAAATAATTCGTCAGATTGAGTTCGTTTCAATTTGGCTACTTAGATCTTCGGAGACTACAACATTGGTTTCAGTACAGCGAGAAAAATGATAGCGATCAAGAAAACAAGCGGTACTTCGTTAAACCAGCGAAAGAATTTTGCAGACCGCGTATTCCGGTCTTCAGCAAACTCGCGTCGAAAACGGCTGCACATTCCTTGATACGCGAACAGTAATAAGATACACAAAAGTTTCAACCAATACCATAAAGAGCTGATCAATACATCCCAAGTAAGTGACGTGATCCAAAGTCCAAACACTAGCGTAAGAAGTGACGAAGGCATCAAAATACCGAGATGTAATCGGCGTTCCATTGTCTTAAATCGTTCGATACTTATTGAGTCTTCGGCTTCGGCATGGTAGACAAACAAACGTGGTAAGTAGAACAAGGCAGCGAACCATGCCACGGCGAAAATTAGATGTAAAGCCTTTAAATAGAGTATGAACATGAGAAACTAATTAGGTTCCATCCTTTTTCTATAATTTTTGGTATGACGCATATTCAAACCGACATTACCTTCTCGCGATCTGCCGCGAACAAAGTCGCCGCACTGCGCCGCGAAGAAGGGGAAGAAAATCTCAACCTTAGAGTCTTTGTAACGGGTGGTGGTTGCAGCGGATTTTCGTATGGGTTCACTTTTGACGATAGTGTCGCTGAAGACGATGCAGTGATAGAGACAGCAGGGGTCAAGATGGTGATTGATCCATTGAGTTTTCCATATCTATTAGGTGCTACCATCGACTTCAAAGAAGACTTGCAAGGTGCCCAATTCGTCGTTACGAACCCGAATGCTTCGAATACTTGCGGTTGTGGTAATTCTTTTGCCATCTAGGACTTTCCTACGTAACAACAACCAAGCACTCTTTCAGCTTTCGCACCGGTAACAGATCGTATGTTACCAGTCTGTTTGGTTACATACAGGTGAGCGAGATACGCGAAGGCAGCAGCTTCTACAGTGTCGCCATCTAGCTCATACTTCTCGCAAGGAATTACTTTAAAACTGGGTAAAGACTGTTGTAGCAAGTCGAGAAGATGTGAGTTTAGCCGACCTCCGCCACATACGATAACTTCACCTGCCCTACAGCACCAACTCTGAATCGCATTACTTATAGTTGTATTAGTGAATTGTGTTAGCGTAGCTAATACATCCTCGTCGTCTGGATTTTGACCTAAGTGGTCTAGAGCTCGGAGTATCCTATTTAGATTGAAGTATTCCTTGCCGGTACTCTTGGGTGGTGTACGTGATAACCAAGGATTGGAGCAAAGATTCTCGAACAGTTTTTCATTCACAGTACCGGAAGCGGCCATAGCTCCCTCACTATCGAATGGTCGTGCAAGTTTATGTTGTACCCAACGATCCATTAGGGTATTGCCCGGGCCCGTGTCAAAACCGATAACCTCGGCGCTTAGATCTGCTGGTAAAAAAGTCACATTGGCGATTCCACCGATATTAAGGACAACTCGATCGAATTCAGGAGTTCTAAACATTACTTCATGAAACTTAGGCACTAGCGGCGCGCCCTGACCACCGCAAGCGATATCGGCAGCACGAAAGTCTGCGATCGTGTTAATTCCGGTGATTTGTGCGATGCGGTTTGAATCACCTATTTGAAGCGAGAAACCTGCCGACCCGTCCGGTCGATGTCGAACGGTTTGACCGTGTGAACCGATTGCAGTAATACAACTAGGATCTAGAGTGTTTTTCTCAATCAACTCACGAATAGCAAGACCAGTAAAGGTACCAAGTTCTGCATGGGAAATTCCGAAGAGTTCGATGCTATCGTCTTCATTAAACGCTAAGCGCTGAAGATTCGATTTAAGAGTAGCTGGAAAAGGTACTGTTTCGGAGTTAAGAATCTTAATCTCCGTCGATGCGATGTCAACGATGGATAAGTCTAAACCGTCGACGCTAGTCCCCGAAATTGCTCCGATGTAAAGCACTATTTCGCGCTAGACTTCAGTTATTGGCAACGGGTTCTTCCGACTCTCTGTGTTTTTCATACATGGAGTTCATGCGTACGAAGATATCATCTGCGTGACTGCGAAATTGCTTCAATTGCTCTTCCGTCATCGGTTCGCCACCCGGGAGCTCGACTGTTCGGGGATTTTTATGAACACCATTCACGAGAAATTCATAGTGGAGATGCGGCCCAGTAGCGTAGCCCGTCATACCAACACTACCAATTCTTTGTCCTTGTCTAACTTTTGCACCAGGTTTCATTGCTGGGTCAATTCGATGTAAATGCAGGTACTTAGTTGTGTAGATTGGACCATGACGAATAACCACGTAATTCCCGTTTGCCTTGGTGCGACCTGCTCGAGAAACCGTCCCGGCACCGGTCGCGTAAACGGGTGTACCCGTCGGAGCGGCATAGTCGATGCCATTGTGTGGCATAACGATTTTGTGGATGGGATGTAAGCGCTTGGGGTTAAATTCGGACGATACTCGGGTGAATTCCACCGGAGTACGCAAGAACCGTTTCTTGGTTGAGTCGCCATTACGTTCAAAATAGCCAGCCGGTACTTCGTCCGCTTCATATCGAACGATTTCGTAGGTACGACCTCTGTTTTCAAAAATTAATCCGATGATTTCACCATCTGTGTCGTAAATACCGTCGATGTAATTTTCGTGGTACAGAATCTGGTAGGAATCACCGGGGTGAATATCTTGGTAAAAATCGATATCCCATTGTAGTAGTTTGGGGATGCGCCATAGTGTCTTTTCTTTTTTGACCCCCGCATCTAAACCAGCGGAGATCGCTCCTTCATTTTTCGCGATCTCAACGGCTTGGAACGTTTCCTTATAGGAGACTTCCTTGCGGATGATTTCACTAATGAAGTTGTCATTCTCTCGTGCAAACTCCAGGCTAGTCAACTTGTCGCGGTGGTATTTAAACTGAGTCAACTCGCCGTCATCGTTTTTCTGGTATTCCATTTCTTGATCAACATCGATACGTTTGAAGTCCCAGCCGTCTGGACAAGCTTTTTCAATCGCAAGTAAGTCGAGTTGTGATAGTCCTATTTTGTCGAATATTTCAGAAAGTGTGTCGCCTTTTTGCACGGTGATCTGCTGTAATTCGTCCGACTTGCCCGTGCGAGTCAAAATCTGCTCATTTGGAACAATTCCGGTTGAGGAACCGTCCACGATGGTTTCTTCACTAACGAAATTGATCGGCCCCTGAAGAGCAAGTTCACTCTCTGAAATTGCTGGATCGATTACCAAGTTATTCGTAGAGTCCGTTATATCGTCACTAGAATCAGTTGCAGTAGGTTTTTCAGAGAAGAAAATTAGCAAAAAAGTAACGGCAACAAATAAGGTACCAGCTACGATAAAGTGTTTCGAACGAAGGGGCGACCGCATAATGTTTAGTTTTGTAATTCTCTTGAGTAGATTAAGTGTGAAAATCTCGTGAATTCAGATTTTGAGACAAAAACTCATGCGGTTTGAGGTACCAGACCAGTATTGCTGAATATGATCGGGATTGTTACAGACAGTCACTGACTAACTGACGATCCTTGTCTATCATTTACTTCTCTCCATGCGCCTCGTCGTGAGTCAAGTGCGCGTCTTCGCTGATAATTATAAGATAACCAGCCCGTGAATGTATTGAAAATTGAATCGCGAAACCTGTTTCGTTGAATCATAGAATCTATCATTTCCAAATACAGCCAACTGCCAAATGACCTCTGACCAACCAAGAAATGTACTCAATGATCTGCGGGGTCGCAAGATCGTCTCGGACGTCTCTAATGAAGAACTACTAGCGAAGCATCTGAGTTCAGGGGTTCGTACAGTTTATGCTGGCTTTGATCCGACAGCTGCAAGTCTGCACGTTGGTCATTTAATTCCACTGTCAGTGTTACGCCGTTTTCAAATAGCGGGACACAATACGATCGCACTCATTGGCGGTGCAACCGGACTCATCGGTGATCCATCTGGTAAGTCAGCTGAACGCCAACTCAACGATCAATCGGTAGTTATGGATTGGGTTGAACGGCAGCGAGAGCAGATCTGTCGTTTTTTAAACTTTGATGGTTCTTCGCCACCACAAATTGTGAACAATCTTGATTGGACTGAGAATCTCGACGTGATTTCCTATTTGCGTGACATAGGAAAACACTTTTCGGTGAATGCCATGATGCAACGTGACAATGTGCGGACTAGATTAGAACGTGAAGAGAGTGGGATTTCTTACACAGAATTCAGTTATATGCTGTTACAGGCCTATGATTTTGTGGAACTTGCTAAACGTTTTGATTGCACGGTTCAAGTAGGTGGTTCGGATCAGTGGGGAAATATCCTCAGTGGGGTTGACTTAGTTCGCCGCTTACTGCAAAAACAAGCTTTTGCGATAACACTTAGTTTGCTAACGGATAGTGAAGGCGCAAAGTTCGGCAAGACCGCCGGGGGGGCAGTCTGGCTTGACTCTACTTTAACTTCGCCATACTCCTTCTATCAGTATTGGATGAATATAGCCGATGCCGATGTGGCGTTTTTGGTGAATATGTTGAGTTTTACAGATTCACAGAAACGAAAAGAGTTACTCGCTAACCATGCCGCAAAACCAGAATTGAGAGAGGCACAACGAGCGCTAGCACGGGAGTTGACTGAATGGGTGCACGGAACTGATGGTCTAGCTTCAGCGACGAGAATCACGGATGTGTTATTTGGTGGTCAACTTGAGAATCTCACTGAAGGTGATTTGGAGCAGTTGTGGCAAGACGGGTTGGATCGTGCTGAAGTTAAGTCTGAACAAAACTTACCCATGGTAATGTGTGAGGTTAGTCTTGCCAATTCGCGCGGTGCTGCACGACGATTGATTGAGAGTCGAAGTGTACGAGTTAACAATAACTCAATAACTGATGTTCACTACGCGCTAACCCGCGAACAGGCGTTGTTTGGTCGGTTTCATTTGATTCGGCGGGGGAAGAAGGCTTGGGGTATCGTACAGCACGATGAGGGATAAATTAAACACTTAAGACCGTTTAACTTCTTGTGTTGGAGTTTAAGAATATTGGCCTAAAAAGGAGAATAACTAGCAGTCATGGATCAGTTGTTGCTGCCAGAAGATAGTTTTAATCGAATCTTAGCGAGTTTGCTGCGAACCACTCGACCTGAGTGGAGCAAAGATGGATTGATTGTTGCTGAAATTTGGCGTAAATTTGGGACTCAAAGAGTCAAACCGGATATTTACATTGACGACCTTGTATCGCCACCAGTGATTGTCGAATGTGCATATGGGGGAGACCGAGATAAAGATGCCTTAGACCGACTAAGTAAAACCACCGTTGAAACCGTTGTGTCCCTGGCTATACCAAAGGCATATAAAGACAGATCTGAAAATGAGGCTATTGAACTACTTGAACAAGGTGGACAGATTCAATATGCTGTATTGCAACGAGAATTGGATGTAAACCGCACGGTATATCGATTTCCTAATTCTGGATACTTGAGTGGGACATATGCTGACCTAGCAGCCCTAATACACCTATCTGCCCTTCCGAAATCACGAGTAGAACTGATCGCTAGTGAAGTCGCAGCATTGATTAATGATAGTGGTGAGATTCTTGGACAAGGCTTGGTTTTGAGCGATTTGCAGCATCTTGAACAAAAAGTGTATCAAAATTCGTCATTGACTGCTCAACGCACAGTGGTCATGCTATGGCTCGATGCTTTATTAGTTCAGAGTTATCTACGTAGCACAAGTTCTGACATAGAGCCTTTACCGACAAAAGAAAACCTAAGGGTTTCTACACTCCTTGAAACCTGGAAAGAGACAAGATCCTTGAACTGGTACTCAATTTTTGCTCCAGCTATTGAAACACTGGAACTATCTATGGTATCTAGTCGAAAGAGCACATTTTTGGTGATTCTCAAACTCCTTGAAGCCGTTGAAATTATCGAGACCGCACGTTTAGGAAGACACATAAATATAGGCGCTGACATATTCCCAAAAATTAGTGAAGACCGTGAAGCGGCAGCAGCTTTTTATACGATGCCAGCAGCCTCTGAAATGCTAGCGAGCTTATTGGTTCGAAAAGAAGATCGTGTCGATTGGGATAAGGCGGAGATGCTCTCCAACATTAAATTCGTCGACTTTGCTTGTGGTACAGGTTCTTTAATCCGGGCATCATATCGTCGGATCTTTGAATTTGTTACTTTGTTTGGCGGTAGTACCAAGGAATTTCATGCAAATATGATGGAACAGGTGATTACAGCAACCGATATCAGTCCAATTGCCGCCCACTTGACAAACAGTAGTCTAGCAATGATAGGGGATGGAAAACCGTACGGTAAGACCAGTATTGGATGGGTAGGAGTAGGTCGGCCCCTACACTCGGGACGACGGGGACTAACGACAGGTTCACTTGAGTACTTAGAAACCGCAAGTATTAAAGATCTTTTCTTTGACCTAAGTGGTTCGTTAACTGGAATTGATCGTGACCAATCGCTTGATATGGAAGTAGAAATTTATGCTAAAGATTGTTCGTTCGATTACATAGTAATGAATCCACCATATAGTCGTAGTAGTGGAGGTAAGCAGGGTGCTTTTCAGTTAGCAGGTTTATCGTCAGAGGAGCAGAAACTTTGTCAGCAGCGATGGGGACAGCTAATCTCAAAGTTTGCTGCCCATAAGAATGCTGGAATGGCAGCAAGTTTTTTGGTGTTAGCACAGAAAAAGATAAAACCTGGCGGACGTATCGGTTTTGTATTACCACTAACCATAGCCTTTGGTACTTCTTGGAGAAAGACCCGAGAAATGCTAGTGACGCATTTTGAAGATTTGCTTGTTGTCGCAAATGCGAATGAAAATTCAAACCCCGAATCACTCAGTGCAGATACGAATATGGGAGAGATCCTTCTTTTGGCGACGAAACGCGCTGTATCTGGTTTACCTAAACCTATGACATATGTTGCTCTACGCCGTCCCGTGACGCGTATGTTGGAATCACGAGAAGTAGCTAGCGCAATATTAGCCGATGTTGAATCCGTGTCTGATAAAGATGGCCGCTTGTGGGTTGGTAATGATTTAATCGGATCCCGCTTCAAATTTCAACCACGTCGGTCTCAGGAAGAATGGAATCAAGTTGGGATATTAAATCCGACGCTATTTGAATACACAAACCACTTCATAGATACTGGTGAGTTACTCGACGAACAAGGTAATTGTTTAGCAACTTTTCCTTGTAGTATCGTGCCAATTGATCAAGTGTTTGACATAGGCATCTCGTCGAGTTCGATCGGATATGTACGGACAGGTACTAGTCCACGAGGTGCATTCATATTTGAAGAAATTCAACGAAAGGCGGACTTAGTTGGTCCTTATCGTTCTCTTTGGTCGGCAAATATGTACACTCAAAAGTCTTTCATCGTGCAACCTACACACTTGGGGAGACCGCGTCAATCTAAGCAGAGAATCGAGCGGATTATGGAGACAATTAGTACACTTCATTACACTCAAGAATTACGATTAACTTCTCAAGCCTTGTTGGTGGCTCAAACCAATAAAGCTGTTCTAGGTGGAAGTGCGTGGCAATCGTTAAGAGACAAACCAAACTATAAATTGGCCAATGTCTTTTCTCTCTGGGGAAACTCGACTCTTGGGCTCATCTCACATTGGATGAAAGGAACAAGAACTCAGATGGGGCGATCTCGATCTAATATTTCAACAATTCGTACCATTCCAATACCTGATTTTCGATTTTTGAACGCTGAAAAAATTGCACTTGCAGAGGAAGAATTTAATCGTTTGAAAGAGTTCGAACTAATGCCAGTGTGTCGAGCACATGTGGATCCAATACGTCAAAATATTGATCGTTCGGTAGTAAGATTGTTTGACTTACCAGAAGTAGATGCGTTGGACAGCATCGAAATGTTACGAAATTGGTGGTGTACTGAACCGTCGGTCCACGGAAATAACAACACAGCACTAAAACTACTAAAAGATCGCGGACTTAGGTAGTGTTTGAAGAAAAAAACCAGTTCGGTAAATTGATTTCCACACGCCGAGGCAAGACACACATTCGTTGCTAAAACCAAAAATTTGCAAATTTTTGATATTTTTGTATCAAATTTCTTGCGTTTTCACTCTCATTCCGTAGAATACACAATCCTTTGTCACACTTCCACGCCGAATCGAAACAGCTTTTCGAGCGTTGGAGGTGCGATTTGATCTTTAAAAACTGAGCAAGCCATTCGTGTGGGCGCTTGATGATTTGAGTTAGAGTCACGGTTAGAACAAACGATTGATGTCGAGCAATCGACGTCCTTAAAAAACATATTAATTGAAGAGTCTGATCATGGCTCAGATTGAACGTTGGCGGCAGGTCTCATACATGCAAGTCGAACGAAGATACGACTTTGGTCGTTGACAAGTGGCGGACGGGTGAGTAACGCGTAGGAATCTACCTAGTAGTGGGGAACAACTTGGGGAAACCCGAGTTAATACCGCATACGACCTAAGGGTGAAAGCGGGGGATTTTCGAACCTCGCGCTATTAGAGGAGCCTGCGTTGGATTAGCTTGTTGGTGGGGTAACGGCCTACCAAGGCGACGATCCATAGCTGGTCTGAGAGGATGATCAGCCACACTGGAACTGAGACACGGTCCAGACTTCTACGGGAGGCAGCAGTCGGGAATATTGGACAATGGGGGAAACCCTGATCCAGCCATGCCGCGTGTGTGAAGAAGGCCTTCGGGTTGTAAAGCACTTTCAGTAGTGAGGAAGGGACCTGGGTGAATATCCCGGGTTCTTGACGTTAGCTACAGAAGCAGCACCGGCTAACTCCGTGCCAGCAGCCGCGGTAATACGGAGGGTGCGAGCGTTAATCGGAATTACTGGGCGTAAAGCGCGCGCAGGCGGTTCGGTAAGTCAGATGTGAAATCCCCGGGCTTAACCTGGGAATTGCATTTGATACTGCCGAACTAGAGTATGGGAGAGGGAAGTGGAATCTCCGGTGTAGCGGTGAAATGCGTAGAGATCGGAGGGAACACCAGTGGCGAAGGCGGCTTCCTGGCCCAATACTGACGCTCAGGCGCGAAAGCGTGGGGAGCAAACAGGATTAGATACCCTGGTAGTCCACGCCGTAAACGATGAGAACTAGCCGTTGGGCCCCTTGAGGGCTTGGTGGCGCAGCTAACGCGATAAGTTCTCCGCCTGGGGAGTACGGCCGCAAGGTTAAAACTCAAATGAATTGACGGGAGCCCGCACAAGCGGTGGAGCATGTTGTTTAATTCGATGCAACGCGAAAAACCTTACCACCTCTTGACATCCACAGAACTGATCGTAATGAAAAGGTGCCCTCGGGAACTGTGTGACAGGTGTTGCATGGCTGTCGTCAGCTCGTGTCGTGAGATGTTGGGTTAAGTCCCGTAACGAGCGCAACCCTTGTCCTTATTTGCCAACGGCTAGGCCGGGAACTATAAGGAGACTGCCGGTGATAAACCGGAGGAAGGCGGGGATGAGGTCAAGTCATCATGGCCCTTATCGAGGTGGGCTACAAACGTGCTACAATGGGAGATACAATGGGTCGCTAAACCGCGAGGTCTCGCTAATCCTCAAAACCTCTCTTAGTCCGGATAGGAGTCTGCAACTCGACTCCTTGAAGTCGGAATCGCTAGTAATCGCGAATCAGAATGTCGCGGTGAATACGTTCCCGGGCCTTGTACACACCGCCCGTCACGTCATGGGAGTGGGTTGCACCAGAAGTAGCTAGTCTAACCTTCGGGAGGACGGTTACCACGGTGTGATTCATGACTGGGACTAAGTCGTAACAAGGTAGCCGTAGGGGAACCTGTGGCTGGATCACCTCCTTAACCTTAAATTTTGATCGGCCGGCAACCGGAGCTTACGGTACCGCCGTAAGACACCGACCCGAGTCGATCCAGTACCAAGACTCTAACGCGGTCAGGTACTCCACGGATGGTTTCGCTCATTTTGGTAGCAAGCCGAGCTGGGTTTGTAGCTCAGTAGGTTAGAGCGCGCCCCTGATAAGGGCGAGGTCGGTGGTTCAAATCCACCCAGACCCACCAATTACGTACGTTAGGTGCGTTGAGATGGGGCCGTAGCTCAGCTGGGAGAGCGACTGCCTTGCACGCAGTAGGTCAGGAGTTCGATCCTCCTCGGCTCCACCAATTTATCTTGATTACGGAAACGCTACTCAGGTAAAAGCTACCGCAAAGATCTTGTTCTTTAACAATTAGGAATCGAAAGAATCACCGCAATTACAAGCGCGTATAAAGTATCAACTGAAGTGTGTAAACACCGTTGATACGTATGATTGATGTTGATACATTGATCAAAAAAAAATATGGTATGTTGGCGAAAGTTCTAGTAGAACCGATAATCGGGTGGTACGATTAACGTGCTTCCGGTTATATGGTCAAGTGAACAAGCGCATCTGGTGGATGCCTTGGCAGCTGAAGGCGATGAAGGACGTTGCAGCCTGCGATAAGCCTCGGGGAGTCGGCAAACAGACTTTGATCCGGGGATTTCCGAATGGGGAAACCCGACACTTGTGTCATTGTGTACTGAATTCATAGGTATACAAGGCGAACCCGGAGAACTGAAATATCTAAGTACCCGGAGGAACAGAAATCAACCGAGATTCCCTTAGTAGTGACGAGCGAACGGGGAGTAGCCCTTAAGTGATTCGAGAGTTAGCAGAAGGTTCTGGAAAGTTCTGCCATAGTGGGTGAAAGCCCCGTATGCGAAAATGATCGAGTCATGAAATCGAGTAGGGCGGGGCACGTGAAACCTTGTCTGAATATGGGGGGACCATCCTCCAAGGCTAAATACTCTCAGCTGACCGATAGCGAACTAGTACCGTGAGGGAAAGGTGAAAAGAACCCCTGTTAGGGGAGTGAAAAGAACCTGAAACCGGATGCGTACAAGCAGTGGGAGCACTAAAGCGGCTTCGGCCGTGGTGAGTGTGACCGCGTACCTTTTGTATAATGGGTCAGCGACTTACTCTTGCTGGCAAGGTTAACCGTTTAGGGGAGCCATAGGGAAACCGAGTCTGAATAGGGCGTTAAGTCTGCAGGAGTAGACCCGAAACCGGGCGATCTAGCCATGGGCAGGGTGAAGGTCAGGTAACACTGACTGAAGGCCCGAACCCACCTATGTTGAAAAATGGGGGGATGACCTGTGGCTTGGAGTGAAAGGCTAATCAAGCCCGGAGATAGCTGGTTCTCCTCGAAAACTATTGAGGTAGTGCCTCTTGTATCACCGTCGGGGGTAGAGCACTGTTTGGGCTAGGGGGTCATCTAGACTTACCAACCCCATGCAAACTCCGAATACTGGCGAGTGCAGCAAGGGAGACAGACGGCGGGTGCTAAGGTCCGTCGTCGAAAGGGAAACAGCCCAGACCGCCAGCTAAGGTCCCAAAACCGTGATTAAGTGGGAAACGATGTGGGAAGGCCTAGACACCCAGGAGGTTGGCTTGGAAGCAGCCATCCTTTAAAGAAAGCGTAACAGCTCACTGGTCAAGTCGGCCTGCGCGGAAGATGTACCGGGTCTTAAATCACGTACCGAAGCTGCGGGCTTATGACAGTTTAACTGTTGTGAGCGGTAGAGGAGCATTCTGTAAGCCGTTGAAGATACATGGCGATGTGTATTGGAGGTATCAGAAGGGAGAATGCTGACATAAGTAACGATAAAGGAGGTGAGAATCCTCCTCGCCGAAAGACTAAGGGTTCCTGTGCAACGTTCATCGACGCAGGGTGAGTCGGCCCCTAAGGCAAGGCCGAAAGGCGTAGTTGATGGGAAGCAGGTTAATATTCCTGCACCGGCGATTGCTGCGATGGGGTGACGGAGAAGGCTAGACAAGCCTGCTGTTGGTTTAGCAGGTTTAAGCACGTAGGCTGAGATCTTAGGAAAATCCGGGATCTCTTAAGGCCGAGATGTGATGACGACTGAATTTTCGGATTCAGGAAGTTGTTGATGCCATGCTTCCAAGAAATAACCTCTAAGCTCTAAGCAATTGTTGACCGTACCCTAAACCGACACAGGTAGTCGGGTAGAGAATACCAAGGCGCTTGAGAGAACTCGGATGAAGGAACTAGGCAAATTGGCACCGTAACTTCGGGAGAAGGTGCGCCGCACTTGGTGAAGGGTCTTGCACCTGGAGCTGAGGGCGGTCGAAGTGACCAGGTAGCTGCGACTGTTTACTAAAAACACAGCACTCTGCAAACTCGTAAGAGGACGTATA
>VXYV01000080.1 GCA_009845835.1 Gammaproteobacteria bacterium | reverse complement strand
TCCGAACCTACCGGGGGTTGAAAGTGTAAACTGATTTTTCGATTTTACTATAAAATGAAACCCAACATCCGATTTCCCAATTGTACATTTTCCACTTGAAACCTGTCTGAATTAAGGCTATACTCATTCTACAAACAAAGATGGAGGTTTACAAACAATGAAAACAAAAAAGATAAAAGCAACATACAGAAACGGCGTGATTGAACCCTTGGATAGGATTGACCTTCCTGACGGACAAGAACTTGAGGTCGAATTCAGCGTTCTCCAAAAAACGCCTCGTGAACTTACGTCTGAAGAAACAACGCAAACCTACACGGCTCTTATCCGGCAGAGTGAGGGATGGTGGATCGGGTGGATATTGGAAATCCGTGGGGTTATAGGTCAAGAACGAACGAGAAGTGAATTGTTAGATACGCTGCAAATCACACTTCGCGAAATATTAGAATATGAAACCCCGGAAGTGTCTCTCCGAACCAAAAACGAGGTTGAAGAAATAAAAGCTTCTGACATCTTAGAGTTCAGCGATCCGGGAGCATCGCATCAAACCGAAAGTGGATTTGAAGAAGTACAAATTGATGTATGAAACGTAGAGAGTTGATTAAGCATCTTAAAGACCACGGATGCAAGCTTCTTCGAGAAGGTGGAAGCCACTCGCGATGGTGGAATCCGGTGCTGCGCACCCGCACCTCGGTCCCGAGACACACCGAGATCAATAATATTACCGCCCAGAAAATCTGTAAGGCATTGGGAATCCCGCGTCCACTAAAAAAGAGTTGAATCCCAAAACACTTGAGTTCACTGAAGTTTTAACACTGAAAAATCGCTTAAAAGAGCAGTCCTGTAGCATAGAAAACCGTTAGCCTGTGGCAAGGATCACCTGTACCATAGGCTGTTAGCCTGTGGCAAGTATTTCCCAATCCCCGAACATCCGTGACTTGCGGCATCCTCCCCCAAATGCGACCTGCATTCAGACAACAATTGACAGAATATTTACACACCTTTTCTTGATTTTTAACTTGAAACCTGCCTAACTTAATGCTATACTTGTTTTAAGTCTCATCGAAAACGAAAGAACCCCTGAGTAACCTCAGCGTTCCGTTGATAAATCGGGATAAATCATGAAAAACAAATTTTCCGACAACACCTCCAACATAGATAGTTCGCCTGAACGCAATCAAGCACCTACAGAAAAAGGCAAGATCAAGCTTCTGGATGTTGTCGCGCTCACACAAGATGTTCCTGAGCATAATCTCAAGCGCGGAGAAGTCGGTACGGTTGTTGAAATCCTGGCAAATGGCGAAGCATTCGAGGTTGAATTCAGTGAGGACGATGGGCAAATGTCCAAGTGTCTGAGTTTCCTTGCCTCTCAACTCAAAGTGATACATCAAGCACCGATAAAAGCAGATGCCAAACGTCAAGCAACCGATTCCATAGAAGGATATCGCTACCAGATCTTGCACAGTGTGAACGCTTGGTTGGACCTTGCCGATAACGATATTCTCTATCTTGAAATTGCGGAAGATTTTGATATAGAGTCAGATGAAACGTTTACAACAACACAAGTCAAACACACGCAAGACCCTATAACGCTTAGGTCTCAGCAGGTGATTGACGCGCTTAACAATTACTGGAAACTACGGACTAACAATCCAGATCGGCGCGTAAAATTCCGTCTTCTCACAACATCTAAGATAGTTAAAGAACAAGGGAATCCACTTAGAATGGATAAACCGGGGCTTGAAGTATGGAACCGTTGTTCCGGTGATGAAGCAGCTATCCAAAAAATATCAGAGTTTTTAAAGATCGACGGAAAAATATCAGAGGAAGTAAATGATTTTCTGAAGGTGTCATCACCTCAAGAGATTTATGAACAACTCATTGAACCCATTACTTGGGACACAGATTGCAAACCGTCCAGTTTTGTTGAGCAATCCATACGTGAAAAACTGGCTTATCATGGTGATCGGCACGGTATTTCACCTTCTAAAGCAAAAGATATTGTTGAACCTCTTATCACTGAAACTTGGAAGATAGCAGGACAACCGGAAAACCGCGAGCTTACCCGATTACGTTTTTTGGAAATTTTCGAGAAAAAAACAAAGCGATTAACTTCTGAACAGTATTTGCAGCACTTGGAAATGTTAGCCGCAATGAAAGGTGCTGTCGGGACGGGATTCGCTGGAGGTTCATCCGATATCACGATTGAATCTTATCCGCACATACAAACCGGTATACCCCGGATCTATCTTGATGTTGTTGTTCCAAGAACTGAATTACTTACAAGAATCCAAAATAAACTCCAATCAGAAGGCATAGTCATAATCCAAGGCGGAGTGGACAAGGGGAAAACAACTCTCGCAAATTTGTCCGCAAACGCTATAGAGGGCAAGTGGTTTTGGCTAAAATTGACAAGTATAGATTCATCCCAAGTTCCGGTAATTTTAAAGAAACTTGCTAATACAATAAGTCATGAATCTGCACAAGTGAACGTCGTCATTGATGACCTGAACTTACAACAGCAAGAGTATGAAGAAGACTTAGGGGTTGTAGCTTATAGGGTACTGGAACATGGTGCAAAATTGTTGATTACAAGTCAATATAATCCACCCAATACTCTCCTGCGCAGCCTCAGTTTATCATCGTCGGTAGTTGTCCCTGTTTCTAATTTTACCATCCCGGAAATTGAGCAATTTGCTGCAGGAATGGGGTGCCCCACTGAACCCGCAAAAACTTGGTCAGAATGGATTCGGGTTCATACAAATGGCCATCCGAGGCTTGTACACGCCCGACTCACTCAATTACGGCAAGAAGATTGGAAGTATCAAGGTAAAATCGAAAATCTCTTGCAAACACCA
The DNA here is from genome assembly GCA_009845835.1 of Gammaproteobacteria bacterium. Lineage (GTDB taxonomy): Bacteria > Pseudomonadota > Gammaproteobacteria > Pseudomonadales > Azotimanducaceae > Bin55. The sequence goes on along the minus strand of VXYV01000080.1, from coordinate 778 downwards.
CAAGAGGTGGTGAAAGAGCGTGAAGAAGCCCGGCAACTCCTTATGGGCTTGTCGGAAAATCAACGGAAATTTCTTTATAGACTGAGCCTACTAACCGAATTCAGGAAAGATTACTCGCTCAATATTGGAGAGATACCAGAACCTATATCTGATCCAGGAGATGTTTTTAGTCAACTGGTCGGTCCTTGGATAGACCAAGCTAGCGAAAACTATTACACAATTTCCCCTTTATTGAAGAACGCAGCCAAAGATGTTTGGTCCAAAAGCAAGATAAGTGCCCTGCAGGCTGAAATTGCAAATGCAATCCTGAAAACAAAGAACCTGACCCTAACAGAGGCATGGACTGTGTTTACACATAGCATAGCTGGACAGAACAAAGAAGGAATTATTGCTTTCATTTATTCATTGATGAACGCTCCACAAGATGATTGGAAAAATGTCTGCCAAGAATTCTCGCTGTTAGCACACATTAAAATTGATCCTCCCGAAGAATTAATTCCCGGAGACCCTATCGTAAATCAAATGTTTCGGCCATTGCAATATCGTATCGCAGTTGAGGTGGAGCCAAAGAACGCACCGAAGATACTTGAAATCTGGGATAAAGAAACCAAATCTTATGAACCACATGAGTCATATCTGCTATCTCGTCTAATGCTGGCGACGCAAGCATTGATGTATTATCAAGTGTTACTTCCAGCCAAGCAGATGGTAGCTTATCTTAAAGAAATAATTGACATCACAAACAATCTCGAAGAATCTCAAAAAATAAATGATAATT
>VXYV01000074.1 GCA_009845835.1 Gammaproteobacteria bacterium | reverse complement strand
GCCTAGACTTATGTAAAACGGAAAGTGTTCAACTCGTATAAAAAATAAATTTGAACTATACGCTACTTTTGACGTTTAGTACTTCTTCTCGCTGAATTCATTTGTTTTAAAACCAAATATACTGTTCGGTATCGTATTAGCAGTAAAGCAAACCTAACCTACTCGATGGTATGAACAACCTATGACATTAAATCTTTTACAAGACGTTTCGAAAGAAATTCAATTACCTCAAGATCTCACGCCCACCGTAGTTATCAGCGATGCTTTAACAGCTCTCCAATCTTTTCCGACTGGTTCTATCGACTTGGCAGTAACATCCCCACCTTACTGGGCGCAACGAGAGTACGGACACACAAATGAACTCGGTCAAGAGCCGACATCTGAACTATACATTCACAATCTGTCAGATATTTTTTCGGAACTACGTCGCGTGTTGAAGGAACGAGGAGTTTTTTTTCTAAACATCGGCGATAAATACTCGCAAAAACGACTACAAATGATTCCAGAACGATTAGCAATCCGAATGCAAGAGCGAGGTTGGACTGTTCGAAATAAAGTTATATGGCAAAAGTCAAACCCAAATCCTAGTCCGGTACGGGATCGATTTAACAACACTTGGGAAGTTATCTATATGTTTGTGAAAGAACCGGAAAACTATCTCTCACCAAAGTACTTTTTCGACTTAGATGCTGTAAGAGAACTAACCAAAACCACAACGAATACACTGACTACAGATTTACCACATTACCGAGATATAAAAGACATCGAAGCCGAATCCATATTGCACAAGAACGAAAATTACAACGGAAAGTTCAAAGATCAAAAAAATGTGAACATCGGAGCTTCTGCAGGTGGTCGTATGAGTGTAAATGGCGAATACTACACACGCCAAAGAAAACACGACCTAAGCGAGGAAATTAAGCTGGAAATAATCGGCTTCTTGCGTTCGCATAGAAAACGTGTTGGAATATCTCCCAAAGATATTGACCAGAAATTTGGAACGAAAGATACTGCTGGACACTGGTTTAGAACTGACCGAGGAGGTTACTCAATACCTAGCCCGTCGCAATGGAATGCACTCAAGGAAATACTCAACATTGGAGAAACCCCTTACGACAAGGTGATGACTGAAGAACACTACGTGCTTCAGACAGTACGAAAACACCCAAAAGGAAAAAATCCTGGCGATGTGTGGCGTTTTGCTACTGCAAGTCTAAAGGAAAAACATTTTGCTCCATTTCCAGACAAAATTCCGGAACGGTGCATTCAAGTCGCTTGCCCGGAGAACGGTATTGTTCTAGATCCTTTTGTAGGCTCGGGTACAACCTTAAAAGTTGCGAAAAATTTAGGACGAAGGTCTATCGGTATCGAGATCATGCCTAACTATATCCCAATCATGAACAGAATAATTGGTTCAGAAGTTACGACATTAACTCTATGATTTCGTCGATATCATCTGCAAAACTCTTGTTGTAATATACGAGTTTAGCGCGTTTTATCGGGACCGGTTGATTTGTAATCTTCTCAAAGTACTGATTTTGATAAAGATATCGCATCGAATCATTCTTTGACTTACCAGCTCCGATAACTTTGTTACCATAATGTGTATGTAGCATACCATTTGGCATACATATCAAGTCAACTTGTAGAATGTCACCGGATTTGTACTTTTCATTCGCTTCGCTGTGAATTACCTTAATGAAGTAAGTCAAGCATAACTTCGAGTATGGTTCAGTATCAGGATCTAACTTGTAGCAAAAAGGTAAGTTTCCGCGAATTTCAACTCGATCGTCTACATAGTAACTTGTTTGGTTTAACCCTACAGGTACTTTTCCTTTTTCCATGTGATTCTGTACCATTGTTTTGACATCAATGTGAATAAACGCGTCGACAGTCTCATACATCAAATCCGATCCGATTGGTGTACTATTCGGTAACCACGTGTCAGGAAACAGAGAAGCTAATACTCGTTCTGCTCCTCGAGCAAGACCACTTTTTATTTTTTGGTCAGTTTCTTGTTTAAATACTGCTTCCCAAGATTCGCGTATCCGTTCTTTATTGGTTAATAATTTGACGAGTTTGTCTTTGTCATTAGTCAAATTCCAATAGATTTCGTTGAAGTACCGTAACTCTAATAGTTCTACTTCCTCCAAGCTCCAAGTGCTATCCTGTAGTGACATGATTCGAAACTTTCAAAAAACTGGTGTACTAAGCCTATGTGATGCGATCTTGGTATTTTTGTAGCTCATTGAGTGATTCAATGTAATCTATCCGCCTTCGATTCTTTGCATAAAAAACACTTCACTCGTTGGACCGATCTTCTCAAACCACGCGTCTTGATAAATCTGCCCATCGATTGCCACCGCTGACTTACGAAGATCGTCGCCGATACCCGGATATAAATTGTTGAGTTGACGAACTAATTCACGAAAGGTTGAACAAGACACCTCCACTTCCGATATTCCGTTCGTATAGTTCATCAAATTGGATGGGAATACAACTCGAGCCATAGGTTAGACTTCCCCTATACAGCTAATAGAGATCAACACCTAGCTAACTTGCGTTATCCAATGCTTCAAGAACTCGAGGCGGAGACATAGGTAAGTCATTGATCCGAAAACCTAGTACTTCCCGTACTGCATTAGCGGTAGCAGCTAGCGGTGCGACGATCGGAGTCTCTCCGACTCCACGAACCCCATAGGGGTGAGAAGGATTAGGTACTTCGACGATTTGACAGTCGATCATTGGAACATCCGACGCGACTGGTATGCGGTAATCTAGAAAACTTGCATTTTCCAATACTCCGTTATCGTCATAAATATATTCTTCATTGAGTGCCCAGCCAATACCTTGAACAGCTCCCCCTTGCATTTGTCCTTCGACATAGGAGGGGTGTATAGCACGACCGGCGTCTTGAACCGCTGTGAATGCTTGAACATCGACTTTTCCAGTATCGCGATCGACGGTCACATCGGTCCAATTGACTGAAAAACATGCACCGGCACCTTGAGCGTTAACACTAGCACGACCTACCAAAGGACCACCAGTACGACCCGCGGTTTTGGCAAGCTCGGCGAAGGACAGAGGTTCAGCTTCAATATTTACACCAGGGCGAGGTACCGCAAAACCATTTTCCCAATCAACTTGTTCGGTGTCGAGATCCCAAGTCATTGCTGCCCGTCTCTTACATTCAGCAATGACATCCTCACAGGCTCGGACAACGGCTAATCCGGTCGCAAATGTCGTTCGACTACCACCGGTCAAATTACAAAAACCTGTCGATTCCGTATCGCCTATCACTGCATTGATAGAATCGTACGGAATACCCAATGTTTCAGCGGCCATCAAGCACATTGATGCGCGTGAACCACCAATATCTGGACTTCCTTCCATGATTGTTACTGCACCATTTGGTGCTACCCAAATCTCGGCACTCGACTGCATGCCAATATTGAACCAGAATCCCACAGCTACACCTCGACCAACATCCTTTGCAGGCTTGTTAACGTAGTTGGGGTGAACTTTTGCGGCTTTAAGACACTCGACGAGTCCTATTGCGGGGTACTTTGGTCCGTACGGTGCTTCCGTACCTTCATCAGCAGCATTCTTGAGACGTAGATCAATCGGATCCATGTTTAATTTACGCGCGAGTTCATCAACAGCACTCTCCATGGCGTGCATCGATTGTGGTGCTCCAGGTGCTCGATAAGCTGCTACTTTTGGTTTGTTCACTAATACGTCGAGTCCATCAATGACAAAGTTTTTCAAATCATAAGGAGCAAAGATCGACATACATCCTGGTGTGACCGGTGAACCAGGGAAAGCCCCAGCTTCATAGGCCATCCATGCCTTAGCGGCGGTGATTATCCCGTCTTTATTTGCGCCAACTTTAACTCGACAAACTGTCGCCGAACATGGGCCCGTAGCACGAAAGACTTCTTCCCGATTCATAACCATCTTGACCGGTCGACCGGCGAGCTCAGATAATCGAACTGCGACCGGTTCAACATAAACAACCGTTTTCCCACCAAAACCACCACCAATTTCTGAAGGAGTGACCTTTATGTCGGAAATCTTCTTCTGCAAAACTTCGGAGATGTAATTACGTACTTCAAAAGCTCCTTGCGTACAGCACCACACTGAAGCACGACCTTTTTCATTGACATCTGCTACACAAGCATGCGGTTCAATATAACCCTGATGAGCAGATGGAATTCGGTACTCTTCCTCGACGATATAGTCTGCTTTTTCGAAACCTTTATCAACATCTCCACGTTCATAATGAACAGTCGCGGCTACATTACTTGGCATAAACGATTCATCGCCGTTAGTTCGCAGGTTTTCATCGACGAGTGGTGCGTCTTCCGCAAGTGCGGCATCCGCCGAGAGCACAGGCTGTAACACTTCGTACTCTACTTTGATACTGTTAATTGCTTCCTCAGCGATGCTTTGTGATCTAGCCGCTACGGCAGCCAAAGCATGACCGTGATAAAGCACTTTTTCACGTGCCAGAATATTACAGCTCATATCACTGGGATTCTCTTTTGGGAAATCAGCACTCGTAATGACCGAGAATACACCTTCCATTGCTTTTGCTTCGGACAAATCGATACCTTTTACACGTGCATGGGCATACGGACTACGTAATACTTTACCGTACAACATTCCGGGTAAGGAAAAATCTGCTCCAAAATTTGCTTTACCGGTAACTTTCTCAACTCCGTCAGGGCGGATCGGTCTTGTACCGATCGCGGTAAATTCTCTCACTGCTTCTGCCATTCATCTATCTCCTTTAACTTGTAGTAGTTGCTTTGAGTTCTTGCGCTGCATCTTGCACTGCCCGAATGATTTTGTCATATCCGGTACATCGACAAAGATTACCAGCCAACCAATACCGTATTGTTGTCTCGTCTGGATCGGGGTTTTTGTCAAGAAGAGCTTTCGCTGCAACGACAAACCCAGGGGTACATACACCACACTGAAGCGCGGCATGTTCTAGCAGTTTCTGCTGGACTACATGCAATCCATTTTGGTCAGCAATTCCTTCTACAGTAACGACTTTCTTGCCATTTGCTTCAGGTGCTAAAACCAGACAAGAACAAACCAAGCGTTCGTCCATCAATACGGTACAAGCTCCACAATCTCCTGTACCACAACCCTCTTTGGTACCCGTTAGGTGTAACTCATCGCGCAATAAATCAAGTAAAGATTGTTGGGGTTCACAAAGGACTTCCTCTGGTTGACCGTTAACGTTTAACTCAACATGGACTTTACTCATAATTGTTTCTCGTCTGACTCTGTTTAAAACTTAGTTTTGACCATTAAGAATTCGATCGCGTGCAATCACTCCCGCACGATAACACAAAACACCAACCACTTTGCGCCGATAAACTACTGTACCGCGTTTGTCAGTTATTGGTGAAGCGGCTGCACGACACGCATCAGCCGCTGCTTGCAAACTTGTCTCGTCACATTGGGTACCAATTAAAGCTTCAGCAGCTTTAGTAACGAGTAATGGGGTTGGTGCAACGGCACCTATACCAACTCTAGCATGAGTACACACTCGATCATGATCCAACGTCAGTGATACTCCAGCCCCTACGACCGCAATATCCATCTCAGTACGTGGGATGAACCGAAGATAGGCATCCTGTGTTCTAGGACGAGGTCTCGGTAATATCAACCCAAGCAAAAATTCGGTACGTGTCATGCAGTTTGTACCAACACCAGTCACGAAGTCTTCAACTGGTACGTTTCTAGTCCCGTGGGTTCCTGCTATCAGACATTTAGCAGCGTTTGCAATTAAGGCCGGAATCGTATCGCCGGCTGGCGAAGAATTACAAAGGTTTCCCCCGATTGATGCACGACCTTGAATTTGAGTAGAACCAATCAAGTCTGCCGATTCCAATAAACCAGGATACAACGACTTGAGCTTTTGATTTTCGTTCAGTACACCTGAAGGAATCGCTGCACCAATGTAGGTTTCATTGTCTTCAATCGAAACTCGATTGAGTTCTTCAATGTATTTAACATCAACCAGAGTTCTTGGTTCTCGGTCAAATGTGCGCATTTGGACGATAACATCGGTCCCGCCAGCAAGGATTTGTGCGCGCTCACCGCGCGTTTCACAATCGTGCAATAAGTGAATGGTGTCGGCAACTGACTTAGGCGCAACATATCCGAATCTACTCACAAACTAGTCCTAGTAATCATTCTGAAAACCTCTAAAATTTTACAGATTGAACTTAAAATAATTTTTACCATTAGGCAAACGTCTGCACACGTTTCGAATGGTAAGTAAGTTACGGAATCACAATGAATCTAGTATCTCAAGACAAATATTCAGAACACCTAGTACAGCTTTCAAATACTTGGTCGAAACTGTTAACAAAGCACAATTTCGATTGTGCGCTCATCGTCGCAGGTAAAGCGGACTACTATTACGACGATGATCAAAGCCCGCCGTTTCATGCCAATCCATATATCCTTCAGTGGATCACCTATGACGACTGCGAACACTGCTTGTTGCTTGTTAAACCGTACGAAAAACCGACTCTATTGTGGTATACACCAAAAGATTTTTGGTATCTACCATCGAGCACACCAAGTTGGTTGCAAGAACATTTCACATGTGAAATCTACGAAACCTTGGGCGAACTGCAAAAATCTTGTAAAGAATACATTCGTCGAACGGGTCGAACTGCTCTAATTGGAATTGAACCGTTTTCGCTTGAGAAACACGCAAACGTCGAAAAACCTGATGAAGTATTCATTCAGCAACTAGCATATACTCGCGCATATAAATCTGATTTCGAAATCTCGCAAATCTCTCGTGCAACAGAGATCGCCGCGCTTGGACACCGCGCCTCTTACGATGCATTTAAACACGGTGAAAGTGAGCTAGATATCCATCTCGCGTATTTGCAAGCAAGTCAGCAATCTCACAGTCAACTTCCCTATCCCAGTATCGTCGGTCTAAATGAACACGGCAGTGTTCTTCACTATCAACATTACGATACAACTCCACCACAAACACACCGTAGTTTGTTAATTGATGCAGGAGCAAAGTCGCATTGTTATCACTCAGATATCACACGAACTTACGCGCATGAAGAGGGAAGTGAATTTGCGACTCTCATTGAACGGCTAGACGACATGCAGCAAAAAGTTATTGGAGCTATCAAAAATATGTCCAATTTTGTGGAGCTTCACGAAGCTACGCATCGCTCGATTGCTGATGTGCTCGTAGATTGTGGTATCGTGAACTGTAGTGCAGACGATGCATATGAACAAAAGTTAACTGACGTTTTTTATCCTCACGGGACAGGACACCTTCTAGGTTTACAGACACATGATCTCGGTGGGCATATCGTTGACAGCGATGGAACTTTAGGAAGTGCACCAGAACGATTTCCGACTCTGCGATTGATCCGCAAGATAGAACCAAATTTGGTGTTTACAGTAGAACCGGGAATCTACTTCATTCCTGTGTTGTTAGACAAAGTGACGGGAAATGAAGCAATAAATTGGTCCTGTGTGGACGGGTTAATCAAGTTCGGGGGTGTACGTATTGAGGACAATGTGCTTGTACTACCCGACTCCACCCACAATTTCACACGGAAAGTATTGAACTAACCCTGCTGTATTCTTCGATACATTTCCCACAGATTGGTTGGTCATTCAAATTATTCGTACTGATCAAGCTTCAACCCTGCCTGCTCCACGTGACCGGTAATAGTTCGTCGAGGATCGGACAGTTTGAACCTCACTCGTCAAATCCGTAAACCGTGGTTACATTTTGGACTGTCCGCGACTACTTTGTTAACAAATCGTTAGCGAATTCTACTCCACAAAATCAGCAGTCGTTCGAGATGCAGTTGCTTATTAATCGAACTCGCATCATGATAGGCTCGACGCGTAGCAATCAATTCGTCCCAAAACTTCGATGCACGGGGTGATCTTCGATTTTGATACAACCTTTCGGTTATACGCATCCACCGAATCAATAGATCATCAAATTCCTGTTGCAGCAACGGCTCGACAACACTTAGATCTAGACTACGAGTTTTCCATACTTCAAGTAGTAACTTTCGCAGTGGTTTTCGCTCTAGGTCTTGACTTTCAAGAATTTTGTACGGAGCATCGCCGTGTTCATACATCAAATGCTCTAATTCATTTATCGGCACCCCTTGTTCGATCAACCATTTATGAACTACTGAATGTGGTGCTTGACGCAAAGGAACGACAGTACAACGACTCCGTATGGTTGGCAGTAACTGATCGATCGCAGTAGTTACTAGAAGCCAATGTCCTCCGTCTAACGGTTCTTCAAGAGATTTCAACAACGCGTGCGACGCGGCAATACTCATCGTTTCAACTGCCTCGAGCACTGCGATACGACGACTAGATGCTTGCCTTGTACGTTCCATGAACTGGATTGCATCGCGAATTTGATCTACGGTCAGTGTGAAATCCGAAAGTTTGAGGCGCCGTTTTGAAGAAGTCGTGTCTCGGTCTTGCTCTTTAGGTTGGACCCAAAGGATATCGGAATAGGGAGTTTCTCGTGGTTTACACGACGGATCATCCATAATACGTTGTAACCACATAGTTACGAAATAACTTGCGCCCCATCCCGGTAGAGCATCGATAATGATAGCGCTTGGTAGTCGTTCAATAGGTAACGAACTCACCACCTCGTCACAGCGTTGTGCAATCCATGGTGCTGTCATTTACTCGTAGATACCTTCACAAACTCTCGAACGAGACGACGTACTTCGTCTTTAACCTCGGAAAGTGGTCTTGATGCATCGATTTGCTTAATTCGAGGAGTCCGGTTAGCCAACTCTCGATAACGTTCTCGAGCTTTTCTAAAAAATTCTAACCCTGCGCTTTCTATTCGATCATCTTCCGAGTCCAGACGCCGTTTGCGGACTAGCTCAACATCAATATCCAAGTACAAAGTAAGGTCTGGCCAATAGTCTCCATGAACCAATTCAGCAAGCGAATCGATAAATGCAGCATTAATATTCCGACCACCACTCTGGTAGGCATAACTCGCATCAGAAAATCGTTCACAAATTACCCAAACACCTCTATTCAAAGCCGGTGCAATGACCTCTGTTACATGTTGTGAACGCGCTGCAAACATTAACAGTAACTCTGTTGCCGGAGCGAATTCCTCATCCCATTTCAAGAGCAAAATTTCCCGCACGGCTTCAGCTACTGGTGTCCCCCCCGGCTCACGGGTAATTAGAGTCTTGAATCCATAAGTACCGAGTAGTTCGTTGACGCAAGGAACTAGCGAGCTTTTACCAACCCCATCGATACCCTCAAGTGTAATGAACTTTCCGTTTGCCATCAATCAGTGTCGTGTTAGTTTTTGATATTTCTGAACAGCTCGATTGTGTTCAGTTAAAGTGCGCGAAAATTCACTAGTGCCATCTCCACGACTGACAAAATAAAACTCATCTCCTTCAGTGGGTCGAGCAGCAGCTTCAAGAGAATTCAGAGAGGGAGAACATATTGGCGTCGGAGGTAATCCTCTACGTGTGTATGTGTTGTATTCATTGTCGGTCTTCAAATGGGTTCGTGTCAAATTACCGGTAAATGAAGCTCCCAAGCCATAGATCACTGTCGGATCGGCTTGTAGTCTCATGTTTTCCTCTAAACGATTGAAAAACACCCTGCTGATCCGTTTTTGATCTTCCGCTAGCGCCGACTCCTTTTCTATGATTGATGCAAGCTTAATGAGATCATAACGACTGTTAATGTGCTCCGAATCAAAGCGCGTGTTCCAAACTTCTTCTAATCTACTTTGCATTTCTCTGTGCGCTTTCAATAAGATTGAAGAAGCAGCGTCTCCAGCTTGATACTCGTACTGTGCCGGAAAAAACCAACCTTCGCCGTGACCATTTGTTACCCAGTCAGAGTTCACCGTCAATCCAAGTTCATCCATGACCGTCGAAACTTCAAGATGTTCAATGTCATTTTTCAAATGTGGTAGATTTGCAAGGGTGGACTTGAACTCTAAAAAGGTACCACCCTCCGGCAACATTACTCGGAATGCGTCAACTTCTCCAGTTACTAATCTTGATATGACACTATCAACATCGACGGAGCCCGAAAACGAATAAAGTCCAGCTTGCAAATGCTCGCTGAAGTTGTTCAATCGCGCGTAAACTTCAAAATACAATTGATTTTCAATCAGCCCAGAATCCGCGAGAGTTCTCGCGATCTCTCGAAACGAGGCGCCACTCTCAATGTCTATGCTGATGCTATCTGAAAGGGAGATCTCACGATTCTTCCACGTTTCAAAGTGACAGAGGACAACGATTGACGAACCCAAAACAAGAAAAGTACTTAACGCAACTAGCAGAGCGCGAGTGCGGCGGCGCATAACTACACCCGTTTAAAGACCAGCGTACCGTTGGTACCACCAAAGCCAAACGAATTACTCAAAACGGTATCAATCGGTATCGATCTAGCTGTATGTGGAATGTAGTCCAAATCACACTCAACATCAGGCTCGTCTAAATTGATAGTCGGTGGTGCACATTGATCGCGAATACTCAAAATGGAAACAATCGCTTCAACTGAGCCAGCCGCACCAAGTAAGTGACCTACCATTGACTTGGTAGAACTAATAGCAACTTTTGTCTTGTCGCCGAAGACCGTCTTAATAGCTCTGGTCTCGGCAATGTCACCCTGCGGTGTGGAAGTGCCATGTGCGTTGATATAGTGGACTTCATCAGCGCTGAGTTCAGCACTCCGCAAAGCATTCCGCATGGATAACATTGCGCCTCGACCATCGGTCGGTGGTCCGGTAATATGATGGGCGTCTGCACTCATACCAAAGCCAGCGACCTCAGCCAAAATATTGGCACCACGCTGTGCTGCGTGTTCGTACGATTCAAGAACTAGCACGCCCGCTCCATCTCCAAGTACAAAGCCATCACGATTTTTATCCCAAGGACGACTCGCTCTTTCTGGTTCGTCATTACGCGTAGAGAGAGCTTTCATAGACGCAAAACCTGCGACCGTTAGGCGACAAGTCGACCATTCGGCGCCGCCAGCGATCATGACATCCGCATCACCTGCTTGAATCATCCGCGCGCTCACACCAATGTTGTGCGTAGCCGTAGTACATGCAGTAACAATCGCAATGTTGGGACCTTGGTATCCGTGTTCAATCGACACTAGCCCAGAAATCATGTTCACAATACTCGAAGGAACAAAAAATGGTGAGACTCGGCGGGGGCCGCGGGCAACTAGAATGTTCTGCTGATCGTTGATAGTGCGAATACCACCAATACCAGAACCGATGGCAACACCTACCCGGGTGGGATCTTCAGGATTCTCTAACCCAGCATCGCGAATAGCTTGAACTGCAGCGGCGTAGCCAATTACGATGAACTCGTCGTAACGGTTCGCGACTTTAGCATCGAGGTAATCTTCGGCATTAAAGTCTTGGATACTGGCCGAAAATTTGACTCGTTGGTCATCAACATCAAACCCCTCAATGAATCGTACACCACTCTTTCCGAGCAGAGTGTTTGACCAAAATTCGTCAACTGTATTGCCAATGGGAGTAATTGCTCCCATTCCTGTTACGACTACGCGTCTAGTGAGCATCCGAACATTCTTGTGCCGTAAGCACGATCGAATTGTAGGCTAGCAAGAAGATTCTTTGTAGCCCTATTGCTGTTTGTTTAGGAATCGTCCTGAACGTTTTGTTTGATATAGTCAATCACTTGATTCACTGTCGTGATATTTTCTGCGTGTTCGTCTGGAATTTCCAATTCGAACTCCTCTTCTAACGCCATGACTAACTCTACTGTATCAAGTGAATCTGCACCGAGATCATCCATTAAAGATGCTTCGTTTGTGACATCGCTCAATTCACTCTTTAGTTGTTCCGCAATTAGTTGTCTAACGCGGGCTTCAATAGAACTCATATCTGTCTCTATCTCCTATCTCGGTGTAATTTAAAAAAGACCTATACCAACTAGGTCGGAGAAAATATTTTAAGGAAACACAGTAACCACTAGTGTGCTAGCAATCCACCATTTACGTGAATTGTTTGTGCAGTGATATAACTCGCCGAATCACTAGTGAGAAATGCGACTACTCCCGCTATGTCCTGAACCGTGCCTAATCGTCCTAACGGTACCCTAGACAGAAATGTTTCGACTACTGCTTCAGACAAATTTGCTGTCATATCAGTATCGACAAACCCGGGAGCAACACAATTAACCGTAATTCCACGTGATCCGATCTCAAGGGCTAACGAACGTGTGAATCCTTCAATCCCGGCCTTTGAGGCTACGTAATTGGATTGTCCGGGATTACCCATGGCACCAACGACCGATCCCAGGTTTACGATTCGACCCCAGCGCTTCCGCATCATATTTCTAAGTAATGGTTTGGTAATTCGAAAAGTCCCAGTTAAGTTCGTCTCTATGACTTGTCGCCACATCTCATCCGACATCCTTAAAACCAAGTTATCTTGCGTGACACCAGCGTTATTGACAAGAATGTCGACAGTTAACTTTTCCTCATTCAAAGTACTCAAAAACCTATCAATTGAGTCTCTATTGTCCAACCGAAGTTCCAATCCGATCCCATTAGTTCCAACAGTAGCTGTAATGGCTTCAATCCCCTTTGATGACGTAGCAGTACCGATCACAAAATGACCGTCTTCAATTAGTTGTTCCGTAATTGCTTTACCGATTCCGCGACTCGATCCTGTTACTAATGCGGTTCGTCTTTCACTCATAACTACTCTGTGTTAAGTTTTCAAATTCTTTAGGATCACTCAATGAGCTTGCGAGTGTAGCACGATCGATCCGTCGCATGAGTCCAGTCAGTACTTTACCCGGCCCACACTCTAAAACACGACTGATTTCGATGTTAATCATAGTCATAACGCAATGATGCCACCGCACCGGGCACGAGAGTTGTGCGACGAGATTGTGTCGTATGACATCAGGATCGGTTGTCGGTTTAGCTGTTGCATTCTGCACAATCGGGACTGTCGGTGTACGAATCTCGATTCGGTACAACCGTTCTTGAAACTTTTCTGTAATGCCCTTCATTAACGGACAATGACTCGGCACACTAACATCTAAAGGTAATACTCGTCGAGCACCTTTTTCTTTACAGCGTTCTGCAACAAGTTCTACCGCTTGTTCCTCGCCAGCTACAACAACTTGACCTGGTGAATTGAAATTTGCTGGTGTTACAATGCCACTGGCTTCAGCACAAATATTTTCAACAATAACATCATCCAATCCGAGCACTGCCATCATCTTACCCTCACCTCGCGGAACTGCACCTTGCATGAGTCTTCCACGGTCGTAAACTAACGATACCGCATCGGTAAATTCCAACGCACCGGCACAGGTTAAAGCGCTGAACTCACCTAAACTATGCCCAGCCATCAGTACCGGTTGGATACTAACAAAGGATTGCCATAAATCGTATAAACCCACAGAAACAGCGAGAATCGCTGGTTGCGTGATTTCTGTTTGATTGAGTAAGTCTTCAGGTCCTTCGGAAACAATTTTGGATAAGTCAAATCCAAGAATCTCATCTGCTTCCGATAAACGATTTTTGATGGAATTCCCGTAGCGCGAATAATCGGCAAGCATACTGACTGACTGCGAACCTTGACCAGGGAATACAAACGCAATTCTCATGTCAAAGTCGTCCCTGCGAGCTCTTGAAAATGCATCTTTAAACGTTTTGGAATGGCGGCTTGCACTTCGTCCCGCGCGAGTTTTAACGCCGCTTCTATACCCACATTATCCGCGTGTCCGTGACTCTTAATTACTACACCATCGAGACCTATCAGACTTGCGCCGTTGTACGACTGAGAATTGAGCCGAGAATTAACGTTCCGCGCGATGCTCTCAGCTAATTCATGATTAGACAATGCAGCTTTATCTAAAGCCTCGCGAATGTAATGATGTGTGATCTTAGCTGCACCTTCCAGAGATTTCAGCATGATATTACCGGAAAAACCATCCGTAACTACGACATCGGCTATACCGTCAAATAAAAGGTCAGCTTCAATAAATCCAACGAAGTCGAAATGACGTTGGCGCGAGAGTTCGACAGCAACTCGACGCAGAACCACCGGTCCCTTATGAGCCTCGGCACCGATATTCAATACTGCTACTCGTGGTTTCGACGTGAGATGCATTGATTTCGCGTATGCCGTGCCTAAGTACGCAAATTGCAGGAGTAGATTTCGTTTGCGTGCAATGTTAGCACCTAGATCTAAGATCCAAAACGGGGACTTCTTGCTTTCAAACCGTTTTATGATTGCAGGTCGAATCCAACCGGGCAACATCGGTAAAGTATGTCTTCCCAATGCCATTAATGCGGCGGTATTTCCCGTGGACACAAACGCATCAATTTCTCGCTCAGCTAGTAAATTCAAACCGACGTGCAGCGACGAAGAGCTTTCACTCCGAAGAATTTCGACTAGTGAATCGTGCTGGTTGATCGCTTTTTCACATTCGATAACTGCTAGACCATTTGATCGTACCGGAGCTAAATCGTGTGTCCGACCAATACAGAGGATCTCACATGCAGAATTCGTCCGAGCAAATTCAAGGACACCTTGGACAATTAATCGAGAAGGTGACTCCGAACCAAGAGTATCGACACCTATTCGATACACCACGATCGTTTTCTGCAGTTAAAACAAATACCAACCCTTAATTTTCTTCGTCTTCAGTGTCTTCCTTAAGTGGTCGAACTAATTCACCTTTGTAATAACCATCAGCGGTAATGTGATGTCGACGGTGTAACTCACCAGTTGTGGAATCTTGACTGTAAGTTGGGGTACTAACTCGGTCATGCGAACGACGCATATCTCGGCGCGATCGAGTCTTCTTGCTTTTCTGGACTGCCATCTTAATTTCTCCTCTATTGTTTGAGTGTAAAGTACTTGCTCAACTCAAAATTTGTTTAATGTTCTTAAACGGGTAATGCTTAGTTGACGCAGTTTTGGCAATTTGAGTCGCCCTTTCCCGAGAACACTCGACACCTTCATCACAAATCTGCGTCGGAATACTGAGCAGCAAATCGTCTTCAACAAGATCTTGAATAGTCATTGGACCATCCGGTACAACAATAGCGTCGAATTCACCGAAAATTTCCTGTGCTTCGGCCTCAGTTGATACCAAACGGGTGTCAATTAAGGAATAGATTCTACAAGTCTTTGATTTCATACAACGATAGCACGTCAATTGTGCATGCGTTTCGGCCGTCCCTGACAGGCATATTCGATGATTGAAATCAAACCCAAACTCTAACTCTACACGGACGCAAGAATCTCGCTGGCCCAGCGCCGCACATAGTCGTTCAAATGTTGTTATGGGGATATCCCCCGACCACTTTCGACTGGTTCGAGCCCATTCTATAGGATGAAAAGAGACCATAAAAAACCTGACGAAGAATAGTAACATTATGATATAAGCCGAAATCAAGATGTCAACATTCCACAATCCAATATCAAATTGGTGGAAATGTTTCGTGTGCACCTCAAGAAAAACCGAAAATTGAACTCGCTAATACTCGCGTCAGAATCACCCCATCGTCGCCAACAACTTGAACAGTTGGGTTATGAGTTTGAAGTTCGTTTTCCCCGTATTGACGAAACCCCTCGTCCGTTAGAAGAACCGAGTGATTTAGTACATCGTCTAGCTGTCGAAAAAGCAAGCAAGATTGCTGCTGACTTTCCCAATTCGGTCATAATCGGTAGCGATCAACTAGGTGTGCTCAATAATCGTGTGCTCGCTAAACCTGGAACACGCGAGGAAGCATTGAAAATGTTGATGAAATACCCCGGTAATCGGGTCATGTTCCTGACCGCAGTCTGTTTAATCGCGCCGGAACAATCGCCTATTGTTCACACGATTCCAACTTACATCACTTTTCGAGACTTTACACTTGCAGAAGCTGAACGCTATCTAGATTTAGACCAACCCTTGAATTGTGCTGGGGCATTCAAGTCGGAATCCCGAGGTACATTGCTATTTAGTTCTATCATGTCGTCAGACCATACCGCAATTGTCGGTTTACCTCTGCTTGAAACAGTGAGATTACTTCGAGATTTTGGTATCAATCCGCTGCAATCAAAGTAGCCCAATGGGCGAAGAATGATTCTTCAAGTGGTACATTTACCACGAGACCGTCCATAAATTCAATACTAGATGCATGTAGCATCAATCGTAAACTTGACTTGTCGTTTTGTCTACGTGTTGAGTATTTGATATCGCCGACAATCGGACATTGTTGGCTCAGACAATGCACACGAATTTGATGTGTTCTACCTGTGCGAGGTTTAGCTTTAAGCCATGTATGCCATTCGGCTTGAGAGACAATTTCGAATTGAGTGAGGGCGGATTTACCAGCTTCATCGACCACAACCCTTCGCTCACCGGTTGGAAGGGTAAATTTTCGTAATGGTAAAGAAACTTCATTAACTTGAGTCGGCCATACCCCATCGACAATCACATCGTATTGCTTTTGGATGCGTTGTTTTTGAAAAGCGTGATGTAGTTCAAGTAGACCGATACGGGTCTTGGCAAGTATTAAACAACCTGAAGTGCCTTGATCAATTCGATGGGCGAGTTCCAACATCTCATTGTCGAATACTTCGCGCGCCGTTTCAATCACACCGACTTGGACGGAACCGCCCGCGTGCACGGCAATACCATGAGGTTTATTTAGAACTAACATTCGATCGTCTTCGAAAACAACGCTGGCAGCCACGACTTTTCTCAACCAAGTGGGAACCTTGACGGTGGATTCTTCATCACACCAGACTGGTGGAACTCGTATCCGATCACCTTCTTTCAACTTCGTGTGAACCGGGGCCCGTTTCCCATTCACGCGAACTTCACCTTTACGAATCATGCGCATTACTCGACTGCGAGGTACACTTTTGAGTTCTCGGAAAAGATAGTTGTCTAAGCGTTGCCCTGCATGATTTCGTATCGAAAAATACTGTACACTCATAACATTTTGAGTTGGTGTGTGGGAGGTCATCAGGTCAAAAAAATGTCCTAGACTTGAAAAACAATCCAATTTCAAGTATCATATAGTACTGTATTCAACAATGACATTTGAAAATTGTGGATTTCCATAGATTTAGCCACAATGTTCTGACTACGACTTCGGGGTAGACATATAGTATTAAAGAAGAGTGTAGTAATGTGATTTTGAATGAGAAATTTAATAACCGGTTTAACTAGATATAGAAGATTTTGAAACCGAAATTCGTCGAAGTAGAAATTTTTATCGACGGAAGAATTGAACACAACAAAATAGGGAACACGCGGCCGGGTGTGGTACGCGTTATGAAATAGGTAATCATATTAATTTGGTTGTCACGAATATTCGAGATGTTTTGCGGTAGTTTTTGTACCATTCCTTGGTGGCTAGTCGCCTTTAGACTAGCCGGTCAAGATAGCACGGAACTTAGTTTGTCTTCCGTTGTGAGCTAATGTAGCACACTAGACGTTTCAATCGGTTTCGAAACTTACAAGGACGTTTCGAAACTATGAAAGTAATGTTAGTCAACGTACTCCCAGAACGGGAAGTACGAATCGCCATCGCCGAGCTTGGTGAAGCTCGCGAACCCTCACTTTTACTCGACTACTACGTCGAGAACTTTGCTAAACGCAGTACCACTGGTAACGTTTATAAAGCGAAAATCGCTGCAGTAAACGAACAGTTACAAGCTGCCTTTGTCGATTACGGTGATATTAAACAAGGTCTGTTGACCTTAAACAAGATCAGCGGACGACACACCTACCGAACTCGCAGCCGTGAGACGCAGAATGAGACAAGTATCACCGAACTTGTGCGAGAAGGCGACGATATTCTAGTACAGGTGGATAAGGATCCCCGCGGCGAAAAAGGTGCATCCGTAACTTGTTTTTTACAGATCCAAGGGCAGCATATCGTGCTAAATGCCCGACGTACAAAGTTACATATTTCGCGCATGATCACGGGTAAAGAACGTGTTCGCTTGGAACGTGTTTTAGAACAACTCGAAATACCCAACAACATGGGTCTAGTCATACGAACTTCAGCACGAGACAAAACGCTGGAAGTGATTCAAGAAGATCTCGACGAATGTGTTTCACTCATGCAATTGATAGAAAAAGCCTATGAACAAAGTGTTGCGCCGAGACTTCTCTATGAAGCCAATAACATGGTTCAAGAAGTCTTACGTGACAATCTCCACAGCGACATCAAAAAAGTCTTCATTGATGATTTGCAAGTCTATAACGAAGTCTTGACATTTGTCAAAAATTTCATGCCCGACTTTACTGGTGAAATACAAAACTATACCGATGCATTGCCATTGTTTACCAAGTATCGAGTTGAGAATCAAACCAACATCGTGTTTGACCGGGTCGTACAACTACCTTCTGGCGGCCAAATTGTACTAGATCCAACTGAAGCATTACTAGCTATTGATGTAAATTCCGCGCGCTCTCACTACTCAAGTAACTTTCGTGAGTTGGCCCTAAAAACTAATCTGGAAGCAGCCGAAGCTGTGTTTCGACAATTACGTTTACGCGATATTGGCGGACTCATCGTAATCGACTTTATCGATATGTACTCCGAAGAAGACGTTAAGGACTTAGAGAATTTAGTTGATCAACTTTGCACACGAGATCGGGGAAGGACACGTTGGGAAGCTCTATCTCAATTTGGGATGATGCAGCTCCAACGAAGACGTTCAAAATCTTCGATTTACGAAACGGAGTTCGATACATGTAAGTATTGCGGGGGACATGGAATTCAACGAACAATAGCTTCAGTTAGTCATCGAATACTGCGCGAAATTGAAGCTCGCTGTCATGGTCGACATATTACGTTAATCCGCACACACATTACCAAAAATGTCGCTGATTTCATTACAACCCAGTTACGTACCCATATGGTTCAGATAGAAATGAAGTCTCGTGCGAAATTAGAGTTTGTACTTGACCAACATCGCGATGATTCAACGTACACGGTTGAAGCATTCATGCATCCGAAGAGTGCAAAACCTATTCAAAAACGAAGTTACGAACGTGGAGTACCTGAAGGTATTACGAGTCGAAGTAGAAAAATTATCGATCGACCTGAACCGATGAAAGAAATTCAACAAGCTGCCGTCGTGAGACCAGAAATAACGCGAACCGCTGCAAAGCGGGCAAAGGTTACGCCTGCGCACCGGCAAACGAAGTCAACCTTCATGGAATCTTTAATGCGAATTGTACGATTTCCTGTTTGGATTACAAAGCGGCTGTTTGTGGTTGCTCCTGAACAGCAAAAAAGGAATGAGAACCAAAAAGGCAAGAAATCGCAATCCCGTGTGTCACGATCAAAATCAAGAAAGAAGGAGGCAGCTTCAAGGAAGAACTTCGAAAAGACTTCTTCAACCCGAAACAAGGCAAAGAGATTTAACCGTAATGTGGCTACCATCGAAACCAAGATTAGGGATAGGCATACACAAAATGTTCAAGCCAAATCTAGCAATCAAGCAAGCTCTCAGAAAAAGCAAAAACCGAATGCTTCAAAAAGTCATGATCGACCACAAAGAATCGAAGCTCAGGTACGTCAAAAGCCGATCGAATTGAGCAAAAAAAGCGATACAAAGAGAACCCCGCGTAACGCTAATAACTCGAAGAAAAAACCAGATAAATTCGTTCAACAAGATCACCCGAGACAAACAAAAGTAGCAATGGCTCCGGAGAAAAATAGGATCGTGAGTCCAAAAGACACACAGACAGCACCAGATTTGGTTACAAATCTATTAAACGAACCAACGACCGTACCGCAGCGTAAAGAAGCTAGTGAAACCGAGAATGTCGGCGAAGCTAAATCGCCCCCGGCAAAAACCAGAAAACCACACGCTAACTTCACCGATCAAATCAAAATTTCGCCAATTGAAACTGATGTACCGACATCACTTGTGCAGAAATCCGATGAGATTAACGTTCCGCCCACTTCCAAAGTGAATCAAGATAAGTCAAATGGAGATCCAAACCTCAACGAAGACGCAAAGAAGACACGGGCTGGTAACGATCCAAGAAGTGAATCCAGAATAAATCGAGAAATCTCAATCATCATTAGCTGACTGAGTTAGTACTTAGCGCTAAATGACTGAGAACGGAGAAGCTAAGTTCTTCAATCTCGTCCTAATACTACTGGTTCAAGCTCTAGGTCTATGTCAAATCTGGACTTTATACTGTTAACAATGCTAGTTGCGACTGTTAAAAATTGCACACCTCGACGCGCGCTTCGATTGACTAGAACCAAGGGTTGTTTTGCCCAAACCTCGACTCCGTCAATGCAACGACCTTTCCAACCACAAACCTCAATTAACCTAGCGGCTGGAATCCTTACTTTATCCAAGAATGGATAACCGATAATCCCAACTTCTCGATTCAGTTGTCGATATTCGGCTTCTTTAATTACAGGATTCTTAAAAAAACTACCTAAATTGCCTAGTCGTCGCCAATCGGGTAATTTGTTACGACGAATTTGTATCACTGCTGCAGCAATACGTCTAGCGGTGATTTCGTCGCGTGAGTATTGATTCAACCGTCGTTGCAGGTCAATGTAGTCAAAACGAAGTCCTTGCTGACCGAGTACTAGATTAACGTGAGTAATCACACACCGAGTTAACTTTTCCGTTCTGAAAACACTAGTTCGGTATCCGAACGAACAATGAGCAGACGATAACTTTCGACGTCGTCTTGTCACAATATCAAACACCTCGACACTTTCGATCAGTTTTGACAATTCTCGACCATAAGCGCCTATGTTCTGAAACGGGGCAGCCCCTACACTTCCTGGAATCAAGGCGAGATTTTCGAGACCATTGATGCGTTTATGAAGTGTATAAGCAACTAAACGATGCCAGTTTTCACCTGCACCAACCCGTAACTTATACGAACCGTTACTACTAGGAATGCATTCCACACCTTTGATATTGATCTTGAGTGTACGACCTTCCAACAGACGTAACAATACGACGTTAGTACCTTCACCCAGCAAGTAAAGCGGGCCATCAAATTCCGTTGCCCTTTCCAATTCCTCAAGAGTGCGTATATGTACCAACTCGGAAGTCTCACTTTCTACTCCTAAACTGTTAAAGGACTTAAGAGAAATTGCGTTAATCTAGAAAATTTCCTTGAAATCGAACTAATTCACTTGCAATATTAATTTTGCGTTGGGTAACTAGTGTTCAATGCAGTTAACCCACTAATTCTACATTTCTCTATATTTTTGATGTTTTCCCGAAAAAGAAAGGTGCGATC
>VXYV01000068.1 GCA_009845835.1 Gammaproteobacteria bacterium | reverse complement strand
ATTATTGATACTGTTGTCTACGACTCATGTGGAGTTAGCAACTGGTTGAGAATCGTCGCTATCAAGGATTCCTGGCTTTGTCTCTTGTCATCCTCAGTTCAGAATTGAGTCTTACATCAGGGTGGAGAGGATTAGTGTGGTAAATGCGGGGGAGTATTGAACACTATTCTTAAACAATAAGCCTTCAACTGAAAGACATATCAGACCGTTGACTGAAGTTGGTCATGTTTACTCCTTGCCTGCGGTGTCGTTTTGAACACGTAATCCCAAAGAGGTGTAAATCCAAAATTTACATTACGTTGCGCATGGTGTAGGTCATGCGACTTAATTAAATAGTCTAACCATTTAAACCCCGTCTTGATATTAGCATGATCTAGGGTATTGATCAACGTATGAATAAATATTACCGTAACAAACGCACCAATCCCTACCGGACCAATTACTGCAACACAGCACAATAACAGTGACAAACCAAAGACTATTTCATGTGGATGTTGATACAATCCGTCAATAGCGGTGGGATGCCGATATAAATGATGCCAACCATGCAAGTATCGCATTAAAAATTTTGAATGATGCATGAGCCTGTGCGCCCAATAATAAGCGAAATCGTAGAGTAAAACTGGAACGATAAACTCGTACCAATGACTTGATCCTGTTCGAATAAGAAACTCGGAAAACAGTAAAACTGCGCCGACATACGTTCCAAATATCGCTATGATGTTCAGAGAAATAATCAGCCAATAACGACGCTGTTGGGGATCTCGATCATTGATTTGAGAAATAGGAAACTGTACGTGTACGAACTGACAACTAGCCATCACTAGTGTCACCACAGTCATTACTATTAGTATCCCAATGATCGAACTAATTACGACTACTGACATACCTCACACTTGTCTCACAGGTCAATCGCATACATTTCAAGGAACCTAAATTTATTACAGAAACCAACTAAATTATATTGTGGTTCGTAAGAACCCATAGCCGAAAACAGCGACAGGTTCTTTGAATTTGGACTGACTGAGAAGAATAGACATGACTCGCACAGTTACTAAATTGACTTGAATCAGGTGGACGTACCTGTCCCTTGCGGGCTGAATATGAAATTTGACATTTGAGTAATTTCACAAATTCAGCTTATAAACTACATAATCCTTCCAATATTCACATATTATATCCCTAAATTTGTATTTTGTAATAAGCTGCCAGTTATAAAGTTGTGCACCCAATGTCGGACTATTACAATACTTCGAATTATTGAAAAGTTCTATCGACGGATACCAAAAACATGATTCAAGCGTATTCACGCAATATAGACGTATCCAAACACAAAGAAACTAAAAAATCTCTAATCTTTACACCATACATTTGGTTGATAGTCTTACTCGCACTAACTTTTGTAGCTACTTCATATGCCGACGAAGTTAGCAACGAAGACATGGAAGAGGTTATAGTCGTCGGTAGCCAAAACAGTCAACCGCATGAGTCGGTCGAATCGGTGTTTGGTTTTGAACAATCATTACTCGAAATTCCGCGGTCAGCTTCAACCATCAGTGAAGAAATGTTAGCTCGATTTGATATGCGAGATATAGATGAATTGATCGCACTTGCGCCAGGTTCCTTCACTCAGTCTTTTTTCGGTGTGGCTGGTTCATTAGATGTACGTGGAACCCCTGGTGAAACCTACTTTCGTGGTGTTCGCCGACTAGATAATCCCGGTAATTATCCTACACCGATTGGTGCTTCCGACCGTATTGATATTGTCCGTGGACCTGCTTCACCGATCTATGGTCCGGCAAAAATTGGTGGTTATCTTAACTTCGTTCCTAAGTCGGCGCGGATTGAAGCGACGGACGAAATTATCGATCAAATCATTGGTGCGATTAGCCTATCGGTTGGATCGTGGAACAAACAAATAATCACAGCAGAAGTGGGTGGCGCGACGACTCGAGGTGGCAAAAATTTAGGCTATTACCTGTATTCCGAGTTCGAGAATTCCGATAGCTATTACCGCAATCACGGTACGGATCAAACATTGATCCAGACGTCGTTTGACGTCGATCTTAGCGCAAATTTACACTTAGAGTTTGGTGGGATGTTTCATGAGTTTTCCGGTAAACAAAATGCTGGCTGGAATCGATTAACTCAGGATCTGATTGACCATGGAATGTACATAACCGGGCAACCTCACCCGTTAGATACCGATGGCGATGGCAAAATTTCGCACCAAGAATTTGACGTCAATGGCGACGGTTTCACCGATCTCAATCCTTTTGCACCAGGTCTCATTCCAGGAAGTCCCGACGAACTCGATACCGTTACAACTGGTTTATGTTTTATTGGCCAGACTCCGGTGTTTGGTTGTGTTCCCGAGTTGTTAAACCTGCTCAATGTCGGAACAACTATTTTGGATACCAGCCTAGTTCTAACTTCTCCTGACGATGTTCTAGATAACGAGGTACTTACCCTTTACTTCGACGTGATCTACCAACCAAGTGAAATCGGTTGGAAGTGGACGAACCAGATTTTTTTTGAAATGTATGACAACTTAAATGAAAACGCGTACGGATTTTCACAGTTTCACGATAGTTGGGTAGTTGAAGAAAAGCTGGTAGGTTCGCGTTACTGGGAACGAGAATACTCATCGATAGCCGTACAAATTTCGCCCTCGTTGCGCTATACAAGCTTTGATCATGGCGACGACTACACTAATGAGTATTTCGATCGCCGAGACCTATCAGTACCAGGTAGTTCCTTAGACACTCGCTTACTATCGACTCAGATCGATGACGACTACACTGAGTACTACATCGGCCATTATCTTGATATTGGTCTAGCCGCGATGACCAATATATCATGGAATAATGGCGTTAATCTGCTCGCGGGAATACGATACGACAGTATTGATATGGAAAGTCGACAACCCATCGAAAAGTTGCTTTTCGCGAGCGCTAATAACATCTGCGTACCGCCGGATCTTTCATGTGCGCACTTAGCTGCAGAAAACCGTTATGCTGGATTTTCTGGTACACTGAGTGTGAATTATTACATTAATCCCGGTTTCATACCTTACGCGACTGTGTCTAAACAATCTACTGTGATCGCTGGGCAAGGGGCTGAACTAACTACGCAAAACGTTGCCGACGGTCGAGTCTGGGATTCATCCACGTTATATGAGATAGGTCTTAAAGTAAGTCTATTGAACAATGCACTCTACATAGCGTCGGCGTTTTACGAACAAGAACGAACGGATTTTTTGGCACAAGCCATAGTTACCAATCAAGCAACAAAGACCCGAGGTACAGAAATTGAGATGCGTTGGGTGGTTACCGAACCCTTGCTGATTACTCTCGGTTACTCCAACATGGAAATAATCAATCTCAACACGCTAGCGGCGGGGCAGCGTTTTAGTTTTGTAGGGGCTGAGGACCTACCGGGTATTGCCCCAGAGACTTTTTACGGAGGTAGCTTAGTAGGTACCATCGTTCAGTCAGGAATTGCGGGGGCGCGTCGGGCGGGGGTCCCTAGAACCATCGCTTCAATGACGGCTACTTATGAATTCAGTCCTAATTTCGCGATCAGTGGTAGCGCGGTCGACGTTGACTCCGTCCACTCGGGTTATTCCAAGTCAGTTAAGCTCCCCGCGTACTTGCTCGTGAACGCCGGCGTGGTAGTGAACGTCGGCAAGTGGACATTGTCGGCTACTGTGAAAAACCTTTCTGACGAACGATATTTTCGGTCAAATTTTCCAAATCTATTCGGGGGTGTTGTTGTGTTACCCGAATTACCGCGACACTTTCAGGTTCGCACACAGTTTCAGTGGTGAGTCTGTGATGGGGGTAATTCTCGTTTACAACAGCCACCCTAGAGGGGTAGTAGAATATTATTGACCGTTCAATAGGTTAGCGTGATGAATGATAAATCGCAAGACGAATACCCTTACACGAAAAAACTCAAGAAGGAGTTTAGAGACTTAGTCGAGGATACTTTAAGGATCGCTGACGCAACTTGGTTTAAATTAACCGTTTACTCTGTTCTATTTGTAGTGTTAGGGTTAGTTGTTTTCGTTATCTGCCTGCAACTTTTCGGTTAAGAAACACTTTCACGTTTCAATTAGTGGTTCTATTTCACTAAATCTACAAATTGCTCGTTAGCAGATTGAGTTCCTCACGGTCGAGTTTACTAGGAATCTAAGCTGTTAATCGTTAACGTAACCTCCGTGTCGTCACCCCGTATGATAAATTTACGCACAGTTGGAATATTTGAACCAGCTGATTCGGTTGAATCTGCATAAGTGATTGACACAACCCATTGCTCATACTTAAATTCGATTAATTGGTTCTGTTGGTCGAACTCCTTCTCGCCTGGTTTGTCAATGAGCTCGCAGTCTAATGAAATACAATTCCACAGCTCCAAAAACGGTAGCGATAAGCCAAATTCTTCCAACAACCATTCATTAACGTCAATGTTTTCTTCCGTTGTCCCTAACGATGTAGTTAGAGTCGATGATTCTTCTCTTCCCGACAAATTAATGCGAACGAATCCAGTACGATCGCGAAGATTGAGTTCGTATTGGTCAGCGACCCTCTTGAATCGAAAACTTCCATTAAAAGATTGCACGGGACTTTTAATCGCGATTCTGCCTTCAATGGCTAGTACATCTTCATCGTCAGTTTGAGGTATTAAAGGTTCACGCGAAAGACTCTGACATCCACTAACGAGTAGTAAAACTAGAACTGCGAAAGTTCCAATTACCCCAATCCTTAGTTTAACAACCTGCTGTTCGTATAATTTTTGCATTGATTCCTTCGGATTCCACAATAATTAACTATGCCGATCATTGCCTTCGGCCTCAATCACCGACATGCGGGGATTGATTTAAGGGGTCGGGCATCGATTCTTCCCGAAGACCTTAAAAATTCCCTACCGTCACTCGTAAACTCCGCTGAGTATATTAGCGAAGCATTAGTGCTGTCGACTTGTAATCGAACAGAGTTGCATTGTATTGTTCAACAGGAGGATGAGCAAACTGTCGAAGAACATCTTCGACGCTGGTTGGCCGAACACCGAAATATAACGCTGTCCGAGTTAGTGGGTAAAACTTACTTTTTTAGTTCCTCGGAAGCTACTAGACACATCATGCGGGTTGCCGCTGGTTTAGATTCTCAAGTGCTTGGCGAGCCACAGATTTTTGGGCAATACAAGGCTGCCTATCAAGCGGCAGTTAAAACTGGTACTATCGGACCGGAATTAGAACCCATTGTTACTGCGGTAGTTCGAACCTGCAAACGGATCCGAAACGAAACAGAAATTGGTCGACACTGTACGTCATTGCCTCAAGCTGCGGTCATAAAGACTCAACAGGAATTTCCTAATCTTAGTTCAATCCGAGTTTTATTGATCGGTGCCGGTCAGATTATCAGAGCCGTCAGTAAATACTTACACACGGCGGGTGTACGCGCTATAACGGTTGCGAATCGAACTCTAGCGAATGCCGATCGAATTGCACAAGACGTCGATGGCAAGGTGATCCCATTAACAGAGTATGGGGAACATTTGTATGAATTTGATGTTTTAATTACATCCACGAATAGCGATCGCCCCATTGTGAGTTTCGAAGTTGTAAAGAACGCTTGTGAACAACGACGTAATAAACCGATGTTGATCGCTGATCTAGCTGTGCCTCGTGATGTAGACCCTTTTGTCCGAAATCTTGAACAAGTACGTGTCTTTACCGTGGATGAATTGAGTTCTGACATTCAAACAAATTTGAGTTCAAGACACGAATCTGTGCATCAAGCGGAGCAAATCATTGAGGATGGTCTAGATAAACTCAATGACAGTTTTCGCGCCCGCGAAGTTTCGACTACTGTATCCAAGTATCGCTCAAATATGGAAGATATCCGAGATCAAGAAATTGACTTTGCGGTGACCCGTCTTCGAGCTGGGGAAGATCCACAACAAGTCATTGCAAGTTTAGCCCAAAGCCTGACTCAAAAACTTGTTCATTTCCCAACTGTTGCGTTGCGAAATGCTAGTATCGCAGAAGATGTGGAATTGTTGAACCGACTTTGTTCGGCTTATGAGATTGAATCATGAGCCTGTCTCCGAGAATTCTCCGTCGACTAGAGGAGTGTGCGGATCGGTACCTAGAACTTGAGGGTCTCTTGGGGGATGCCGACACCGTTCGGGATCAAGAGCTTTTCATCAAATTATCCCGTGAATATTCTGGACTTCAGCCGATTATCGAGTCGTATCGTAAGTACGAAAATCTACAAGCCGAAATTGCTGAGTTGAATGAATTACAAAATGGCACTGACGACGAAATCAAAAACTTGGCGCGCGAGATGCTTGCAGATACACAACCAAAATTGGATGAAGCTTGCGTGCAAATTGAAACAATGCTGCTACCTCAAGATCCGGACGATGCAGCTAATGTCTACTTAGAGATTAGAGCAGGTACAGGGGGGGACGAAGCGGGATTGTTTGCCGCTGATTTAGTAAGAATGTATGAGAAGTACGCTGCGATCAAGGGATGGAACGCGCAACTCATTACTTTCAAACCGTCAACTCAAGGTGGTTGTAAAGAAGCGATATTTCGTATCACCGGTAAAGATGTCTTTTCCCGGTTAAAGTTTGAATCGGGCGCTCACCGCGTACAACGTGTCCCAATCACGGAATCGCAAGGGCGAGTACATACATCAGCTTGTACCGTCGCGATCTTACCCGAAGTAGAAACAGTTGAAGAGATCAGTCTAAAACCCTCTGAACTAAGAATTGATACTTATCGAGCTTCCGGGGCCGGTGGGCAACATGTCAACAAAACTGATTCTGCAGTTCGAATCACACACCTTCCGTCGGGTGTGGTAGTCGAGTGTCAAGATGAACGATCTCAGCATCTCAATAAAGAGCGAGCTCTTTCTTTATTGACTTCCAAACTAATGAATGCTGAAAAGCAAGCAAAAGAACAACAGCGAAGTGACGATCGACGATTACAGATTGGTTCAGGTGATCGATCAGAACGAATTCGGACTTACAACTTTCCACAGGGCCGACTCACGGATCACCGAGTAAATCTAACGCTGTATAAGTTAGACGAAGTTATGGAAGGTTCGTTGGATCAGGTAATCGAACCATTGATTAAGGAACATCAAGCCGATTTGCTCCGTGAATTGCACGATGAAACAACTGAAAGCTCGTATGCCTCGCTTTGAAAGTGTTGCAGATTGCTTCGATTGGACGTGTGGACAAATTGATCGAGACGATGCTGCGTATCTTGTATTACACTATTTGAATTGCTCACATCGCGATCTCTATCTGTCTAAAAATAAAGATCGGCGATTGAACGGTAAACTGCCAAACCCCGTAAACTCAGTACAAGCAGACAAACTCAAGCAAGCAGTGAGTCGGCGACAGAATGGCGAACCCCTTGCTTACATAACCGAGAGCAAGTACTTTTGGAACATGCTGTTTCGTGTAACTCCTGACGTTCTCATTCCACGAAATGAAACTGAGCTTCTCGTTCAAGTTGCGCTTGAAGTCGCAAAACCAGGACAACGGATCCTCGATTTAGGTACCGGATCGGGCGTAATTGCGCTCACATTAAAAGGTAATCTGGAATGCGACGTCGTCGCTACGGATGTCGATCAAAAAGCACTGGCAGTTTGTAGACAGAACATGCAAAAACTTGATCTAGATATCACACTGTTACATTCTGATTGGTTCGAGAAATGCGAGGGTACGTTCGATATCATTGTCTCGAACCCACCATACGTTGCAGCAAACGATCCGTATTTATCTCAAGGTGATTTGCGATTTGAACCGCAGGAAGCATTAACCGATGGGGCCGACGGTTTACTACATCTCCGAACCGTTATTGCAGATGCGCCTAATTACTTGAACAACAATGGTTGGTTGATTGTCGAACACGGGTTTGACCAACCGATTAAGGTGCAAGAACTTTTTGACGCGGCTGGTTTTCACGACATATCGACGAAAACTGACTACGGTGGTCACCTTCGTATTGTACAAGGACTATTCTGTGGACGATGATCAACTCTTACGATACAGTCGTCACATCATGTTGCCCGAAATCGACTTTGAAGGCCAAGAAAAGCTTTTGGATTCGCATGTTGCCATTGTCGGTATTGGGGGACTTGGTTGCCCGGCCGCTCAATACTTAGTCGCGTCTGGCGTCGGTCACATTACCTTAATTGATAGTGATAAAGTTGAGCTTTCCAACCTACAACGTCAAATCCTGCACACGGAGACGAATCTTGGTACGACTAAGGTAAGCTCAGCACGCGAAACTCTACAGCGACTGAATTCTACCACTCAAATTTCGGTCATTGACCAAAGAATGACGGATTCAAACACAAATCTATTGAAAGATGTCGATGTGATTGTCGACGGGTGTGATAACTCGACGACCAGATTTGCGATCAATGAAGCAAGTTTACAGTATGAAATTCCCTTGGTTTCCGGCGCGGCTATTCAAACGGAAGGGCAGGTAGTAGTTTTCGACCCACGAGTTGCGAACTCTCCCTGTTATCGCTGTCTCTACACTGATGAAGCGCAAGAATCTTTGAACTGTGCCGAAAATGGGATACTCTCGCCAATGGTAGGACTCATTGGAGTCTTTCAAGCGATTGAGACTGTCAAATTACTGTGTAGTCTCGGTGAATCTTCCGTTGGATGGCTGTTTTACATTGATATGTATCGAACCGAGTGGCGTAAACTCAAGCTACCGAAAAATGCGCAATGTCATTCGTGCAGTAAGTACTCTCTTCGTAACCAAAAATAGTTTTGTAATGGTCGATCGCTCGTTTCGCGGCCTCTTCCCACTTAACACCAGGAACAAAATCAGCGATTTGTGTGATTAGCATACCCACCAACCCACATGGATTGATCTGCTGAAAGGGACTAAGATCCATGCCAACATTCAGACTGATTCCATGATAACTGCATCCTCTTCGAATCCTTAAGCCGATTGCACCGATTTTTTTGCCAGCAACGTAAACACCGGGATTATTAGCCAACCGTTCGGCTGTGATTCCGTAGGCTTCCAATAACTGGATCATGACCCTTTCGAGGTTATTCACGAATTGGTGGACAGTTTCTCGTTGGCGACGTAAATCTCGCAACAGATAGCCCACAATTTGACCAGGACCATGATATGTGATCTGCCCACCACGATCAGTACGAACGACGGGTATCTCAGAAGAATCAAGTAGATGATGTGTTTCGGCTGCTTGCCCTAACGTAAATACCGGTCGGTGTTGGGTAATCCATAATTCGTCCTCAGTCGACTCGGTTCGGGAATCGGTGAATACTTTCATCGATTTCCATACGGTTTCGTAGTCGGATAATCCGAGTTGACGGACGTTTAGACGCATGGACTACACAAGATGAATCTACGAATCTTCGACTTTAACTTGTACGTCGATCGAGTGTGGCGATTCAATCAATTTCTCTTCGGGAACGGTAGAGAACCAAGATTTGATCCCATTGAAGATTCCTCCCCAAAAGCCGATTTTCGCCACGTCATGTTCAGCATAAACAGCGGTCGACCCGATATTTTCGTCTTCAAAAGAAATATTCAAAGTACCAATTTTGTCGCCAGTCGCGATTGGGGCTTCTAACGACCGAGGAATCTCGATGGAGTACTGCAACTCGGTTGCACTTCCTCTCGGCAACAACGTTTTAATTTCCTCACGGACACGAAAGCCTATCTCCGATTCGACTCCGTTGTGAACCTTTAAAGAGTCGAACTCAAAATCAGGGTTAGCCCCTACCTTGAGTTCGAAATTACGATAACCGTAACTCAATAACTTTCGAGTTTCGCGATTGCGAGCATCGTCACCTTTCGCACCCATGACAACAGAAATCAGACGCATATTGTCGCGTACCGCGGAGGCGACAAGGCAATAACCAGCTTCTTTTGTGTGCCCTGTTTTCACACCATCAACACTGTCTTCAAGGTAGAGTAAACGATTACGGTTAGGTTGTGTGATACCGTTATAGGTGAATTCCGGTTCTGAATAAATTTTGTAATGGTCGGGAAAGTTTTCGATCAGGGCTTTGGTAAGAATTAACGTATCGTAGGCGGTTGTAAGATGTTTTGGATGGGGTAATCCCGAAGCATTCGTAAAAAAAGTATTCTCTAACCCTAGCTGTGCGGCATATCGATTCATCAACTTCGAAAATTCGTGTTCGTCGCCAGAAACATGTTCAGCAATGGCAACACTAGCGTCATTACCTGATTGAATGATCACTCCTCGTAACAAGTCGGCAATGGAGACTTCTGTACCCTCCCGGATGAACATTTGTGAACCTTCGGTTTTCCACGCGGTTACGCTAATGTCCACCATTTCATCCATGCTCATACGTCCTGAAGCTAGTTCTGAAGCAACAACATAGCTAGTCATGATCTTGGTCAGACTCGCTGGAGGTAGTTGTTCATGGCTGTTATGTTCAGCAAGGATTGTACCAGTCTCGGCTTCCATCAAAATGAAACCACTGGCCTCAATGTTTGGTGGTTCAGGTAGGATTGTCTGAGATTGGGCAGCGTTCCCAAGCAATAAACAAACGATTAATACAACAGATGTGTTCCGTATCACAATTTGTTCCTCCTCATGGATGTTCTGTTGTTTACTAATTTAGTGGAGTCTCGTTTTTGATCGCTAGCGCTAGATCGTTTACAACTCGTGCGTAAAGACGGCTGCGGTTATAACGAGTAATCACATAAAAATTGTTGAATCCCAGCATGTATTCGATGGTAGGTGGATCTCGTTCGTCAATCGCGAACGAATACAAGGTCGCAACCTCCGAATCCAGCATGTCAGTGGCAATCCCTAGTTCTTGCCAGCGGGAGACGGGAGTAGATGGTTTGGCTGTAGCATTTACCTCAATTTCGTCAGATAATGTGTTAACTGTTACTATCTCTGCGACGCGTCCATCCTTAATCCAGTTATGTTCGGCCAGATAGTTCGCAACGCTACCAATGGCATCTTCGATGTTTAACCAAATGTCTCGCATTCCGTCGCCATCATAATCGATAGCAAAATTTCGGTAACTGGAAGGTATAAACTGACCGTATCCCATGGCACCGGCGTAAGAGCCTACTAGATCCAATATATCGCGATCTTGACCGCTAGCAATTGCCGTCGAGTCGCGTTCACAAGCATCATCTGAATCAAAAGGACTGATTCTTTCTTCACAAGCAAGAATGAAAAATTCCCTCAATTGTGACCGAAAAAAGTCGGCGCGTGGAGGATAGTCAAAACCAAGAGTAGCGAGTGCATCGACAACTCGGTACGAGCCCATATTACCCCCGAAATTAGTTTCTACTCCGATAATTGCGACTATGATCTCGGGTGCAACACCATAATCTTTGTACGCTCGCTCTAGCACTTCTTTGTGCTCTTGTAGGAATTTACTCCCATCTTTAATTCTTTGATTGTGGATGAAGATTTTTCGGTACTCAAACCAGGTAATAGTGGTTTCAGCGGGTCGTTTCATTGCTTGAATGATCTTCGGTCTGTGCTCGATTTGTTCGAACACACCCTCAAGTGTCTCTCGATCAAACGCGTAATCTTCTACCAACTCATCCATGAGTTCTATAGCTGATTCATGTTCGACATAGTTAGCCTGTGGCGAGCAAGCGTATAGCAACAATAAGGCTAAGACGAGTACTTTGCGTTTCAAGTTAACTCCCGGTTTTCTTTTCGAGTACAGACTGATAATAGCACGCCAAACGCGACCATCGTGGTTATTGCTGAACTACCGCCATAACTAATTAGCGGTAGCGGTAAGCCAATAATTGGTAGTAATCCCAATACCATGGCGACATTTACGACGACATTACAAATAAATATGATACAAATTCCACTACCAACGGTAAACCCAAACCCACTTTCGGCGTTCTTACTTATATACATCGCACGAACAAAAATGAGCAGATAAAGCAGGAGTAGACACGTACAAAAAATAAAGCCGAGTTCTTCTCCCGATACGGCTAAGACAAAGTCCGTATGACCTTCCGGGATGAAATCTAGCCGACTCTGCGTACCATTGAACAGTCCCTTACCCGAAAATCCACCGCTACCGATTGCGGTCTTTGATTGAATTATGTTCCAGCCACTGTCTAAAGGATCACTTTCGGGGTTGAATAACGTCAGGATACGGCGTCGATGGTAGGGATAAAGGACAAAATTCCAAATAAACGGAGTAGCCACGAGTACTGAGCAACCGCCGACTGCAAACCACCACCATTTAAACCCGACAACAAATAGTACGCCGATCGTACCTGCGCACAGAATCATTGCTGTACCATAATCTGGTTGCAAAAATATCAGCAAAATCGGGACGCCGACTAATATTCCGATCCAAAAAATATCGAGCAGGTTATTTTTGAATTTGCGAATAGCGAAGTACCAACCTATGATCAGGGGTAGTGAGATTTTGAGAAGTTCTGATGGTTGAAACCGAGGTAATCCAGGAAAATCTAACCATCTTTTCGATCCCTGTGAAACGTCGCCATAGAACCAAACTGCGATTAACAACGCGATGGTTCCTGAGTAAATGACTGGTGCTAACCAGTAGTAGGTATCTTTACGAATACAGACTGCTACGACGAACAGCGCAAGACCAATGATAATTCGGGTTAATTGTGTTGAGAAGGCTCGAATATCCTGATCGAGTGCACTATATAGTACGGTGAGTCCGAGAGTACAAAGGATTAGTATCAAGATGGTGAGGTAGCCGTCGAAGTGTAGACGTTGGCGTGTACGCCCGGAAATAATGTGATGGATACGACTAGCGCCGAACCAACGGACGATTTCACTCATTGACTTGTACTAAGGCTTTCTCTAAATAGGCTTCAATAACCGCACGAAGTACTGGTCCAGCGATCGAACTACCACCCCCACCGTTTTCGACGACAACCCCAACTGCTATCTTTGGATCGTCTACTGGTGCAAACCCCCAAAATAATGCGTGTTTTTTTTCGTATTCTGACAATAGCGTTTCGTCATACTCTTCTCCCTGCGGAACTTGTTTCACTTGTGCCGTGCCAGATTTTCCAGCCATTCGAAATGGTATATCCATGCCGATGTGAGCCCATGCCACGCCGTTACGACGAAAACCTTGGTTTCCTTGATGGACTACGTCTTCTAGCGCTTGGATCATTAAAGTCCAGTCGTCGTCGGAAACCCCTTCGATTCGAAAATTATCGTCCGATTCGCCCAGTGGTACTGCAGTATGTTCCGACATAACGAGTTTTGGCCGAACCCAGGTACCTCGATTTGCAAAAATCATCGCGACAGTGGCTAACTGGAGAGGGGAAACAAGCATGTAACCCTGACCGATGACGAAATGTAAATTTTCTCCTCGAAACCATGATTCATTCTGCGTTTTTTTCTTCCACACTGTCGTCGGTAATATGCCTGGTGCAGCGTCGGGAATATCGGCGGTTGTATTTAAGCCAAATCCAAATTGACTAGCAAAAGCTGCAAACGTATCGGTGTCAAGCTCAGCTCCCATGTGATAGAAGAAAATGTTTGAGGATCGGTAGATCGCCGTTCGGAGGTCAAGATCTCCTTGGTGACCGCCATTGCCGGATTTACTCCATGTCCAATCGCGGAATACATGGCTGACATCCTCTAACCGGAACTCACCATTTCGATCATAAACCGTTGTTTCCCAGTCAATGAGTTCCATGGCTATACCTGCTAAGCCGACAACTGGTTTGAAGGTTGAGCCGGGCGGGTAAAGACCTTGTGTCGCACGGTTGAATAAAGGGGCGTCACGTCGAGTGGATAGAGAGTTAAACGTTTTATCGTCTAACCCAACGATAAATTCGTTTGGGTCGTACGCCGGACGGCTCACCATCGCGAGGATGCCACCGGTATTGGGATCCAACGCGACAACGGCTCCGCGGCGATCGCCTAGCGCTTCCCAGGCAGTTCTTTGTAAATCAAGATCTAAGTGGAGTGTGATGGATTCACCTCGACGTGGTGGTTCCACGTCTATCTCTACTATTACGCGTCCGTGGACATCGACTTCGACTGTACGGTTACCAATTTGACCGTGTAAAACCTCTTGATAAACCTTTTCAATACCAGTTTTTCCAACAAATTTCGTTGATCGGTACTTTTGTGGGTCAAGCGTTTGAAGATCGTTCTCGTCGACTTGTCGAACTGATCCGACCACATGAACAAGCAATTCCCTCTCAGGGTACTCTCGAACCACTTCAGAGTCGATGAGAAATTCTGGAAAACGGAATCGGTTGACAGCAAGATCAGCGAGTTCTTGCGCCGATAGTAGTCGTTTTAAGACAATTCGGTCATCTAATCGGCGTGAATTTTTTAACCTAGTGCGAAATAACTTTTCGTCATTTTCGTTGAAGGTTATGAGTGTTCGAACGTTGTTGATGACTTGATCCACATCGGATACAACTTCGCGGCGGATTTCTAATGATTGAATTGTTTTATTCGCAGTGATCAGATTGCCTTTGCGATCATAAATCAATCCCCGAGCTGGTGGAATGACTTCAGTGGTTAGGCGATTATCCAGAGATTGTGTGTAATATCTTTCAAATTGCACGATCTGTAGCTGGTAAAACCGGAGCCCAAGCAACAAAAAAGTTACCGCAACGATCCAGCCAATTACGACTGCGCGTCGATTAACTATGCTTATTAACCCACCAGGGAGGGGTTCTACGGCTCGTGTGGTTGACACAATCGGTGATAAGGGTGACCATCAATAATTGATTTCGCACGATAGAGTTGTTCTACCACAATCAACCGCGCAAGCATGTAGGGAAATGTCAGTGGCGAGAGCGACCAAACCGTATCAGCCGCTTTTCGGTTTTCAGATGTAAAACCGTCGTCATCGCCGATCAAAAATGTGATGTATTTGTGAGATTGACTCCAATCTAACAGTGCCTTTGCTAGCTCCTCACTCGTTCGTTCAATTCCTTGAGAATCCAGCAGAACCCGAAACGAAGATCCCGCTTGCTTTAGCATACGGCGAAAACAGTTGTGTTGGGGATATTCTTTGATGGATTCGAGGCTTAAATTTGGCATGCGGCGAGTGTATTTTTCAATACCTTTGTCAACCCAAGGTTCGCTTTTACCTACATAGAGAATGCGTAAGTTCAAACAACACGCTCGTCGGATTCAATAGGAGTCCAGAGCTTTTCTAGTTGGTAGAGTTCTCGTGTTGTGCGTTGCATTACATGGACCAACAAATCGCCGTAGTCTACTAGCACCCATTCAGAATTTTGTTTTCCT
Source organism: Gammaproteobacteria bacterium (assembly GCA_009845835.1). GTDB lineage: Bacteria > Pseudomonadota > Gammaproteobacteria > Pseudomonadales > Azotimanducaceae > Bin55. Next base: position 6,154 of record VXYV01000068.1, on the reverse strand, counting down.
TCAACCCCATAAATCGGTATTTCCTCGTGTTTTGTTTGCAGCAAAACGTGATCAACGATAGCAGAAACATGGCGACTGGATGTCCCTGTCGCGATTAGCATGATATCGGTTAGTGTAGTGAGTTTTCTAACGTCTAGTTCTAGAATTTCTAGTGCCTTCATATCATCTAAATAAGAATGGACTAGTTTCGGTAGATCGTTAGGATTTTGCAGTTTTCTTCAGTCTCGTTTCTGATAGAGGTTATTTGTGATTATATACTCATACACGGTTGAGGGGACAAAATGAGCAAAGTCACGGTTTTCTTGGGCGGCTAGTCGAATTTCGCTAGCACTAATGTCCAACATCTCAAAGTCAGCGAGGTATATAAGTCCGTTTTCTTTTGTTAGTTGTTCGACCTTGCTGGTAAACTGGAAAGATTTAGGTGCTCGATTGAGTGTGATCCTAGGTCTTTGTAGTAAAAAGATACTCATGAATAAGTGAAATCGTGCTGAATCAGACCAAGTATTGATTTGATTCAAGGAGTCTGTACCCATCACATACACAAGTTGGTTGTGTTTCTCATGGAGTAGGGCGAGCGTCCTTATCGTTTCGGTAGGTGCGGGTAGAGTGGCTTCTAAGTCAGAGGGTAGAAGTTCTGGATGCTCCGCACAGGCTAATTGCACCATAGCCCAACGGTTTACAAAAGTAGCTTCAGGTGGTATTCTTAAACGGGGTGTTGGCGCAACTAGGAGTGTTGTTGGCTCTTCAAGGGTTTTGCTGACACGGACCCCGGCGTGAACATGTCCAAGATGTACTGGATCGAATGTACCTCCGAGCAAGACCAGCATTATTGATCTAAACGAACCACAGTGAAAACAACAACGCAGATCCCAGTACAACGCGGTAGATTACAAACGGTAAAAGTCCGATTTTTTCCACAAATCGTAGAAAGAGATCAATGCACAAATAGGCTGTTAGAAAGGACACTCCAATACCGATTCCTAGTTCAATCCAATCGACCGAATTTGTAATCTGTAAGGCGTCGAAAAAAGTCAATAATGCTGCACCTGAAATTGTTGGGATGGCGAGTAGAAAGGAAAATCGTGAACTTGATGTGCGCGAAAATCCTAGTAGTAATGCACAAGTTATTGTGATTCCAGAGCGGGAAGTTCCGGGTATGAGTGCTAGTACTTGGGCGAATCCAATGATTAATGCTTGAGTTAGGGTCATAACGGATTCGTCTTTTACCACGTTGTTGTTGAGATCGGCTAGCCAAAGTAGTACTCCAAAGCCGATGGTTGCAAAAGCGATGATTGGTATTGTTCGGAGTTCGGTATCGACGAAATCTTTCATGAAGTAACCAAAAACAACAATCGGCAGTGTGGCGATGATCAAGTTTAAGACCAATTTGGTGTCGGTGTCAATCTGTCCGTGGACGACAGATCGAACAGTAGCATTCGCTAGGTTGGTAAGGTGTTTACGAAAGTAAAAGACGACGGCAAGTAGAGTCCCAAAGTGAACAGCAACGTCTACGATTATTCCTTGTTCTTCCCAACCTAACCAATGTGGTAGGATAATAAGATGGGCTGAACTCGAAATCGGTAGGAACTCAGTTAAACCCTGTAGTAGCGCGACGACTACGATGGCAAGGTAATGTTCTAATTCGCTGAGCATCTTCGCGATTCGATTACCAAGAAGTCCTTCTCAGCGACTTTTTGCAGAGTAGTAGATTAAGGGTATCCGCCACTGAGCATTAGGGTTTGCCGTTGCTGACTTAAGCAGTTCTCAGAACGGAATGTCGTCGTCGATGTCGTCGTAACTGAGATCAGGCTGTGGGTTCGATTGGCTTGATATAGTCGAACTTTGCTGCGAACGTTGTTGATCTTTTTCCGCACGTTGATGACCACTCTGGGGAGCTTTTCCGTAAGTGGTACTTCCCGAATGTGTACTTTGACCTGAGAGCATAATTAAATCTCGAGCCCTCACTTCGGCACGTTGTTGCTGGACACCATCGCGTTCCCATTTACGAGTTCTCAATTCACCTTCAACATAAACCTGGCTGCCTTTGTGTAAATGTTTAGACGCGATTTCCGCAAGAGGTCCCCAGCATACTACTGAATGCCATTCGGTTTCTTCTCGTTGTTCCTGCGTTTGCCGATCTCGCCAACGTGTAGTGGTTGCTACTGAAAAGGTAGTGAACGCAGTCCCAGCATTCGAAAACCGGGCGACGGGATCTTGACCAAGGTGGCCAAGCAACGTTATCCTATTTAAACTGTAGGTCATAGTCAAATCACCTATATTCCACGCTTTATATGTTACTTATTGTGTGTTATCTACGAGATTAAACTCAAGAATCAGTCAGCTGATTGCATTTGTATGACAAATCTAAGAGACTTCTAATCAACTGTTGATTTTGATTGATTCGGGTTGTGATCATTGTAAAGTGAGTTTTTGTTGTAAGATTTAACCGATTTCTTTGTTTTATAATACGGTTAAACAACAAGAACGTTCACTGAGGCGGTCGCTCTATCAATGGGTGATAAATTGATCCAAGGGGCACATTTGCATTTTGAACAGAGTCGTGGTGCTAATGCTGAGACGAAGAAGTTGCGTAAAGATGTTGCGGAATGGGATCAGCTTATTGGTGAGATGACGGTGGGGATGCAGATCCTAAAAATCTGAGATGCGTGTTTAATACGAAGTTATCGCGAGTCAATTCGCAAGGAAAAAGCTAATTAGGAAGGCAAGACTAAAGTTCGGATGATCTCGTTGTTGAAGCAATTAGAGATATCGAAGTCGACTTGGTATTTTCAGTCGTAGGCGCAGGATGGTGCTCGTGGTCGCCTACCCCAGCCATTAGATCCAGCGCAAGTTGAAGTGATTCAGATATTGTGTATGGAGTATTCCTTTTGGGGTTATAACGGATTGCGGTGATTGCCCGACCGGAGTAAGGTGCTAGTTTTACCGATCGCCGCGTTGTATCGGATCATGCTGTAGCATAAGTTGTTACTGCAGCGCCAGTTCCAGGGCAGCCGAATTATATTATGCTCGGTTGTTGTTTGAATGATTGCCCAGAAATTCTTCATGTCTCGAGAAGTATCGAAGTTTCGAGTGTTGAAGCATGACTTAAAGGACTACTTCTCGCAAATTTTGTTGTGTTATTTATGAAATTTGAGAGGTAATACAACTAACGTTCTGCGGTATCGCCAGTTATTTAGTGAAATTTGTCAAATTCGTGAGACATGAATAATTTCTGATTATTGCCGTCGGGTCCGAACCAGTTATGGCATTTGGTGTTCCTTAGTGAATGACCGGGAAAACTAGCGACAGGATATAATCGACCGTCAAAGTTCTATTACTTTTGTATGGGAAGCGCACTCACTCTCGTTCAATTCTATCACTCCTAACCGGTCTGTCGCCGCTAGTACCATAGTAGATACCGGATTCCAATGCCATTCTCTCAATACGATCGAGCACTTGTTGCTGTCGCCACTCATTGGGTCGCAGTCTGGTGCGGAGGGTGTTAATCGTTGTTTGACATGTATCTGGATCTAGGGTAGTTTGATCAGTACAGATGTGCTGTACCAAAAGCTTTAGATCGTAATCCATACCAGAATCTTCTAACTCAATCACAGTTTGAATACCTTTAGATAGTTTTTCTTCTCGAGTGTTTTTTGACGCAAAGAGATCGTAGTTTGTTTTGATCCACGGGTGTTTCTCATCACGATAGGCAAACCACTCGCGATGACCATCGTAACTTATGATTGAATTCGTATCGCCAAAATACGCTGCAATAGCTATGAGTGAATTTGTTATAGGAATAATGCGATAACCATCTTCGAAGTTTGACCAACGTACCCCTAAATTCCGGCCGACTTCTTGAAGTCGATCTATGATTGTCGCATCACGTTCATAGTCTATGAGAATTTTTTCTACGTCGAATCGTTCGCACTGTTTGACGATCCATCGTGTTTTAAGAACTTCCTCCCACAAAATTTGTTTTCGACGTTCTTTGTCGTGTTCGAATGTGTGTTCTATGACAGAGAGACGGCTGTCAAACTTTGAAATCCAAGTTCCATCGTTCTGCTCATATAGCGGGAAGAACCAAGAACTAGTTCGCCATGAGTAACTTGTCGGATGACCACACTTGAGTTGAAATTGATGAAATTTGACGAACGCGGAAGCACGACACTTTTCATTTAAATTCCATCGGAAATCCGTTTTGTTTGTTAGCATACATTCTGGATTATCTAGAGTGTCAATTACAAGTTGGCGATCGCGCATCGGATCTTCAAAAATTTGGCGATAAGTTACATCTTCGGAGTGTTTTATCCAGTGGGATCGTTGATGACCTTCACTAATGTCAAGCAGGAACTTATCTAAGTAATCCCAACAAACCTGGGATGGTTCCACTCTTGGATCTGGGCAATAAGCTACTATATCGGAGTGTAAAGGTTTTACTGGAACCTGAGATTCCAGTAATTGCCCAGAGCTAGTAGAATCGTATCTCAATGATGATTCCGATTGATCCTTATGGTCGACATTTAGTTTAACATAAGCCGCTTCTGAGTTTGAACTGTAATTTGTATTTTGAACAACAGTAAAAAAAATCAAAACACCGACGATTAAGCAGGAAAGTACCAGTAGAAACGATGAGACTAGTCTTTGAATCGGTCTGTTTTCTATGGACATGGTGTAATCTTGTCTCTTCTGGGATTGTACTTGGGATTTTCCGGAACATCTGTAAGTTGGGAGTGAATACTTTCAATCTGACTTAAAATGAGTTTTAACTGAAAATAAGTTGCGAACTTTAGACTGACAAGAGAATCTGGTATGTTTTCGAAATACTCAAACAAATCATCATAGTCTTGCATTAGTTTCTGCATTTGTTGTTTTAGATTATTGATTTCGTCTTCGGACAATTGAAGGTAAGTGTAGGGAGGTTCTTTACCATAAATGTCTTTATAAAAGTCATACGCAAGCTGTTGAACTATTCGTTCTTCCTCGTCAGGAGTCTCTGCAACTTTCGAAGGCTTTTCATTTAATCTTTTAGCATGTATAGCCTCATGAATTAACACATAAACTAATACGTCATAAAAATTTTTGTCCCTGTACATTGCGGCACGCTTGATGTTGTTCACGTGGATGTAGACTGTATGAGTGTCCTTGTGGTAAAAACCACCTCCTTGAGTGAGGTTTCTCTCTGGAGTGTCTAATTTGTTGTGTTTTTCACGTTCGAAAATCACTAAATCGTAATCATTACTTTCATCGTTGTACTGTGTTTGGTCAGCTTCCTTTGCCACCGCATTCCAACACTTTCGAACCTCAGCAAGGTACACATTCCAGGCTTCTGGTGGGATCTTTTCGAAACGATTGATTGCTGTAAGAGGACGCATACTGTCTAGACCGCGAAGTAACTTTTTCACTCCACGGACAATTTTGTCTGCTGTCTCCGAGGTTATTGGGATATCATGGCACTTGCCTTTGTCATCACGGTACGAGAGATAGTCGTTCTGTGACTCAAGAAGTTCTTCGTAGGTGTCGTAGTATTCACCTTCGTCAAAACAACCAAAGGAGAAGTAACCGAGGAATTTACCGGTCTGCGGTGCTCCGACACTCAAGAGAACGGTGGCTGAAATTAGCGACAGTACTACGGGTACAGCAAAGTAGGGACGAATTCGATAATAAACTTGTGAATTCATGAACTGAATATTAACCGATAATCCACTATAGTACAAAAAGAGTAGTGCGTCAGGTTCACTTTTCTAGTCGTTCAGGACAACGATACGATGGGAGACTTATGTCTTGCTCACAACACGCATACACAAAATTGGCGAAATTGATTCTTGTCATTTTCATACGGAATTTTAGCTGAATGAAATATCGATTTAGGAGGATGTTTCATCTATTGTTCGGGTGAGTCACCTTTTAGGAAGGTGTGTTTAATTCAAAATCGCTAGAATCTAACAATTAGTTATTCTAACGGAGTTACCAATGTCAGAGAATACGTCGTTGTTTTCAGTGTATGCGGAGAATTTGAAGAGTGTCGGCGGTCGCACGCTTGAGGCGCGTCAGTTGCGATCGTGGAATTTAACCGGACGATGGCCAAGGTGATTCCTTGGCGGTCTTAGAGGAACGGTTGTCTCCACGCTACTATGACGGGAAGCGGGGACGG
>VXYV01000089.1 GCA_009845835.1 Gammaproteobacteria bacterium | reverse complement strand
CTTGAACTTTTGCGCTAGCTTCATCGATTCTCCTCCGTGTGAAACTAAATAAACATAAACTTTGCTTAAGGTAATACTTGGGAATTTTCCGTCATGACATAGAAAAAACACCGTAGCGCTAAATTCGGCCGCGTAGTTTCCATGATAGATTTGGACTTACCGAATTTTAAGCACTGTCAATAGCAAGATGTTAAACCGTTAAATCGCCGCATAAAACAGCAGCGAATTCACACTTATTTTAACAGTTGCTAAAAAACTCGAGGGCACTATTTTACTATGTAATCAAGACTAACAAACAACACTTAAATCGTCAACTAGACGCTCAGTCCTCCAATATTTATTGCTTTTTTTAGGGGCGCTTTATGTATTGCCTGCCTAAACAATTTTTTTCAGAGTCACAATCCTAATTCGCAAAATTTTTGTTCAAGAAATTCGGAAACTGTTTGATCGCCGATCGAGATATAACTCTCAACGTTCCCCCAACTTCGCATCCAGGTGAGTTGCCGTCGCGCTAATTGTCGAGTCGCAGCTAAGATTTCTTCCCGAATCTCACTGTTGTATGGTGTTTCTGGGTGTTCTTTCAGTGACCGCCACAACTGCGCATAACCCACAGCTTTCATTGAAGTACACTCAACGTTCAAGTTTGGTCGTTTCTGTAATTCTCGAACTTCATCCACAAACCCATTTTCAATCATCTCATCCAGCCGTATTTCTATACGAGCATGTAAGGTGGCACGTTCGAGTTGCTCTAATCCAAATTCAACATATCGACAATTATGTCTTACTTGTACAGGTTGGCTAGGTTGGTTTTCTATCCAATGGGTTAAATTCTGACCTGTGATTGCGTGAACCTCTAACGCGCGTTCGATTCTTGAGAAATTATTCGGGTGAATACGTTCACTTGCTACAGGATCAATCTCGCGAAGTCTTGCATACAACGCTGGAGAACTCACTTGTTTCTTTTCTTCACGCAACTTTGCTCTAAACTTTTCATCCCGCGGAGGTAATGGAGTTAGTCCCTCGCGAAATGCTTTGAAGTAAAGCATTGTGCCCCCAACAAGTAGCGGAATTTTTCCTTGTTGTAAAGCTCTTTGAATCTCGGCATCGGCGAGATCAACAAATTCACTTGCTGTAAAAGACTCTTCTGGCTCAAGAATGTCTACTAGAGCATGTGGGTACTGGGCTTGTACCACCCGTGAGGGTTTTGAAGTTCCAACATTCATCCCGCGATAGATGCACGCCGAATCAACGCTGATTAACGATAATGGGAATCGAGAAGCTAAACGAACGGCAAGGTCAGTCTTTCCACACGCAGTCGGACCGATCAAAGCTAAGATACAAGGTTGCTGAGTAGACAATACGAAAAATGGAGATGGATGATGGCCTTAGCGTCCCCGTAAAAACTCACTATCTAGGTACTTCATCGTTTGAATGCGATAGGTAGGGCGACCATGATTGCATTGACCGGCATTCTCAGTCTTTTCCATATCGCGCAGCAACGCGTTCATTTCCAAAGTCGTGAGTTTTCGATTAAAGCGAATAGCGTCGTGACACGCCATTGACGCCAGAATTTCGTTCTCGCGTTCTATGATTGATCGAGTGGTACCGTATTCTCTAATCTCATCGAGTAAATCAAGGATTAATCGTTCCATATCGGAGTGTCGGAGAATCGCGGGAACTTCTTTGACGACTAAACGGTTATTTTCAGAGAGGTCAAACAATAGCCCGAGTTTTGAGAACATTTCTTCGTTGTCACGAATAGTTTCGGCATCAAGCGACGATAAATCTAGTTCTATAGGAATTAACAGTCGTTGCGACGTTAGTCCACGCGCATCACGATCTTTTTTCATCTTTTCGTAAACAACACGTTCGTGCGCGGCATGCATATCAACTATTACTAAGCCTTCAGCATTCTCAGCCAAGATATACGCCCCACCTAATTGCGCTAAGGCAAATCCGAGAGGTGGAATGTCGTGCTCCTCGACGACTTCAGTCTTTGATGTACGGGTTGTTTTGGTAGATCTTTGTCCGAGATGTTGAATTTGTCCGGGTTCGAAGTTCAACGTAGATTGAACATATCGGGTTATATTTTCTCCAGTGAGATCGGTTGCATCGGGATCTTGTTGATCTAACTTAAAGTACGTCGGTCGATCCGTACCGACGTTTTTCAGTTCATGATACAAACCTGACATAATGAAATCATGTACGGTTCTAGCTTCGCGAAAACGTACTTCTTTCTTCGTTGGATGAACATTGACGTCTACACTTTCCGGATCCATGCTTAAATTGAGCACAAACACTGGATGTCGCCCGTGAAACATGACGTCTTCATACCCTTTTTTCACCGCATGTGCGATTAGCCGATCATTGACTGCTCTACCGTTTACGAAGAAATATTGTCGGGTAGCTGAACTACGAGTATGGGTCGGTAAGCCGATGCGACCGGTGATTTTCATGTCATCTCTTGCAATGTGAATCGAAACCGATTCATCCAAAAAAGACAAGCCGAGTACCCGTGATATTCGTTCTTCGATTGAGTTTACGGCTAGCAGGTTTTCGACTACACGATCATTGTGTTCTAAAACGAATGCTATCTGGGGGTACATGATTGATAAAACCCGGACGGTGTTCGCGACGAGATTCATTTCGGTTCGTTCTTGTTTTAAGAACTTTCGACGTACCGGGGCGTTGTAAAAAAGATCGGTTACTTCGACAGTCGTCCCCTGAATACGCGCGGTTGGTCCGAAATCAACTTCGTGACTACCTTCTACTCGCAGATTCCAGGCAGAATCTGAATCCATCGCCCGGGAGACAATATTCAGTTTAGATACAGCAGCGACACTTGCTAGAGCTTCACCGCGAAATCCCATCGTGGCGATGGCTGCTAAGTCTTCGAACGATTCAATCTTACTAGTAGCATGGCGCTCAGTAGCAAGTCTTAAGTCGTCTTTTTCTATCCCATCGCCATTGTCGGAGACGCTGATTCGGCGTAGACCGCCTTTTTCAATTTGTACTTGAATCTCACTAGCATTAGCATCAATACAGTTTTCGACTAATTCTTTGACAATAGAAGCCGGTCTCTCGATGACTTCGCCGGCCGCAATTTGATTGGCAACGTGATCATCGAGTCGCTGGATACGCGAACGTGGCATTAATTTGTTGTCATTTGAGACGGTATCTTTAGTAATTGTCCCGTGTAGATATCTGAACCAGTTATGTTGTTAACGGCGCGAAGCATGGCTACGGTAACCCCATATTCATGGGCGATTTCAGATAGGGTATCTCCTGCTCTGACAGCGTATTCAGCCACAGTCGTCTGCAATTCACATTCGATGCTGCCGTCACTCAAATCAGTATGCCAAGGAGGATTGTCACAAAAGTACTTCAATATACCGTGGGCGATCGCTTGCCCCACGCGTTGTCGATGCGAGGGATTTGCCAATAACGCTGCATCTTGCGGGTTGGACAGAAATCCGGTCTCAATCAACAATGATGGTACATGTGTAGATTTTAACACTACATACCTCGAATCAGTAACGCGAAAATCTCTTGAGTCGCGATTCAACGCCCGGGGATGTAGGCGAGAGACTAATGACAATTGGTGCAACACGGCTTTTCCAACATCGACAGAGTTTTCTAAGACGACATCAGAAGCTAGGTTATTCAAAAAACTGTAGAGTTCGGGATCTTCGAAACAGCGGGAGTTGACCCAGGACGCGACTCCACCCGTCCATGCTGGGCTGTTTTGGTTTTTGGCGAGCCAGTTATCTAATTCTCGCTGTGCGGCGGAGGAACCAAGTACAAAGATGCTTGCACCTCTAGGTTTTGGGTTGGTAAAGGAATCGGCATGAATAGAAACGAACAGATGCGCGCGTTCTCTGAGCGCGATGTCGCGTCGAGTTTCTAGGGGTACTTCATAGTCTGCATCTCGAGTCATAACGACTTTAAAACCAGATTGCGCTTCGATGATATCTCTAACGATGAACGAGATGGCAAGATTGACAGTTTTTTCCATCAATTTATTCGAACCGAGGGCACCAGGGTCTTCTCCACCGTGTCCAGGATCGATAACGACAACTACATCGGAATGTGGTTCGGTGTTAGATGAGCATTCTTCCAACTCGATCGGCGCGGATAAGTCGACCACTAAGCGATGTCCGAAGGGGGGGTAGGGTTTCAGGCGAAAAATATGCGGCGAAATAGGCTCGTGTAGGTCTAATACAATCCGATAACCATCCTCACCACGGGCAGCATGTCGAATATTCTTCAGTATTCGATTCTTGACTTTACCGAGTGATAATTTTTTATTGAGTTTTGTATTCTTGAGATCAAGGTACACCCGAGGTGGGTTATTCAAAATCCCGTACTTGTACTCGGCCTGAGACGAAAGATCGATAACAACCCGAGTGTTATTCGGTCCTTCGTTCCACCGAACGTCTAGAATTTCATTCGCATAGGTACTCGCACCGACGCATAACAGAATTGCAGTTGCTAGGTAGCGAAGAAGTTTACTGAGAAAACGGTTGTAGTTCTCCATTAAAGTAGCGCACTATTGCTGCTCGCGCCTCTTCTTCTGCTTGCAAATGAATTGCAAGGTCGGGCGCTGGCAACAAATCACCTCCATGTTCAGGCCACTCTATGAGCTGTAGATGGCTCAATTCCATTTGTTCCAGTAGACCAATATACTCGATTTCGCTTGGTTTTGCAAGTCGATAGAGATCAATATGGAGAATATTTATGCCTTGGAGCTCGTACGGTTCGATTAACGTATAGGTCGGACTTGCGACCGGACCTACATAACCCAGAGCACGTAACCAACCTCTAACCAAGGTGGTTTTACCAGCACCTAAATCTCCATAAAGAAAGATCAGTCCTGCTTTTATTTTAGTCGCGAGTGATTTTCCTAGAGCTAAAGTGTCGTCGACGGTCGCGAGATGGAAGGTCTGTTCAGGCGTCATCGGTTACGACAACATATCGCCGAAGTGGATATTTGCGATTAAATCTCGTGCCAATAGCACTGTATGTTCCGCATGTCTTTCAGCACGAATGCAGGCGTTTTGGTGTAATAGCATTCCTACTTGTGCCGCTTCTACGGGATCTTCAGTGTTCAAGTAATTTCCGGCGATTAATCCAGTGAGTACATCGCCACTCCCAGCGGTTGCTAGCGCCGGGTTGGCAAAAGTAGAAAGGTACTTGATCTCCCCGTTCTTAGCTATAAATGAGCCTGCACCTTTAAGAACCACAGTACAACAATACGTCTTCGACAACTTTTTCGCAAAGGAGGGTCTATCTTGGTTCACCGTTTTGGAATCTGAGTCTAACATACGTGCAGCTTCGCCAGCGTGTGGTGTGAGTATTGCATGACTCAGATCGATGGATCGAGAATGTTTTAAAAGTCGTAAACCATCCGCATCGATGACTAGTTTTTTCGGTTGGTTCTGAATAACTTCTTGAAAGACCGATTCACCCCAGCTTCTGGTCCCTAGTCCAGGTCCTAGCGCAACTACATCTGCTTTTGCTAAGTGCGCAGCTATGTCTGCGTTATCGTTGTATTCAGCAACGATACATTCTGGGCAGCGCGATAGCAGCGGTGCAAGATGTTCTTTACGGGTCAAGACACGTACCAGTCCTGCACCAGCTCTTTGCGCCGCCTCGGCAGCTAAGATAATGGCACCGCCCATGGAGTGATCGCCTCCAATGATGAGTGTGCAACCCTTGTTGTATTTGTGTGCAGTTGGTTTGTGTTTAGGTTTGGAATTTACTGTACGAGACGATTCGAGTACGGGTATGCCCGAAACTTTTTCGTAGATTTCTTGAGGAATCCCTAAATCACAGATGTGCAATTCGCCACAATAGTCGATACCTGGACCGGTTAATGTACCAATTTTTGGACATACAAAGGAGCAGGTCAATTTGGCGCGAACCGGATTTTCGGTGAGCAAACCGCCGGTAGAAGCATTGATACCACTTGGAACATCGAGAGCAACCACGTTTTTATCGGTCGAATTGATTTGCTCGATTGCAGTTTGATAAGGTTCTCGAATCGAGTCTTTGGCACCCGTTCCTAAAAGCGCATCCACAATCACATCTGCCGGTTCGACTTCTTGAGAGACAACTATGTCTTGTTCAGTCAACTGCAGATAAGCTTTTCTTGCGTCGCCGGCTAGTCGGTCCACACTACCGACTGATTGAACTGTGACCCTGAGTCCATCTTTATGTGCTAGTGAAGCCACAACAAACCCATCGCCCGCATTATTCCCCGAGCCTGCGACCACGTGGATCGAGCGAGTTTTTGGCCACTCTGATATGAGGCAGTCAAACGCGAATTGTCCCGCCCGTTGCATCAACGTAAAACTAGGAAAACCCAACGATCGAATGGCTAAGCGATCAAGTTCACGAGATTCTTCGGCGGTGTAAACTCGATTCCATTGTTTCATACTACAATTTTACGTGATGGACGTTCACGAGTTACGACAGGATATTGATCGTTGGGCACACGACTTAGGTTTTGATCAAGTCGGGGTAACGGATACTGATTTGTCGAACGTAAGTCAGGACTATCGCGAGTGGCTACGGCAAGGATTTCACGGCGAAATGAGTTATATGAACCGTAACATCAAGAAACGGGTAGCTCCGCATGAACTATTACCTGGTACTGTTCGAGTGATTTCGGCGCGAATGAATTATTTGACTTTTCCAGCACCGACCGAAATCAGTGATCCAACCAAGGCTTATGTCTCACGGTACGCCTTAGGACGCGACTATCATAAAGTAGTTCGGCGTCGATTAGCAAAGATTGCACGCAAGATGGTAGATAAAGCGGGTGGTACTCACCGTGCTTTTGTCGATTCTGCTCCCGTCCTCGAAAAACCACTCGCGGTGAAAGCGGGGTTAGGTTGGGTAGGCAAAAACACCTTAGTCTTAAACTCACAAGCTGGTTCGTATTTTTTCTTGGGCGAAATATTCACCGATATTCCACTGCCGATGTCACAAGAAACAGCAGTAGCACAATGTGGTTCATGTAAAGCGTGTTTAGTTAAGTGTCCGACTGATGCTTTTGTCGCTCCAGGGAAATTAGATGCGCGGAAATGTATTTCTTATCTGACGATTGAGTTAAAGGGTTCGATTCCCATTGAACTGCGACCAAAGGTTGGTAATCGTATCTTCGGATGTGATGATTGTCAATTGATTTGTCCGTGGAATCGTTTTGCATCGTCGACCACCATTCAAGATTTTGAGCCACGGCATCATTTAGAGGACGTATCAATTATCGATTTACTTGAGTGGAATGAATCGACCTTCCGTGAGAAAACAGAGGGTATGGCAATCAAGCGAGTGAATTACTCGCAATGGGTACGAAATCTAGCGGTTGCAGCGGGTAATTCAACCTACAGTGTTAAGTTGGAAAAAGTCTTAGTTGAGAAAAGAACTGAGATGGAAAACCGCAACGATTCTAACGTTGTTGAACACATTAACTGGGCGCTTTGTCAACTCTTGGCTGAAACTCAGAACCGATAAAAAACCGTCGATAGAAATTGAGTTCAGCAATGGATTCAAGGATGTCGTCTAAGGCTCGGTGTACATTCTTTTTCTTCATTTTGGCACGTAGTGCGGGCGCCCAGCGTCGCACGAGTTCTTTGACAGAGCTCACATCGATATTTCGATAGTGAAAGTGTGATTCGAGTGTCGGCATGTGCCGTTTCAGAAAGTTTCGATCCTGACTGATGGAATTACCGCAAAGTGGTGACTTCTTGGGTTCGGTGTGACTTGAAACAAAATCGTAAATCACTGCTTCTGCTTCTTCGAGAAAGACTTTCGACTTCCTTACTTCGGCAAGTAAGCCTGACTGAGAATGGTGCTTTAGATTCCATGAATCCATTTTGGCAAGTTCTTCTTCAGGTTGAAATACTGCCATAGCAATACTTTCAGCTATGAGGTTGAGATCGGAATCCGTAATCACGGCGGCAATTTCCAGAATCACATCTTTTTCTGGATCCAATCCCGTCATTTCCAGATCGATCCAAATGAGATTAGTCGTCATAATTTTGGCTCAACTCACACTCGGGCATTGGAAAATGATAACACTTCGTCTATACTATTTGCATTAACTTTGAGGGCACATAGCCGATCGAAACCAAGTGCTACTCCAGCACAGGTAGGAAGTCCGTGTTCCATCGCGGCTAACAGTTTTATATCTTTTGCGATCTTCGGTAAACCATCGTCGTCTCGCAGTTGATTATCTCTGTCCATGCGTCGGCTGAGTTCAGCAGCGTCAACCAATTCGTCATAACCATTGGCTATCTCTAGTTGATTTACCCAGAGTTCAAACCGTTCAGCGACTACCTTGCCGTTGACCATTTTTGTTTTGGCAAGAGCAGCGGATTCCTTTGGAAAGTCACAAATGAATAATCGCGGAGGTAGCGGACGTTGGGTGGCTTGGGAATAGAGAAAGTCATTTACTTCGTGAGTCTTTAATGTCCCGTGATATCCAAGTTTAGGTAGTATTGATTGCAATTTTTGCGAATTTAACGGCGCTAATTCAATGGATAACTGTTGTTCGATGAGGGTATCAAATGACCAGGTAACGTACTCAGCTTTTCCGAGAATGCAGTCGACCAGTTCTGCGACTTCCCGTTGTAGATCTGTAGCAGAAAAGCCGATTCTATACCATTCCAACATGGTAAATTCAGGATTATGCCAGCGACCTGATTCGTCGTCTCGGAAAACTGAGGCTAACTGATAGCAGGACGGCATACCTGCAGCCAATAGTCTCTTCAATAAGTACTCCGGTGAGGTTTGTAGATACCCTTCACCGAGGATTTCAAAGGGTGTGATATACCGATCAGTTACGGTCGTTCGACCTAGCAACGGGGTTTGTACTTCAATAACATTGTGGTTGTGAAAGAATTTTCTGACGTTCCAGAGAACTTGGGCTCTGACTTTTAAGTTGTCGATGGAAGCACTAGGGTGCCAGGAAGTTGACACTAATCTTTACTTCGACCAACATATTCTCCGGTGCGTGTGTCAACTTTTAGCAAGTCACCATTGTTGATGAAAAGCGGTACGCGAATAGTCGCACCAGTCGCGAGTTTTGCCGGTTTACTCCCACCGGAAACCGTATCGCCTTTCAACCCCGGATCAGTGTCGACTACTTCAACTGTGATAAAGTTTGGTGGCAAGATTGCAATTGGTTGTCCATTCCATAGGGTCACGGTACAACGAGCTTGTTCAATCAACCAATTTTTCGCATCGCCTACAACTTCTTCGTTCGCGGCGAATTGTTCGAAAGTGTCTTCTGGTCGCATAAAGTGCCATTCATAACCGTCCGTGTACAGGTAGTCGACTTCGAATTCGATGATATCGGCAGCTTCCAACGTTTCGCCACTACGTAGTGTACGTTCCCATACTCGACCGGTAATGAAGTTACGAAATTTCGCCCGCGTGAACGCTTGGCCCTTACCAGGCTTCACAAACTCGGCTTCGAGAATCACGCATGGAGATCCTTCGAGCAGTACTTTCAGTCCGGGTTTGAATTCGTTGGTAGAATAACTAGTCATTGTTTTGGCCGTACAGAATATCTCGAATATGATACACTTGCCTAGCCTGCCATGGGACGATAAAGTTTGGCAAGGACACTTACGCGATTCTGTAAAGTCTACACAAGAACTCGCCGAGATGTTGGATCTTTCGACTCATCCATTGACGTGGATTAATGAAAGTGACTTTCCGTTGTTTGTACCGAAAAACTTTGTCAAACGTATGGAAATCGGAAATCCTCACGACCCTTTGTTGCGTCAAATTGTGCCTATTGAAGACGAGTTATTTTTAGTCGATGGTTTTAGTGCCGAACCATTAAACGAGTCTAACTATAGTCCAAGTTCGGGGTTAATCCAGAAGTACTATGGACGCGTCTTAGTCATCACTAGTTCAGCGTGTCCCGTGCACTGTCGATACTGTTTTCGCCGGCATTTTCCCTATAACGATTTCAGAGGGGATTCCCTCTCTCAGGCACTTGATTACGTCTCTGAAGATCAGTCAATTCAAGAAGTCATCCTCTCTGGTGGGGATCCATTATCGGTTCGTGATTCAGTTCTGGAAACTTTCATACAACGACTCGAACAGTTCAAGCATATACGGATTCTTCGAATTCACACTCGTTTTCCGATCATGATTCCACAACGGATTACTTCACGGTTAATACGGTGTTTTGAAGCATCCACACTCAATATAGTCGTTGTGGTGCATGCCAACCACGCGAATGAGATCGATCAAGATGTGGAAACCGCGTGCGTAGCTTTGCTACGAAGTAGAGTAGAAACTCTGAACCAAAGCGTACTGTTGAAAGGAGTTAATGATTCGCACGAAGCTTTAGTCGATTTGTCTTACCGATTATCGGATGCAAAGATTTCACCGTACTACCTCCACTTACTCGACCGTGTTCAGGGGGCGGCTCACTTTGAAGTGTCTGAGGCGCGGGCAAAGGCATTGGTCGGTGAAATGCAGCGGCGACTACCTGGTTATCTGGTGCCGCGTTTGGTTAGAGAAGAACCCGGGCAACCGTCAAAAACGTTGTATGAAACAACGGCTGTTGCATCATTCTAAATCGACTTTCTCAACCTTTCTAAAACCTTTCGGCAAGAATCTACCTCTGGTTCCGCGATTACCGAGGTAGTCAGCCAAATCTTGATGGCGAAAGATTTTCTTACGTTTACCACTATACAAAACTAGTTTCGTTGTGTCGTCAACACCACGGGAAAAACACAGTCTATCAGTCTCTTCAAACAGATCTTTTTTCGGTAATGAAATTAATCTTACTCCCTTACCCTTTTTGCGAATAGGAACATCATTGACTCGAATGACAAGTAACCGACCGGATTGAGTGATCAGTGCAAGCAAGCCATTTTTTGGTGCGATAACGGGTTGCAACAATTCTCGCGATTCTTCCAGAATCACTACTGATTTTCCTCCTTTCATTTGGGTAATCGCGTCGGTAATTGGTAAACGAAAACCTTCGCCATGGGAATTTGACACGATCATTTCTGGCGCAGCAGTCGAAGCTAATCCGATGAACTGCGAACCGGAGGGTGGCGAAAGGTGTTTGGTTAACGGTTCCCCATATCCTTTAGCTGAGGGTAATGTGGCGATCGGTAAGGTATAGGTCCGTCCTAGGTTATCAAAAAAGATACATTGCTCATTCATTCTCGCTTGTAGCGAAATGAGGCACGAGTCGCCTTCGCGATAGTTCAATTGTTGTGAAATGTCTTCTTCGTGACCTTTACGTACCCTAATCCAACCGCGTTCAGAAAGTACCACTGTGACCGGTTCTTTGGTAACTAGATCAGTCTCAGTATAGGCTAAAGCAGCCGTTGCACTGTGATCTAAATCAGTCTTGCGGTCGTCGCTGTATGAATCAAGAACCTGTCGCAATTCTTGACGAATTAAGGAATTCAGTCCACGTGGTGAATTCAACACTTTACTTTTTTCGACTCGTTCAGCGGCTAGCATTGCTTTTTCTTCACTGAGTTTTACATGTTCCAAGCGAGACAGTTGACGGATTCTCAAATCAAGAATCGCATTCGCTTGAATTTCCGTGAGATTGAATCGTTGTATTAGTACAAGTTTGGGTTGTTCTTCTTCTCGCACGATTTGTAAGACTTCGTCGATATTGAGATGTGCAATAAGCAACCCATTGATGATTTCGATTCGTCGATCGATTTGTTCGATACGATAGGTGAGTCGTCGCCGCACCACTATTTTTCGATACTGCAACCATTCTTTCAGGAATTCTTTGAGCGAAAACACCTTCGGGCGGGAGTTTAGACCGATCACATTGAAGTTCCAACGGAAGCTTCGTTCCAAGTCGGTGGTAGCAAACAAGTGATGCATGAGTCGATCTACTTCAACTCGATTTGAGCGTGGTACCAGAACTAATCGAGTGGGGTTTTCGTGATCTGACTCATCGCGAATATCTTCGAGATAAGGTAGTTTCTTAGCTTGCATTTGTTGAGCAATTTGTTCCAGAATGCGCGCTGGTGAACTTTGGTAGGGTAATTCGGTAACGATGATTTCGCCATCGTTATATTCGTACCGGGCGCGGCAGCGAACAGATCCTTGACCAGTTTCATACATTGTCAATAGCTCTTCTCGAGATGAAGTAATGATTCCACCGGTCGGAAAATCTGGTCCCTCGATGATCTCGAGGAGTTCTTCGGTTGTGATACTGGGTGAGCTGAGTAATGTGATGCAAGCATTAATGACACTGCGTAAATTGTGTGGTAGGATGTCGGTAGCCATCCCGACTGCGATGCCGGTACAACCATTCATTAACAGGAACGGGGCTTGGGCTGGTAAAGTTATCGGTTCCTGCAATGTCCCGTCAAAGTTGGGGATGAAATCGACAGTCCCTTGTTGGATTTCTGTAAATAGTAGTGCCGCGATTTTGGTTAAGCGAGATTCGGTATAGCGTTGTGCTGCAAACGATTTCGGTTCGTCAGTGGCCCCCCAGTTTCCTTGTCCGTCGATGAGCGGATAGCGATAAGAAAAGGGTTGTGCCATCACAACCATGGATTCATAGCAAGCGGTTTCGCCATGGGGGTGATATTTACCGATCACTTCACCGATCGTGCGGGCCGATTTCGCATACTTGGACTGGTGCGTGATCCCCAGTCTTTGCATGGCATAAATTATTCGTCGCTGGACTGGTTTTAGCCCATCTCCGACAAAGGGTAGAGCGCGATCGTTGATAACATACATAGAGTAGTCAAGATAAGCGCGCTCGGTATAGTCTTTAAGTTCTAGACTGTCTGAGTTTTCCTCAAGAATCATGATGCAGTCTATGGGGCACTATATTCATGGATGGTGCCGTTAGCTTGTGGTTCGATACGCGTCAGTACGGCCTGGTCGCCCCGTTTTTCGAGCCATTGACGACGATCGGGTGAACGTTTTTTTGCTAACAACATATCAAGAGTATTGTGTGTTAGTCGTGCTTCTTGAACAGTCAAACGCATCAGTTTGCGAGTCTCAGGCGACATCGTGGTTTCGCGCAGTTGCAACGGATTCATTTCGCCAAGTCCCTTAAATCTTTGGACAACTGGGTCGGTTTTATTGTTTGTTCGTGCGATGCGTGCTAGTAAGGCGTTTTTTTCGATTTCATCTAGCACATAAAAGACTTCTTTCCCAACATCTACTCGATATAGAGGTGGGAGTGCGATGTAAATGTGCCCCTTCTCGACTAGGAGGGGGAAGTGTTTCAAAAACAGGGCGCAGAGTAATGTTGCGATGTGTGCTCCATCGGAATCTGCGTCAGCCAAGATACATACTTTGTGATAACGGAGTCTGCTGATGTCTTCTGAACCTGGTTCGACACCGATTGATTGGGCAATATCGGCAACGGTTTGTGAACTGAGAATTGCAGTTGAATCCACTTCCCAGGTATTTAAGATTTTTCCGCGTAAAGGTAGCACGGCTTGAAATTCTCGATCTCTTGCTTGTTTCGCGGTACCGCCAGCAGAATCGCCCTCGACTAGAAACAGTTCTGTTTCGGTAACTGATTGTGAAGCGCAATCCGCTAGTTTACCTGGTAAGGTCGGACCTGTCGAGTAGGTTTTTCGTCGAATCTTCTTCGACGACTGCATTCGCTTTAATGCGCAAGTGATTGCTAGTTGGGCAATCTCCTCACCGTCTTGCGTGTGTTGATTCAACCACAAAGTAAACGCGTCTTTTGCCACACCACTAATGTGAGTGGTCGCACTGTGTGAAGATAGTCGTTCTTTTGTTTGCCCGCTAAATTGCGGATTCTCTAATTTCGCGGAAAGTACGAATGAGCATTGTTTCATCACGTCTTCTGCGGTCAGTTTAACACCTTTGGGTAGTAAATTCCGGAAATCGCAGAATTCACGTAATGCTTCGGTAACTCCAGAACGTAGTCCATTGACGTGAGTTCCTCCTGAAGTGGTCGGAACGAGATTTACGTAGCTTTCAATCAATGGATCGGTATCTTTAGTCCAGGACATGGCGAACTCTACCGCTTCATTGTGTCCGTTTTGATTGTTAACCAGGAAAGGTTGATCTGGCACTCGCTCCGTGGGTAAGTGTTCCAGCAGGTAACCAGAGATACCATTTTCGTAGGTCCAAACTTGTGATTTGGGTTCATCGGCATCAAAGTAATCTAAACTGATGGTTAACCCTTGGCACAGGATAGCTTTGGCTCGTAACAGATGCATGAGATGTTCGAGATCCAGGCTTATACTGTCGAAAAATTGTGGATCGGGTTTAAATTGGATGTCGGTACCCGTATCTGACTTGAGAACTTTGCTGCCTCTTTCAAGGGGTTTGAGAGGGGCACCCGATTCATACCGTTGGAAGTGTGCATATCCATCTTGTCGAACTTCTACTTCTAGCCATTCGGAGAGCGCGTTCACGACGGAGACTCCGACCCCATGCAAACCGCCTGAAATTCCATAAATTTCGCTATCAAACTTGGAGCCAGCGTGGAGTGTCGTAAGGACCAGTTCCACCCCACTTACTTTATGTTGTATATGAATACCCACTGGTAGTCCGCGACCGTCGTCCCGTACATAGATCGAACCGTCTTTGTTGAGAGAGATGGCTATGTTGGAAGCGAACCCTGCGAGCGCTTCATCGACACAGTTATCGACTACTTCTTGGACTAAGTGATTGGGTCGGCGTGTATCGGTATACATACCTGGCATACGCCGGACAGGTTCTAATCCCTTTAAAACCTGGATCGATTCGGTTGTATATTGTTTGATCATTGAGATAGACTATTCCATGTCTAATTACGATTGGGTGAATAGAGTCACAACAAATCGTTTGCGATCCTGTTGTAAGGATTTTAATGGTACATGTTAGATTATGGTAACCGGTAAACTTTTGTTTCGATGGAACCATCGGGAAAGAGCTCAAGCCAACGCCACCCTGGAGTTAAATTATCTAACCGAAACGAACTCGCTCGAGGAGCAAATTGCCAGCACGTTGACGGAGTTGTGATTTGTCTCACTCCATCATGTTCTTGGTCATTTTCTAAGTGGACGTGACCACACAAGTAAGCCTTTGTAAAAGGCGAACCGCGAAGAATTTTGAACACTTCTTCGTGATTTCCCACTTTGTGATTGTCTAACCATGTGGTTTCAACATTGAAAATCGGATGGTGTCCGACGACTAGATTTGGTTGACTCACTTCTTGTAAATTGGTTTGCAGCAACTCGAGTGCATGTGGTGATACATGCCCAGGAATGAGACCGGCTTGGTAGGTAGCCAGAGGAATGAAAGTCCAGCCGTTAACCGAAATCAGTTCAATGTCGAAGAACTCATGCATCAACTCGCCGTTATCGTGATTACCCGGAATCACTAGTTGCGGTGTCGATGCGAATTTTTTAAGCTCATCCTTGAATTTTTGATATACGTCGTGAGTGGGTTCTTGCGCTAAATCACCACTTGCGATTAAGACGTCAGGAAACCGATCAATTACTGCTGTTGCTAGCACTCGGCGAAGTGAAGCACGAGGTTTAATGGCGTTTTTGACGTGCTCGTCGTCAGTAAAAAGATGACAATCGGAGATTTGTAAAACCGAACAACTAGTCGGCGGCATATTTACAAGGGGTTTCGAGTCAAAGGGTCTTCCCAAAGCGATTCAAGATTGATGCCCGGAAACTCTGTTTTCGCACCTAACTTCTTGCTTCGCCCTTATTAATGCACCAATCGAGCAGTTCTCCGAGAAAACGATTAATTTGAGATTTTTCGTCTGGTGTGCGAGAAGAAGGATCACCGGTATTGTATCGGGCAAGGTAGGTTTCATTGCCTTGAAAAGTTACGACTTCCGCGCACTGCACATCGTGGAACATACGAACTTCCATCATTAAGTCAGGCAACGATACAGGTATTCTTTGAGTTACTGTTACGATTGATACATACCGAGATGGTCGAAGCACATCAAATTCAATCGTCGAGTTTGATTTTTGTATCACATATTCGGTCGACTGTAGTGATCTAGATAGGTTCGAATACAAGAGATTGACTAAACGAAGATAGTTCGCATCACACTCTGCTAAATAGTCGAACAAGTCGAAGCGGTAATGTACTTTTCGACTGCGTTTTAGTGGAACATACCTAGTAGCCATACATTGATTGTAAGCGAAACGCGTTGAATCTGGCGGGTACTGCACGGGTGATTTAGTGCGATTTATTTACTAACTAGACGAAAATAGCGATCTTACAAGTCGGGCACCCAAGTGTACTTTACTAGTCGACGGGTAGTGTTTTCTGCGCTTGCTGCATCGTAGTGAAACGTGCTGATAAAACCGTTAAGTTGTTCGTTACCCATCGAAGCCGCAGCACAAGTAACAGCGAAGCACAGGCTAAACCGATAATCATGCCATACCAAAATCCCACGACCCCAAGACCAGCAAAACCAAAACCTCCAAATGCCATTACGATACCAATTGGCATACCGATCAACCAATACGATATCGTCGCGAGTAGCATGGGAATCTTGGCATCTTTTGCACCTCGTAATGAACCTACTGCAGTTACTTGACTGGAATCAAAAAGTTGAAAGATTGCACATAACAATAATAGGTGGGCAGCTAGTAATACCACTTCACTATTTGTGCTATATAACTGAACTATTTGGTGCCGTGTGAGGAGCAGGATCGACGCGACGATTAAGCCAACTGAAATCGAGGAGATCATGGCTACGACTACGGATCGTCGAGCTGCGTGAACTCTATTAGCACCGATATTAGTGCCAACACGAATTGTAGAAGCCATCCCTAATGCAAGGGGAATCATAAACCCTAGTCCACCAACACTCATAGCAATTTGATGCGAGGCAACTGCATTGACGCCAAGTTTTCCTACGAGTAAAGTAACCACCGAGAAAAAACTTGTTTCGACGAAAATCGTTAGTCCCATTGGCAGACCGAGTTTTGCTAAGCTAAATATTGTTGAAAAATGGGGCCATTCGATTTTTTGAAACACTTTAGAAAGTCGGATACGAGTGGTTTGAATGGCGATCACAATACAGATCAATTGAAACCACATAATGATTGCGTTTGCGCGACCGCATCCTATACCACCAAGACCTTCAAATTCGCCAAATCCAAATACCAATACATAAGTCAGCGGAATTTTGATCGCCAAGGCAAACAACAGGATTACCATAGACGGTAGTGTAAAACCAAGTCCTTCACAAAGATTTTTGAGTACGTAGTATCCAAGCATGGCAAAAACACCATAGCTAAAGTCTCCAAGATACTGAGAGGCGATAGGGATCGCAGCGGGATCTACGTTAACCCATCGAAAAAACGGTTCTACGTTTTGTAGGACAGCGAAAATCAATAGTGCTAGCACGAGAGCCATCCACAGGGCTTGACGCGCAACAGGACCTGTTTCAGTGGTGCGATTGGCCCCGTGTAATTGCGCGACCGTAGGCGTAACTGCCATTAGAGTGCCGGTTAGCAGGAGTGTGAGGGGCCAGAAGAGACTGCTCCCCAGTCCGACACCGGCTAGATCGACAGCACCGTAGCGTCCAGCAATTACGACATCAATGACTCCCATCCCCATTTGTGAAAGTTGCGCGACAATGAGTGGGCCAGCGAGTATTCCGAGACGTTTCGCTTCTTTAGTGTAACTGACAGGAAACCAGGTCATGGTTCAGAATGTTAATTCGATTTATCGCAAAGATTTTTCAAGAACCGACTAGCTGGTTCTCAATATAACAACGGTGTTAAAGGGTTAATGATTCAGTTGGCGTGTGCATTTTAAATGTCATTTGATCCCGATTTATGAATCGAGATATTCATCTAGTCATTTGATTTTCGATTTATCTTGGAAGTATTAGTCGTCACAGGCACTAACAATTGGTAGCATTTTGGTCAGTTATAGACGTTGTACCTGTCTCTATAATTTACATCTACTTCCTATAAATCAACTCTTGGAGAATAAATTGTTATGGAATTGAGCAACAGCAAGACTCTGGAAAACCTTAAAGAAGCCTTTGCAGGCGAATCCCAAGCTAATCGCCGATACCTGTATTTCGCTGCGAAAGCCGACATTGAAGGTGAAAATGATGTAGCTGCGGTATTCCGGTCTACCGCTGAAGGCGAAACAGGACATGCTCATGGACACTTAGAGTACATGGAAGAAGTGGGAGACCCGGTCACTGGATTACCTATTGGTTCAACCGCCGACAATCTGAAGGCGGCCATTCATGGAGAAACTCATGAATACACCGATATGTATCCCGGTATGGCTAAGACCGCAAGGGAAGAAGGCTTTGATGAAATCGCCGATTGGTTTGATACATTAGCGCGTGCCGAGCGTTCACATGCTAATCGATTTCAGAAGTCACTTGATGGGATGGACGATTAACGATCCTGAGCCGACGCCACACGGACATTTCATCTGTCTGTAAGGTATCGATACTTGTCTGGTCCTCTGTTTCTATACTTTCAAACGAAATTTTAGGTTTGGTACCTACTTAGTTCGGTTGAATCGTAAATGGCTGAACGAGAGGGGAATCTAACACCACCACGACGCCAACCCGTTAATTGGCAGTCTGAACAGTATTACGACAAAGAGTTACTCGACAACGAGCTTGAGCGTGTATTCGACATCTGTCATGGTTGTCGGCGTTGTGTAAGTCTATGTAACGTCTTCCCAACTTTGTTCGACCTCGTCGACGGATCCGAAACGATGGAGATCGACGGAGTCGACAAGAAGGATTTTCACAACGTCGTTGATGAATGCTATCTTTGTGACTTGTGCGCGGAAACCAAGTGTCCTTATTTACCTCCGCATAGTTGGGCAGTAGACTTTCCACATTTGATGTTGCGTGCGAAAGCGCAACAACACAAGAACAAGGAAACACGTGCACGTGACAGGATCATTGCGAGTACCGATCAGGTTTTACCTTTTTTTGCAACTCCAGGTATAGCAAATTTAGCCAACGCTGCCAGCAAGGCAAAATCTTTGCGGAAATTAAGTAATGCAATGTTTGGCATACATGACCAAGCACCATTACCTCAATTCACCAGCAAGACTGCGAGAAAACGATTCAAAAATTGGTCAACCGAAAATTCAGAACACAAAGTCGCGATTTATGTCACCTGTTACGGAGAAACAGTAACCCCAGAGATCGTTGGTGCTTTGGCGAACGTTCTGCGACATAACGATGTCGAAGTAGATTTGCTACACGATGCTGCTTGTTGTGGGGTACCAAAGTTAGAACTTGGTGATTTGCCCGGTGTACAAAAGCAGATGGAAAAGAATTTGGAACTCTTTGCTAGTAAAGTACAAAACGAGTTCAAAATTATGTCAGTTGTTCCCTCGTGTACGTGGATGTACCGTCGAGAGTTGCCTTTATTGTTTCCTGAAAACGAACAAGTAAAACTTATTAGTGAAGCGATGGTAGCGCCTTTCGAATACTTTGCATGGTTACATAAAAACAACTTACTTAAGACAGACTTTCCAGCCTCATTGGGACGAGTAACTTACCATGCTTCGTGTCACCAAAGAACACAAAATGTTGGACTTAAAACACGAGACATACTATCGTTGATTCCAGAGACTGAAGTGACGCAACTCGAACGGTGTTCTGGACACGATGGTACTTACGCACTCAGATCGGAGTCGTACGCCGCTGCACAGAAAATTAGTCGTCCGGTTGTAAGAAGGGTTAGAGATTCCAAACCTGATACTTGGGGATCCGATTGTCCAATGGCGTCGAATTTAATTGAGAGCGAACTAACTGAACCCGATTTGCGAAAAGAACATCCCATCGAAATGTTGGCGCGCGCCTATGGACTCGATAAATGAAAAAGATTCAACGACAAGATTTACTCAGTTTAGAGGAATATGCCCGGCAACGTGGTGATTTTCGTCGGCGCGCGATGGCGCACAAGAAAAACCGTCGCCTTCCGCTTTCGCCGAACGCAACGCTTTACTTCGAAGACCGATTCACAATGCACTACCAGATTCAAGAAGTACTGCGCGCGGAACGGTTATTCGAACCTCAGGAAGTTCAAGAAGAAATCGATACTTACAACGAGTTGATTCCGGATGGTAGTAATTGGATTGCGACTTTGATGTTTGAATATCCAGACATTCAAGAGCGTACCAAGGCTCTAGGTCGGATGGGAGGGATTGAATACCACGTATTCGCCCGAATTGGTGAGCGTGATCCGATCTTTGTTATTGCCAATGAAGATTTAGACCGTACCGACGAAGAAAAAACCTCGGCCGTCCATTTCTTACGTTTTCAATTGTCAAAGGAGGATATCGAAGCTGTAAGAAACGGTCTTGAGATTAGTTTTGGGATTGATCATCCCGAGATGTTGTGTTGTGTTTTGATTGACGAACTTTTGCGGTCTGAACTCAAGCGTGATTTAGGTTTGTAGTCGTTGCATTTGGTCTACTCGTCTGGTTCAAGTGCTTCAAGCATATAGTCCACGGAAGCAGCTAGTTCTTGCTCGGAACAGTTAAGACACAGCCCCATTTTGGGCATGCCTGGAGGCATTCCTTCGCGCACACTAGTGATTAACGCTTCACGACCTTTTTCAAGACGTTCTTCCCAAGCTTCTCGATCGCCGAAGCGTGGAGATCCCACCGTCCCTCCTTGATGGCAATTCTGACAGTATTTGTTGTAGACTTCCGCACCAGTTCGTTCTGGTTTGGCTGAGACCGTTTCGTCTTCACTTGACGATGTAGAAGAACCACAACCAGACAGGGCTAAAGCAACCAGCAGAAGTAGCAGAATATAAAAAGTTTCTTGCATGCAATTAGGTACGGATACCTGAGACCTAGAAGTAGGCATCAATTTCACCATCGACACTACGTCGATAAAAGTTAACAGTAGGGTGAAACTACCAGTTGAAGATTTCTCTTGCGATCTCAGGTTTTTGTGATTTCTGTCAGAAAGTGTACTTGATGTTGCAACCTACAGTAAAATTTCTGGCATCCTCATGAAACATATGAGTCCACAATACTTGTCCAGACATTTTTCTCGGCCAATTAAATGGAAATTCGATTCCAAGAGCAACTATGGGGGTGAAACCTTTTATTTGCCAATCGAATTCACTTTCTTCAACGATAGCATCATCCTGTTCAACTGTAATGTATTGGAATCTACCAGAAAGACGACGAGCCTCGTATCTTGCTAAGCCAACCTTTGCAACTACAGAAGAAGGATCAAAGAATTTAGGTTTAAAGGAGAATATGCCAAGTCCACCTATGTATTTGGTGCTCTTTGTTTTGATACGGTATCCTACAAGCGGTTGGTCAAGCGTATTTTCTAACTCTGGCACTACTGTTTTTGCAGCGATCGCTGAAGTCATTTCACCAAAGATTTCCAATGCGAACTTATTCGTAAATTGAACACCTAAATTGAACCGAACACTAGGTCGCTCACCAATACCCGTATCTAAGTCATCTTCCTCGGAGATGTTTTTGCCACCGCCAAAAATCGCGTAAATGGAGTAATCTCGATCTTTGTCCTCTGCGAATGCTACCAGCGATACTAGTATTGAACATGTTATTCCGATAAAAGTTTTATATAGTAGATTCATCGATAGTAATCCTTTCGAATTGTTTAGCTTCCCGTTCAGCTACCAACCTTGGGAAACTGTAGGAAGGTGTGTTTAATTCAAAATTGCTAGAATCTAACCATGAGTAATTTTAACGTAGTTTGCTTGTAATGGAGTTGCCGATGTCAGAGAATACGTCGTTGTTTTCAGTGTATGCGGAGAATCTGAAGAGTGTCGGCGGTCGGACGCTTGAGGCGCGTCAGTTTGCGATCGTGGAATTTAACCGGACGATGG
>VXYV01000107.1 GCA_009845835.1 Gammaproteobacteria bacterium | reverse complement strand
TTCGGAGTCATGCAATGAACATTGAAAATATTTTCACCGTGAAAAATGAAGATCTTAGTAGGCTTGATGCAGATTCGGCAGTTGTATTCTTTCAGAAACTGCTTTGGGCAGAAGCACGCAGAATCGGGGTAGAACTTAGCAAGATTAACATATCTCGCAGAGTAAATGTCAGAGATGGTGGAATTGATGCAACTGTTAATGAAACCCAAATCGAAACAGGAATCGGAATAATCAAGGCGGGCAAAACCAGTTATCAAATAAAATCAGGAAAGACGAAACCAAACATCAAGAATGAACTTTTTGGGAAAGAGGATCTGAAAGAAGGCATTCAAACCTGTCTTAATACCGAGAGCACTTACGTTTTGGTTTGTACCGGCATTGATTTTGTTGATAGCGAGCGCATGGAACTTCTTTCTGAGATTAAGGCGTACTTAAGACCTTATAGTGAGCAGCCGGAAGTTGAGGTGTGGAGTCAGAATACCTTAGTCGGCTTTCTGGAGTCGTTTCCATCTTTGGCGTTATGGGTTAATGAAAAAGCTGAAGGTGTTTTTCAAACCTATCAGAGCTGGTCTCAAGATGGAACTATGCGGGTTCCATTTCATCCTGGTCAATCGCAAGATGAATTGATTCCGAAAATTCAGAGCGAATTGCGGGAAAAGGATAATACCGTCCACGTGAGAGTGTTAGGGGAACCCGGTATTGGTAAAACGAAGTTAGTTCTTGAAGCCACAAGGACAGATGATTTATCCCCTCTTGTCATTTACTGCACTGCTTCTCAGTTTCGAGATAGCATTTTGATGAATGAAATTTTGCGAGATGACAATCCTTTCTCCGCTATTCTTGTAATTGATGAGTGTGATGCGGACAATCGGTTTTATATTTGGAATAAGTTGCAGCATCGCGGGCCTCGGATTAAGTTGGTTAGCATCTATAACGAGTCCGATCCGATTCCTGGTAGCGGTATTTCTGAATTTGAAACGGAACGTTTAGATAGCGAGCGAATTCTCACCATTATTCAAGGGTACGGTATTCCTGAAGAACAAGCAAACCTATACCTACAATTCTGCGACGGATCTCCACGAATGGCACACCATACTGGTGAAATACTGCGCGATCACCCCGGGGACCCATCTCAACTTCTGAATGACGATTATCTCTATAGGCGTTTCTACGTCAATAAAAGCGAGGAGGTGAGCAGCCGAGGGGTTGTTGAACAACGGGAATTAGTCCTTCAGTACATCGCGCTTTTTAAACGTTTTGAGTTTGGACAACCAGTCATAACTGATGCCAAAGCGATTGCTGAAAAGATTAGAGAAGCTGACAACAATATTACTTGGAGCAGATTTCAGAAGATTGTTGACGAGCTCAAGAAGCGTAAAATCCTGCAAGGCGGTAGCACCCTCTATATCACGCCAAAAGCCCTCCAGATTAAGTTATGGGTAGACTGGTGGCAAATTTACGGGAACTCTTTTGAACTTGAAGATTTCACACACGGTTTAACACCAAAATTAGTTGAGCGGTTTCACGAGATGTTCCGATACGCGAGGGAATCAGAAGCTTCATCAAAAATTGTTGAAGATCTCCTTGGCCCAAACGGGCCCTTTCAGAATAGTGAATATTTGAACACCAGGGAGGGTAGCCGTTTTTTTCTCGCACTGACTGAAGCAAATCCCAAATCAGCCTTAAAGTGCCTGAGGCGAACAATAGGGACTTGCAATAGAGATGACCTTTTACAATTCACAATTGGTCGCAGGGATTTGATATGGGCTTTAGAAAAGATTGCTATATGGCGTGAGCTGTTTATTGGTGCCGCGAGGTTGCTTCTTGCACTCGGGGAAGCCGAAAACGAGCCCTATTCAAACAACGCCAGTAGTGTGTTTGCAAGTCTTTTTTCTCATGGCACCGGCAGAGTAGCACCAACCGAAGCATCTCCAACAGAACGTTTACCTGTCCTGAAAGAAACGTTTGAATCCAATTCAAAAGAACGCCGGGCCCTTGCATTAAAAGCCTGCAATGCTGCGTTAGAATCAGAACATTTTTCGCGAGAAGTAGGAGCAGAATATCAGGGGTTGCGGCGTGTACCCAAACTTTGGGAACCTGAAACATACGGTGAACTTTGGGATGCTTACCGCCAGGTGTGGCAACTTCTATCCGAACAATTAACTCGTTTGCCTCAAGATGAACGTAAGAAGACAGTGGACATTCTTCTTGCCCATGCAGGTAAACTTGGAAAAATACCGGATCTAAGTAATATCGTTGTGGATACGGTAATAACAATTGCCCACGAAGGATATGTAAATCAGAAAGAGATTATTGAAACAACAAGCCGAATCCTGTACTACGATGACAATTATGGTGATAACTTACCGATCGAGATACGACAACGTTTTGAACGACTTCGAGATGAATTAGTTGGCTCTGACTTTCATTCTCTGATGCAACGGTATGTTGGGATGGATCTGCTTGAAGACAAACTTAAAGAAAACGAGGATGGTGCAGATCGGGTACAACCTCATCTTGAAATACTTGCGCAGCAAGCATCTGAGGATCCAACACTTTTGCAAGCCGAACTCTCATGGCTTGTAACAACAGAAGCAAAAAATGGATACAAGTTCGGATATGAACTTGGAAAAATAGATAAAGGTTTTTGCCTTTTGCCAACACTTCTGGATGCTCAAAGGAACGCAAGTGACAATGCAAGTGTCTATTTTCTCGGGGGCTATTTCCGTGTAATCTTTGAAAAAGACTTGGCACAGTGGGAAAAACAACTTGATGCGCTAATTGGAGATACAACCCTGAATTTAACAATTCCAGATCTTACGCATCGTTCCGGTTTGACAGATCGAGCGGGTTCGCGTATTCTCAATCTCGCTAAAGATGGTATCATCGGCATTGATCACTTTGGCATTTATGTTTATGGAAAAGCCACTGAAAACTTATCTGAAGAGGTATTCACAACATGGATTGAGTTTTTACTGAGTTTCATGGACAAATCTGCTGTGTCAATCGCATTGAGTCTTTACCACCGCTATTACGATAATCGGAAACCGAGTATGGTTTTTCCGCGTGACCTGACATTTCAGTTACTCACGCATCCAATACTATCTGGAGAGTCAGAGAAAAATATGTTCAATCCAATGACGGATTATCATTGGACAGAGATTGGAAAAGTATTCGTGCAACTCTATCGAGAAAAAAACTTAGAACTTGCAGAAATCATACTTGCTCACTTTGGTCAAAAAGGATCGATAGTTAATGATTACTCGCGAACTTGCTTGGTGTTGACAGAATTGACGAGACAGCATCCTACACAGGTTTGGAAGTATGTTAGCAAACATTTGGAGGCACGAGATAATTTTTCAAGAATGTTTTCGCTTGAAAAATGGTTGAGAGAGGGGGACCTTTCTACAACAGAAAAGGAGAAAGGAGCAATAACACTCATTCCACGCGAAAAAATCTGGGAATGGGTTGATGATGACGTTGAAAATCGCGCAAAACATGTTGCTCATAGTCTTATTCCTAAAAAACATTTAGCGCAAGAATGGAAGACTTCTCTGGCGCGGGCGTTTTTCAAACGTTATGGGATGCAAGAGAATGTCCGCCGCGCTCTGATGGCAAATTATCTGACAGGTACATGGGCAGGACCTGCAAGTTCACACTATGAAGTGAAAAAACAGCAGCTGCTCCGTATCAAGCTCAGTGAAGATGACAAAGATATAAAACTCTGGATTGACGATTTTGTAGATGGTTTAGAAAAGCAGATTGAGCGTGCAAAAGTTGATGAAGAAAGAGAATTTTAGAAAATTCCTCATAAAACAACTCTAATAACAAAGA
>VXYV01000076.1 GCA_009845835.1 Gammaproteobacteria bacterium | reverse complement strand
CCCCCCCCCCCCCCCCCCCCCCCCCCCCCCCCCCCCCCCCCCCCCCCCCCCAAATACGACATAAAATTTGCAATTTAATCCGATTTTTGTATCATTGACTGACAAGTTTTGTATAAAATAACGTACTATTGTTATGAGTGGAGTGTGAAAACTCTCATTTAACAGTTGTGACTCGAATCTTTATTAAAGGTGAATTAATGCGATCATACTACCATACTTGGAAAGAACAGATTTTGAAATTTGTTCTGCCTAGTTTATTACTAGTTTTTGGGCTTTTTGTAGCTATTGGCACGTCGGCTCAGGAAGCAACACAAAATGCTGATGAACTTGACGAAGTCGACATCGAAAGTTCAGAAGAAACAGATGAAGAAAACGCTGACGGCGAAGATGTCGAAGATGAGGACATGGAGGAAGTCGTTGCGACCGGAACGCGATTGCTCCACGGGGATAGTACGTCAAACATGGTTGTTTACAATGCAGAAGACATTGCAGCTACTGGCGCGACAACTATCGATGACTTTTTCCGTAAGATTCCACAACAGTTTAGTTCCACAAATCCACAAACCTCCTACATCGGGAATACCGGTGATGATCTCATAGGAGATACTGGTGGGATTTCAGGTGCCTTCGACTTGGCGACCGCTAACCTGCACGGGTTAGGTTCTGCCAACACCTTAGTGCTGCTGGACGGTCAGCGACTAGCAGGATACGGAGGGTCGGAGTCAGATATAGTAAATATTCTGGGAATTCCTATTGCCGCAATCGAACGAATTGAAATACAACTCGATGGTGGGTCGGCTGTTTACGGTGCTGATGCAATTGCGGGGGTAGTCAATTTCATTTCCAAGAAAAATTACCAAGGGATTACCTCGAGTTACACTCAAGAAAACAGTGCGACTGGGAGTGATAAGTACGCGGGTTCGATAGTCTTTGGGATCAACATCGGTCGTTTACGATCGACAACGACGTTGACCTTTGATCAACAAGAACCCATCATTAACACGAAAGCCGGTCATGGTTCCTTAAATTTTGATCACATAGGACCGGAGTTTGATTATCGATTTGTCAATATTGGGCAACCCGGTGTGGTTCGACATTGGAACTGTAGCGTCTTTAGCCCGGGTCCATACTATAACGATTGGAATTGTGGTGGGACATTCCTTTCAGACCCAAATAAAATCAATAGTTATCAGTTACCGAAAGGACATAACGGTCTTGGGGCGACGGTCGAGGATTTCAAGAGTGGGCCTTATTGGGATTATTCGCATATCGATTTTTTTGATCGAGTCCCTTACGAAAATGGAGCACATTTGGATAACGATGGGCTCTTAATTAACGCCGCGTATGAATTTTCCGACTCGGCGCAACTCAACCTGCAAATATTGAGGAACCGTAGATCATCTTTTCAGAAAGCGCCGATACCTGCGATATCAGTAGTCGTGCCAGCTTCCAATGCGTACAATCCTTTTGGGGAACCCATGCATGTTTTTTATGCACCTGCTTTGGAGCAAGATAGCGGCTTATTGCCGACGCCATATACGAATATTTTGACCGATAGAGACAGGATTAATCTTCAGTTCCAATGGAATTTTCACCCAAACCATCAATTGCTGCTAACGGTGAACGAAGATCGAACTCATTCAGATGATGTCAATTATTCAGTTCCGACTAGACGAGATCGAAATTCTCCAGGTGCAGAAGAATATTTCCGTCGGCTTGCTAGCTCAGATCCTGATGTAGCCTTTAATTTCTTCGGAAACGGTACCCATCAAAGTGCAGGTATTGATTCTTCTTTTGTCTCAGAAACTTCACGTACCAAAGGCACCAACGCAGTTACCAGCACTGAGATCTTCTTGAAGGGATTTTTGTGGGAAATGATGGGCGAACGAGTGAGTTATGTCATTGGTAAAACCACACGAACTACGCGATATTCGCAAAGGCGTATTGCAGTCACTGGCGGCATTGAACTAACGTTTGACCCAAACTTGGTTTGGAACGGTACCTCTGAACCTGTCTACCGAAACGAAAGTTATCCCATGGAATTGTGGATTCCGATATTTGGTGGAGAATATGGTGGTTGGTGGGGTCAAGAACTACATCTAACCTTACAAAGTCAACGCTCCATCGATTCAAGTTGGGGAGCTACCGGTGGTGGCAATTCATTCGAATTAAACTCCGGTTCTATTAGCGTTTGGAACCCTGAGACAACAGAATGGGAAGAGGTCGAAAACGTATTTTGGTTTGGGTTTGGTGCTGCGGAAGATATTCCGTTAGTCCTGTACCGAAAAGGCGACACAATCCCTACGGTTGGCTTCTCGTATGTATATAACGAAAGTCTTAGATTTCGTGCTAATCGCGCGATCGCAGTACAACAACCGGACATTTCAGAGTTATTCGATACTGACGATGGCTTTGGATGGGTAGCTTTTGACGTGTTAGATTTATATGATCCAGACGGTCCTACACTTCATCCCCAAATGCCTTATCATTATGGATATGGTAATCCTGATCTAGATTCGGAGATTTCGACTAATACTTCTTACCGGGTTACTTGGGAACCAACATTCTCGTTCCTACGCGGATTGTCGGTGGAAGCAAACTATACGAAGATCAATGTCAGTGGGTCGATTCGACACAGTTCCGCATATTTTGGTATTCCTGAAGCTTTAGCTTCGGACGGAATCGCGATCCGAAACGATCGTGGAGATCTGATTTCGTTAAGGTATAACAACTTCAACAGTCTCAGACGTTTACAGAAAAATTCTGAAGTCACTATACAGTATGAATTCAGTCGGGATTGGTTGGGATTTCTCCGAACTTCAGCAACGTATAGCCGCGTCCATGACAATTTCGAAGAACCATACGCTGGTTTTACCATCGACGACCTTGGTACCTCCATCGGCCAAGATAAGTACAAGGGGAGATTTAATGCATATTGGAATCGACGTCAGATGAGTGCAACCTTGATCGTTCATTACACACCACCTCATGTAAATGAACGTGCCCACTACTGTACGTTAGGACAAAAGTTTTTTGGGATTGGTAGATGTGCGGAATTTGGACTTTGGGATGCGAACTCTTGGATCGCTCTTGATGTGGGATCACACATCTCCGTCGATGCGACGTTCTCGTATGACTTTGATGAACATTTACAAATCAAAGTTGGCAGTCAAAATCTCTTGAATCGTGATGCACCTCACAACGTCAGAAGTAATTTCGGCTTCTATCCGTTGCCGTATGATCCCGTTCGATGGAATGCACGCGGTAGGATTGTCTCTTTAACAATGAGGTATATTACTGGCGGTCTCTAAATCGCTCACACAGGTTAAGTGATTGATAACTCACTTCCTCGCGATATCAATGCCTTAAATTAATGGTTAGTATGCCCCTTCGATAGAGGGGCATACTTTTTTGATGTCGATTGAATTGTGTGATTATTGAGGTCAATCGTATTTGCTTATCGTGATGAGAATGCGACAGTGATCACTTGGTCCCCATTGTTCTGGTTCATTGAGTGATCGCGCATGCACTTCGTTATGAAAACCTCGTGAAGCAAAGACATAATCTAGTTGAAGTTGCGCATTCTCGGGTTTCTTGTGCAACGCAAATGTAGGTACATTTTTTGTGTCTGCTGAAAACTTTTAGGAGTTGGATTTGCTTTTCGTCCATGTGGATATCGCGGCCCAACAAGTTCTAATCCTAAAACATTGAATCGCTCAAACACGGATCGAGTTCTTTCTGGAAGGTCATTCGGGTTATCGTCTAACCCATCAAAACAAATATTGAGATCACCCGCGGCTAATATTCTGTGTGTGGAAGGATCTTGATCTCCAATAAAAGTCGAAAGATCAGACAGGATTCGGTGAGCCGAACCATCAGTATAACCGACTCGCCATTTGGATTTGGTTGTTTTATGTGGACGAATCCAACGGGCATACATCGACAAGGCGATGAATGGATTAACTTTTTTGTCTACGCATATGACTTTCGCAGCAGTTGCGAGTCCTATACCACTTCCACCAAATTCGTCGATACCAAGTTCACTAATCGGGAAAACTCGTTTAAACCATTCGACTTTGACTCGGTCCGTTAACTTCACGATTGCGGGCCATCGGTCTAATAGTTCTTTGTTCCAAGGTTCATGTAAAGGATAGGGGTCTATCGACACACTCTCAGGAAGCTTACTTGGAAATCTCTTCACTTCCTGTAGGAGAGCAACGTCAGCATTCATTGTCCAGAGTTCATTCCAAACTTCTTTGCGAGTTTGGCCAGCAATATTCCAACAAACTAATTTAACCAAACTCAGATACCGTAGATTTTCGCTTTAAGAACTACACGACAACATTGAACAACCAACCCGAGTTTTTGCCCATTCTGGACGTTTTTTGGCGAAATTAGCTTTTCCTTGCTGTTCTGTGTAAGGATTCTGTAATACACCCATCCATTCATGCAACATATCAAAATTACCTTTCTCAACTTCGTCGATCACCAGCTGGGCTAGATAGTTTCGCGGCACATACAAGGGATTGACATTGTTCATGCTCTGTTCCCGCCGGATTGGATCTACTTGACCCTCATTGACTATATTTACCAATTTCCCTAACCATTGTTCCAAAGATAGTTTAACCGATTCATTGATATTATCGGGTTCGTAAAACGCCTCTCGCAACAGCGATACTCGCTCTCCATCGAACTCTGCTGACAGTAATTTTGGGTTACTCAGGCATCTATAAAACAAAGTCATGTCAGTTTCGGTTAGGGAAAGACATTGTTCTAGTTCTTCTATAAACTCTGAGTTGACTTGGTTTAAATCTGTTAACCCTAATTTCTTTACAAGCATCGATTGATGGTAATTTCGATAGATATCGGGATATTGATGTAATGCTGTTTCCAGCAGTTTTACATCTTCAATTAAAGGATATAGAGCATTGGCAAGTTGTAAAAGATTCCAGTGCGCGACGGCGTTTTGTTGTCCGAATCTGTACCGCTTTGTTGACGCATCAGTCGTATTAGGTGTCCACTCTAGGTCGAAGTCTTCGATCCAACCATAAGGTCCATAATCGATTGTCAATCCCGTGATCGACATATTGTCGGTATTCATTACTCCATGCACAAATCCAACTCGGTACCATTCAGACATGAGTAAAGCTGTACGATCAACAACTTGTTCAAACAATTCGACATATCGTAATTTACGATCTTTAGTTTTAATTTCTGGGAAGTGATTTTCGATAACAAAGTCGGCTAATTGACCAAGTATGTTCGTGTTTCGTTGTGCAGCAAGAATCTCAAAATTTCCAAAACGTACAAATGTAGGTGAAACTCTACAAACAACAGCTCCTGGTTCCAGCTGTGGATTTCCGTCATAGAGCATGTCCCGGACAACATGATCACCGGTGAGAATGAGAGTTAAGGCACGAGTCGTTGGTACACGCAAGTGATACATCGCTTCGCTGCAGACAAATTCTCTGAGCGACGATCGTAATACTGCTAAACCATCAGCTGTTCGCGAGTAAGGAGTTTTACCTGCACCTTTTAACTGTAATGAGTAAAGGGTATTGTCTAGTCCAGGTAGTTCTCCAAGAGTGATTGCGCGGCCATCGCCTAATTGACCGGCCCATTGGCCAAATTGATGCCCACCGTAACACATCGCATAGGGTTTAGATTTGGGAGATACGACGTTTCCAGCAAACAACTGCAAGAAATCATAAGAGGCGCAGTCGTTGGTGGAAAACTGGAGAAGATTAGCTAAGTCTTCTGAATATGCGGCTAACTTAGGCTTCGTCGCACGAATTGGATTGACGAATGAGTAGCAAGCGTTTTTTACTAGCCGGGTTTCGTTTTGTAGATTGGAATCAGCTGGTAGGTTAGCGATGAATTGATTTGAAAATCTAAGTTTAGTTAGAACAGGAACGATCCTCGGGCGCAATACACTTGTTGAATGCCTCAGAACAAATCAACATTACTCATCCAGAACTTGAACCCATCGTATAGCATCTGCTATGACGCTACCCCATTTTAACCGTTGGCCATTTGACCATACAACTTCACCCGTTAAATCTACATTTACTACACCAGTGTCTAACTCAAAAGAACCTACTCGGTTCCAACCTAGATCAAGTTCGTTAACTTCCAACTCGTGCTCTGAATTCAACTGCTCTGATTCGACAATTAGTTTATAGGAACGGTCTAAGGGAACATCTCCATGGTCGACTGCATCTTCGGGCCAAGGCCAATAATATTCAAGCTCCCAAGTTCCGTTTTCTGGAATATCTGCAGAAAATCGTGCTACACCAGTTGTACGGTTTGCTCGAGCCTGAGCAAAACTCGGTTCATGCCTGCCAAAGGGATGAACATCCGACCAACCAACGCGATAAAGGTACCATTGATTGGGCCTGCGATAAACACCGCCCATTGGATCCACAATTTTCATGTTTTGGTAGTGACCGACGTTTCCGGAAATCGCGTCTCTGAACCATTGTACTGGGCCAAATGGGCGTAAAATTCTTGCGTCAATCTGTTGATTCAATACGCTAAAACCACTATCTAAGTTATCAATTGTGATACCATCAGTAGGTGAAGGTTGCCATTCGCTCAACACAAAGTCTGGTCTTGGTTCTACATCAACGATTTCGTCAATTTGGTGTTGAGTTCGGATTGGAACAGGTATACGATTCAGGGAATAATATGGGTGTAACCAAAGCTGCTCCAATTCTTCATTAGTAACGAAACTAAGTGTTGCTGAAGTAAGACCCGGAATAATGGTACGATTCCAGCTACTAAAAGTCGACGCCCAAGATTCACCAGATAGCGCGACTACTCCGGCTGTGGGTTCAGTATTACGTATATCTACCGAAGTTTGATAACGCGGTTGACCATCTTCGTCGTCCAAAATGCGAGAAACCATGGCATTGGAAGCAACAAAACCAGGGGGTTCCCCATTTTGAATCCAATCAGTGATGAAGGGTTCAATTGAGATTTCATGGTCTACGGCATGAGTTTTTAACTCTTCAAGTGTATAGGTTCGTCCCCGAAAGTCGTCTTGCAATGTTTGTAACCATTGGACTAGGGTGTACCGATTGTGTAATTCATAAATTGCGGTAGCGATTTTTCGACTTTTATACAACAAGTGTTCCAAATCAGACTTTGCACCATGTCGTGTTGGTATGTCCGCGAGCGCGATCTGATCGTATATCACTGAACTTGATATGGCGTTCACATAGTTACGTTCATTCTCTTGAATTTCACCTGCCGTCCATGAATATCGTTCTCCCTCTATTCGCTCTTCCAAACTCCAAACAGACGATTCGCCATGGATTCTTAACTGCGGCGCGATGTTTGCCGTCGAATGTATGGAAAAGCGGTAGAAAACCGATTCTCTTCCTAGCCAACTCTGCGTGGTCACTAAACCGATTAAATCGGATATAACGTTATCGAGAATTACGGCATGTTCTCCTGATGCAGCGGTTTGAAAGTTCCATGATTGCAATACCAAATTATTTCGGAGGGAATCTGTGCTAACACTTTGCTCAAAAAATTCCCGAATAGCTAGTATTTCAGTTTGAAGCTGTTCTGCATCGGTTAACTCATTATTTGTCCGAAAGAGATTTTTTCGTAAGTTGGCACGGGGAAACCCATGTTCTCTCAATAGGATAACTCCTGGGAGAGACTGCGCTGAGTGCAATCTCCAACCGCCGCCGACAGTGCGTAATTGCCGAGGTACTTCAACAAAAATTAGTGACTGGTTTGGCAATCGAAGTCCGGATTCTATGGCTCTTTTTATTTGGTCTTGCAATGCCTCTAGCCTTGGTCCTTCCAAGGTATCAAACAAGCTCAGATTTTGGTCATGTTTTGCATGAGTAAATATCGCAAATTTCGTTCCGTCGATTTCAATTGAAACAGATTTGAACTTTGTTGCGAATAATCCAATTTCTGATACTGGATTGAAGGTCTGAACTTTGTACATCCCTGTACTAATTTTTTCCGTATCGGCAGTCGCGACAAGTTCCCAATTTTTCGTCGAAAGTGTTATGCTCAGGTCTAAGTCAAAGAAGTCGCGACTTTGTGATAGCGGGTTCTCTAACTCTCTGACCGGTCCTGGAATCGGATACCAATAAGCACCCGGCATTAGCGCAACGAAACGAGAATCGAAGATTGAGCCTTGAGTTCCAAACAATTTAACTGTGTCAGGTGGGATAAGACGATCATTGATATAGTCATAGGCTTGATCAATATATGCAAAACGAGGATTAGGTTTACCTTGGATTGTAAATTGAAGTTCATGTTTTTCGCTTAATCTAAGTGGATTGGATATCAGCAGAGTTAGTAAACCATCTTTAAATGTGAATTCCGAAGTTTGACCATTTAGTACCGCCTTGCTTACTTTCATACCGGGATTTAAACTAAAAATCAGAGTATCTGCAACAGGTGAATCGGCGACTTCAAAGGTATAGATTAATTCACTTGTAAGCTCACGACCCGGCTTAATTTCCAAGTCTCCAGCGATTTTGAGCAAATCGATTTTTTGCTCGGTATCGACTTTTTCGTGTGCGACTTTCCAATCAGAAAAATGACTATTTGTTGATAGGGTTGTGAATAAAGCAATAGCGAAAACGACACCGCTCAAAGCTAGACATGAACTTGCTAAAGAAATGTCCATTGATTTCTTTTGTGCTTCTGACCGCCCAGAAGAAAAACCAGCCCAGAAAATTAATCCAATAGCAAGAAGTAGAGTTGCTAATCTGACAGCAAATGTAGTTCCCGACGCAAATTGTGGCAATAAATCTGAAACGAATAGTGTGTCATTGGATGAAGCAGCTACGAGCGAATGGAGAGAGAAAGAAAGTTGATTGGAGAAATAAAACCAAGCTAGCATAGTTCCCAGACCGATGACTAGAACGAGAACTCTATAGCGCAAAACTGTAGCGAGAAATATCGTCCAAGCACTCCAAAAGATCAACATTACTGGTACGTCGATAACTAGTAAATTGATCAGAGAGTGAAATTGAAAAACTTCAGAAAAATCTAATCCAGAGATTACCGAAAAAACACCCGCAAGATATAAAAACATCACGATCGTGGCTGCTGCTGTCCAAACTAAAAATGACACCCCAAGAACGCGACCGGTCAAATATTCAAAGGTAGTAGGTGGTTTAGAATCAAGGGCTTCGCTGATGTATGCCCGTGACAAGCGTTGCCGAGAATCGTATAGCAAAAACAGCGTCACAATTTGAAAGAACAAAAAGTATGTTGGGTCGATGTAACTCAGGAGGTAAAACGGGGAGCTAGCACCAAATGAAGGTGAAAACGGAGCAAGAAACATGTATCCACAAACTGCAAAGAAGTAACTGACGAAGCAGCAAAGTGCCAGTAGTACCATCGCAATCCAAAATCTTGTCAGACGCCGAAAGGTTCGAATCTCTGAGAACGCTATATGTTTGATACGGGATAATGATTCAATCATGCTAAGCTATGGCCGGTTTAGATGAAGTATAGAAGTTTGTCAATAACAAGCAAATATCATACCAAATGAGCAAAAACTACTCTTGAACATCATGCAATTTCTCCCAAAATTCGCGGTTATTTTCTTGAAGTTGGCGATTTTCCTCAACAACTTCCAACCACGGTTCAACATCTTCTTGACAACGTAATTCGTCGATTGTTGGCGAGTATTCCATTTCAGCGGGAAATCGTTCTGGATTAGAGTCACGGACTGTCGAGTTACAACTTTCGATGAAATCGGAGTATTCCAGACGGGAGTAGTTGTCGGTTTCAATAACAAGATTCTGACACACACAAGATTCGACATGTCGGTTGAATAGTGTTGTAGCACTTTCTTTTGACTGAGGCGAACCACAACTACTGGCGAGTAACAACAAAAGACTTCCGAATACTGTTGTTAGACAAACTTCGAACTTTATAGGTAGCAAATTGGTAAGGCGGGTCATTGATGGCGTTTAATTCGAAATGAATTCCAAGACTCGTTCAGGTGAACGCGCGATAGTCGCGCTACCACCCCTAACTAAGATAGGGCGTTGAAGCAACTCAGGGTGTTGTTCAAGTAATTCAACAATCTGTTCGATAGTTTGGCAGTGATCGTGGTTTAACCCGAGGTTTTTAAAGTTTAAGTCTCGTCGTATCAAATCAGATGGTGTGTCTTCGAGGGTGGAAACTAATTCGATAAGTCTATTGCGACTGGGTGGTTGTTCTAAGTAATGAATGATTTCTACTTCTTTGTTGCGTACTTGTATAAGTTCTAGTGTAGAACGGCATTTGCTACAACGTGGATTGAAATAAATTGTTATTTTGCTCATAGGTTTTGTATATCTGAAGGTTAGATGGAGTCAAGTTCAAGAACATTAGAGAGTTCTTCAACACTGTCCCGAGGGTGTTCGATATCAAAGGGAAATAGGACTAGTTTTCGACCATCAAAATACTCTAATTTTTTAGGTGATTCAAAATTGCGATTCTTCGGATAGATCAACGCGAGCTGTTTGCATTTGTAAACTCGACTATATGCATAGAGTTGGTATAAATCAGGTTGTGAAACATGGAATTTTCTTGAAGGCAAGTTCTGATTGATTTCCTTCCACTTTGCATCGAGAATAGCTAGAATACTACTTCCTTGTCGGAGTACGATGTCTGGTTTGACCCTAAATTTGTCGTTCTTTAAAATTGATTGCGACCGTTCTTGGCAGACGACCTCCAAGTCAAATAGTTGAAGCCGAATGTGCGCAGTCACGAAATCTTCGAATACCTGTTCCATTGGAAACAATACCGAAAGATTTCTGTACTCACCTGTATACGGTCCTAGACTGTGACCAAACAAGAACAATCCAATCCATTGTATTACTTCCTTGTAGTGTAACATAGATCGATCCAAGTTGCGTACTTGCCAATCTGCTAAGATATTTGTGGACGCTTGAATGTGGGAGAACTGTAATGTCGATATATTGTGTAACTTTTGGCTTTCAACATGATCAAGGTGCTTCTTCATTAAATTCAGTGTCGACGCAATTAAGCGGTTAATTGGTCGATCTTCGCTGAAATTATCGTAACGCACAAAGAACTTACTTTGATCTACGATATTCGTTTGTAATGCTTCTTTAAAAAGAAGCCGTCCGCGTAAATATGGTAGCTTGCTCTCCGTCGGAACGTAACTTCTTGCTAAACCTCGTTTAACCAACTCGGTTAACTGCACTAAAAATAGGTACGCAAAAATTGACAACATAGGAGAGTGCTTCAATTTGTTAATATTGCTTTCTCGAAGGTGCATCGGGAGTCGACGAAAGTGTCTAAGCATTGTGAGCAGTATTTCACGGGTTCGCTCATGAACTGATTCGTTTGTGTGGCCTATGTCAATTTTGGGTAGGATTTCCAACGTGATATCCGAAGATAGAGTTATTTGACCTACGAGATTCGCTACGCGTAACTGTCCTTTGTTTGAGTACTTGAAGACGGAAGGATAGTCTCGTACAAGAATATGCTTGTCTGATTCACGAATGTCGGTATGAACACTTTCGTGTTCTCGAATGGTGTAAGTTCGAAAACTTCGGGTCATTACGAAGGATTACCAGGTTTCGTATTTTCGTAAATGTTCTTGTAGCAGTCCACTCTGTCCCAATCTGGATCATTTTCGTCTAACTTTTCGTACCGTTGTCCGTCTTCTGGTCCATGCATTGCGTGTTTAACAATTTGATCTACTTCAACCAATTCAATAAATCCATTTTTTCCCAGAACCATATCAATCTTCTCCCAGTCGTCGTAGAAGTATTCTTGCAATAGGGGCAGCACCTTCTTTTGAAAACATCTTTTTAAGTCTGTAACATTTTTGAGATCAAAAAAATAAGTATGTCCTATCTGTCGTTCACGATCGAGCAAGGATGCAATACGTTCATTCATTGCAGTGAGCAGAATTTTGAGATTGACTCCGTCGCAATTTGAATTTACTAGGTCATGATTGGGGTCTGGCATCAGTTCTACAAACTCGAAGCGTCGCCTTAGCGCAGTATCTAATAACTGGATGGAGCGGTCAGCCGTATTCATTGTTCCAATAAGAAACAAATTTTTTGGGACAGTCAATTGTTCGTTAGAGTAGGGGAGCGTCGCAGACGTTTTCCCACGGCGTGATTTTTCGATTAAAGTGATAAGTTCACCGAAGATCTTTGCGATGTTTCCACGATTGATCTCGTCAATGATAAGTACGAAATTGTCATCGGGAAATCGTTCAGCTTCGATACACATGCTTTTGAAAACACCTAAGTGCAACTCATAAGTGATTTGTTGGTTTGATTCATTTAGAACTGGTCTCAAACCTTCGATAAAGTCACCGTAGTCGTAATTTTGATGGAATGTGATGAATTGAATCTGACCGTTTTCTAGATATTCATATAGGTCCGTTTGACTGTCTTGTTTACCTTCAACAATTTTGACGGCTAGCTGTTCTGATTGCCAGGTTTTACCAGTTCCAGGAGGTCCAAACAAGATTTGATTTAACGGTTCTTTAATTTCTCCTGCATTTGGTGACAAATCCTCGTCCCCGTTACCATCTCTTAATTCGTCCATGATTTTCCATGTTTTGTTGTATGCGGATGATTTCCGGAAGACATTTTCAATCTCTTCAGATTGTGAGAATATTTCTGACGTACGTAAATTTTTGGAAATCTCTGATGGTTCTTTGTTGATCCAAGCAACGTGCAATCGATTAGCTG
The DNA here is from genome assembly GCA_009845835.1 of Gammaproteobacteria bacterium. GTDB lineage: Bacteria > Pseudomonadota > Gammaproteobacteria > Pseudomonadales > Azotimanducaceae > Bin55. The sequence continues at coordinate 10,528 of VXYV01000076.1, read as the reverse complement.
GATCAAAATTTTCGGCGTAGTCATTTCGATGTACTACGCCAATTCCAAGAGTTCGGTTCTTCGATCTCACTAGTAAGATATCGCCTTTTTTTGCCTTAGATATTGCATTTGCAATAGTTAGTTGATTTTGCTTCAAACGCACGTAATTGTTTTCTTTAAATTCGTTCCAGAGGTCGTCATGTGACTTTTCAGTGATATTGAACTGACAAATATTTCCATTACCTTTTTTTGTTTGTTCACGACTGAGTAAATAACGCCAAAAATCAATCTCGAAATATTCACAACCAGGAAATTTTGATCGAACGAGTTTGAGTTGTTTTAAATAGGAATCAAGTGTGAATGAACTCTTTTTGAAATATTTTGGATGTTTTTCGTACAGTTCAAATTCAGCCCCCGCCGAATCTATTGGGAAAAATAGTGTGGAGATATCAAATATAGTGCTTGTGTAAGTTTCCCCACTCCCACGTTCTTTATTTTGAGAGCTTTTTTGAAATCATTTTCACTGATATTTACTGGATCTCGTACAACCTGTCTGAACAAGTTCCACAAAACGTTTGGGTTGCTTGTATCCCCTCCATGAAATAGTACTCCTCCGCGAGGTTGAGGGGTTGGAAACACCCAAAAATCTGCAATATCGAGCGGTATATCTGAAACCGACAAGTTGAAGATTCTTTTGATCGCTGGGTACACTTGTTTTCTCACAGATGGCCAATTATTCCTGGACGCAAGAAAATATATGAACGAAAACGGATCGATATTTTTATCTCCAAACCTCAGTAAGGAAACTATATCTTCGGATTCATCAGTCGATGGTTTTGTCGACCAAGGAACCAATTTTGCCTTCTTGACGAGGTCTCCCGAATCTTCATTTGCGATCTTTTGGCATAGTTCACTAAACCAATCTACCCAAGTATAGATTTCTTTCATATCAACCTTCTACTATTTCTAACCATATACGGAAGCCCCAATTACTATTTGTACTTGATCTAGTGCTAAGACAACCAGAATGACCCAGCGCATGCCAGTGTACTGTAAGTGTAGTATCATACGACTCTTTGATTAACCAATATTTTTAGGAGATGTTTTATGGATGAACGAATCCAACTCATGAAATCAGGTAGCGGATTCATCGCCGCCCTTGACCAAAGCGGTGGAAGTACTCCCAAAACCCTACAAAATTATGGAGTTTCTTCCTTGGAGTATGGCGATAATGAAGAATTAATGTTTGATCTCGTACACCAGATGCGAGTACGAATCATGACTAATTCTGTATTTGCTCGTCCAAATGTACTGGGTGCGATTTTGTTCGAAAAGACTATGCATGGAAATGTAGGAGCCAAGTGCGGTAGTCAGTACCTGTGGCAAGACAAATCGATCCTTCCATTTCTCAAAATCGATGTAGGACTAGAACCCGTATTGAACGGTGTACAGTTCATGAAACCAATTCCAAATCTCAGTGCCCGTTTAGAAGAAGCTAAGTCCCTAGACGTCTTTGGAACAAAGATGCGTTCAGTCATTAAGGAAAACGACGCAGTTGCTATTCGAGAAATAGTCGACCAACAGTTCAAATTTGCACGATCGATCTTGGAACATGGTTTAATCCCAATTGTAGAACCCGAAATCGATATTCACATTGATGAAAAACTGCCAGCAGAAGAGGTATTGCGTGAATGTTTGCGAAATTCATTAGAAGGCTTACAGGGAGAGGAAACAGTAGTCTTTAAGTTAACACTTCCGGAACAGAAAAATTTCTATCACGAATTCACCAACCATCCACGAGTACTAAGAGTGGCAGCATTGTCTGGCGGCTATAACCAAAATGAATCAATCTCAAGATTGAGTGAAAACGACCAGATGATTGCTAGTTTTTCCAGAGCCCTAACTGAAAACCTTCGAAGAGATTTAACGGAAGAAAAGTTTTCTACCCAACTAAGTCAGGCGATACAAGGAATTTCAAGCGCGTCTGCGAGCGGCTAACACAGAACACAACTGCTCTGAGAATCGGTTATGAACAAGCGATTGATCCGCCATCACAAGTGATCGTAGTACCTACCGTGAAAGCGCCTGCGCGGGAACATAAGTAAATGGTAGTCCCGCAAATATCTTCTAAAGTACCAACTCGACCACTCGGATTTCGCTCACCAACTTTAGCCCAGTCAGCTCCTTCTACTTGACCACCAAATCCAACCCCCGTACTGAGCATCCAAGTAGGGAAAGGACCGGGAGCAATTGCATTCACGTTGACGTGCTTTTTCACCAATCGAGCCGCTAGTTGGCGCGTTAAGTGGTGGACAGCCGCTTTGGATGCAGCGTAAGAATAGTTCTCAAATTTTGGAGTACGAATTCCGTCTACCGAACCGATGTTAACAACACGAGCTGGATCATCTGCTCTTCCGGCAACTTTAAGTAATGGAAGACACTGTTGGGTAAGAAAGAACACACCTTTAACATTAGTATCCATCACTTTGTCCCAACCAAACTCTGGAAATTCTGAGAACTCCGCTCCCCAACTCGTACCGGCGTTATTGATCAAAATGTCCAACTTCGATTCTCTTTGTTTGAGTGCAGCGACCAGCTCGCTAACCCCGTCGACCTTGCTTAGGTCAGCCGGTAAAGATATACAAGTTCCACCAAACTCCGTTTGTAACTTTTCAGCGGTAGCATCACACACCTCTGCCTTACGAGAACTAATGTAGACCTTGGCACCGTGTTGTAAAAATCCGGCCGCGATCATTTCACCGATCCCGCGTGAACCACCTGTTACTAAGGCAATCTTGCCTTCGATCGAAAACCAGTTAGACATTGCTTTTCTCCAAATTTATTGGCGTGTTTCAGTTTGTTCGTTCATTCGTACTCTCAGTTATACAAAATACTTCGTTGTAAAAACTATAGCCACTTGTACTCGTTAGCAGCACCTTAGGTAGTCCATATCAATGTATAAACAAGTTATATGTAGAACCTTGAATATGAAAATTCTAGTTGCAATACTCCTCTCCCTCTTTTTGTTTAGTTCATGGACAGCAACCTTTGCGTTCGATTGCGCTAGTGAAAACTTTACAGTTTCATCCAATTTTCCAGGTGGCAATATCGCCTCTTGCGAGGCAACTTCTTCGTTAATCGTTGTATCGATTGAACCGGAAGACGAACCACCAATTAATCCAAGTCCCTGGTATGCATTTCTGGTAACACCAACGAAGAACTTTGATAACCTATCGATTGAGGTAACGTTGAACTATCCAGAAGACTTTCGCCATCGTTATGGACCTCATTTCAGTACGGACAACGTGAGCTGGGAAAGAATTTCAGAAGATGCTCTTGAAATTAGCGAGAACGGTTCCGCAACTTTTTCTTTTTCACTGGGAACGGAACCTATTTACATATCGGGTCAAGAAAATATTCAGGCTGATTGGTATGAGTCGTGGATGAAACAGGTTTTGCGCGATTGGAACACATCTACAGAAGCAACCATCGGTTATTCCATTGATAGACGTCCGATCAAATCAATCGAGACCAACCCCAATGCAACGCAACACATGTTGTTTCTTGGACGTTCTCATCCATCAGAAATCCCTGGGGTGTTTTCCCTAAAAACCTTTACCAACACATTGCAAGAAATTCGTTCGGAAAACTGTGCGAGTGGTTTGAACGATATCTGCAACTTTTTTGCGAATACAAACTTTGTCCTAATTCCACTTTTGAATCCAGACGGTGTCGCTCGGGGGCATTGGCGACATAACTTGGGTAGTACAGACTTAAACCGAGACTGGGGTCCATTTGCACAACCTGAAACTCGAGCAGTGCGCGATTACCTAGCTAATTTAGACCAAAGATCAAATATTCGTCTGATGTTAGATTTTCACTCAACAAACCGAGATGTGTTTTACATCCAATCCGAAGAGGACATCACCGATCCTACTAACTTTACGCGTGATTGGTTTGCAAATGTGAGAAAACAAACCACTGACGATGGGGAACTGATCGCGGGCTTTGAACCAGCACCACGTCCACTCACTGAAGTAGGTACTTCTAAAAATTACTTTTATCGTACTTATGGTATTCCGTCGATCACGTTCGAATCAGGTGACAACTCTCTGCGAGAAAATTTAGCGGAACGAGTCAAACTTTTCGCTCATTCGTTGGTAACAACATTTGTCAGTTATGAAACACCGAGGGTTGATACTTCAGATGACAATTTGTGCAACTCTACGTTTAAACGCACACAGCCATGTAGAGATTTCTGGTGCTTTATGGTTGAAGTCAATAAAGCTACCATAGCTTCGTCGACTGAACAGGGATTGATCTCGCCAGCTAATAGCTCCCTTTTCTCGCGAGCACTCCTATCAATCGATTCTGATGCCGTTAGAGATCTTTCTCTTCGAACCACCAACTATGCAGTGATGGAACCCCGTTTAATAGAGTTCGCAGGTAAAGAAATATCAAATATCCACCTAGGTCGATCCAGGCAAGATGTACACGGCACGGTGCGTCGTTTGCTAGCCCGGCGACACTGGCTTGAGATTTACGAAAAGCTCCAAGAAGCACATCAAGGACTCACTGACTTAGCTGAACAACATGTAGAGACAGTAGTCCCAATGTACACTCATGGAGTGCCTGCCGAACCATCTACTTATGCTCATGTTTTACTGGCGTACGGTGAATCTATTTCCCGAACCACACAAAAACTGCAAGAAGGTTTTCTTCGGTTAAACCGAAGTCCGTATGGAGCTGGGGTGGGTAATACGAGTAGTGTACGGCTCGATCGACAACGCCTAGCTACATTATTGGGTTTTGAGAGTCCCGAAGAGAATAGTTTTGATGCAAATTTCGTTAGTAGTCTAGACTATAGACTAGAACTAGCTTCGATATTAGAAAATCTCGCGTTAATTATCAATCAATTCGTCGCTAACACGCATACACAACAACGCGATCCCTGGCCTTGGATTTGGGTGGTTCCGATGAATGAAGCGGCTAGTAGAAGTACCTCGATGCCGCAGAAACGCAATCCACGCGAACTTTATTTTCTTCGAATTGCCGCGAACGAAGTGATCTCGAAATCGCAACGAGTTACTTTACACGGACATAACGTCGACGCGGGTATGCATGACTATCGTTTGTATGTAAACGTTGAAGAGCTCGCTTTTGCAAGCAAAGAAATGGTTCGGAAACTGACCAATTTAATGTGGCAGATTCGTTTAAATCCTGAACGAGCAACAGAAGTGATAGAACGCAGTTTCGCGACCTCAGCACAAATTGCGGAATTGCTTGTGTTGGAATACGGTATACCATTTCGCGATGCTTACTCCTACAGTGCTGCGTTGGTGGACTTAGGTAGAGAGTCCGGAAGACCAATCCAAGAGTTTACCGACGATGAATTAAAGGAAACTTATCGTACTGTATTTTCGAAGGAAATTCCGTTTGAGATTCGTGAATTACGCGACGCTCTGGATCCGATCCGTATGGTTTTAGACCGAAAGGGAATTGGGGGTCCTCAAGTCGAAGAAACTTCGCGCATGTTGGAAAATCAAAGAAAATTCATTCAGACGTCCAAACGATGGTTGCGGCAACAACAAACGGCGATAAACCTCGCCGATCTCGATCTTCAAAACTTGATTTTCGATCTCTGTTTACACCACGAACAGTAAAACTAGTAAAATTTATCAGGCTACACGCTTATTCCGTGTGGTTGCGATCACTCTTTTTTACTAGCATTGATCACATTTAACTAGGGGAATACACAGATGAAAAAAACATTTACATCCAATACTTCATGTATTTTCGTAGCTTTAACTGCTACTACTTTACTGTCGATACCACTTCTTTCGCAAACCGAAGGAGAGGAAGAAGATCAAACCGATGATGCGGATATGGAAGAAGTTATCGTAACAGGTACCCAGATCCCTGGTGCAGACGTATCTGGAGTATTACCAGTTACGGTTATCGACGCTGAGGATGTTGAAGCACTCGGAATTTCATCTGGCGACGACTTACTTGAAAGTCTACCAGAACAAGGTCAAAATTTCTTCAACGAAGAAGAAACAATTAGTGGTGGTGTAAACGCTGCGCGTGGCGACATTGGTGCGTTCAACTTACGAAATCTAGGAACCGGAAATACTTTGGTGTTACTTAATGGTCGTCGTTTAGTCAATGCTGCTAGCTATCAGACTGAAGAAATTGGTGGTAGTTTTGTACCTGTCAACACGGTCAACTCCAATACTTTACCTGTTTATGGGGTTAGAAGACTAGAGATTTTACGTGATGGTGCCGCGGCAGTTTACGGCGCGGATGCCGTCGCTGGTGTTGTTAATACCGTTCTAAAAGACAACTTTGTAGGTTCTAGAATGCGATGGCGAACCTATACCTACGAAAATGTAGGTCGAAGTAGTAATGATTTGACGGGTGAATGGGGGAAGTACTTTAACAATGGCGACACTCATGTGTCGGTCATGTTTAACTTTTATACTCGTGATCCAGTCAAAGCAAGTGAAGACGAACGCTGGGCTCACTCCGATATTCGTCATTTAATACCTGCGGACTCGCGTTGGTATGAAAGTTTGAGATTCCGTAATACCAGTGCAAACTCACTCTACGGGCAATTTGATTTTCGCCCAAGTGTGTCTAGATATGGTATCCGTGGTCGATTAACTGATAATGCTGGTGAGTTTGAAACGTATCCACTTGGTGACCCCCGTTGCCAATGGAAGCTGAATGACATTTTGTGTGGTGCTGTCGATGGACAATTCACAGAACGCTACAACATGAACGAGTTTCGTTGGCTTTCGTCCGCGTTAGATCGATTTAGTACGTTAGTTTTCATAAATCACGATTTCCAGAACGGAATGTCGGGTTTTACCGAGTTAATGTTCTATTCGGCACAAACTGAAAGTTGGCGGCATCCTTCAGCGCCATTTTCGACGGTTAAGTTGCGAGTCGGTGCAGAAAATTATTACAACCCCTTTGGACCATGTGGTTCACCAAATCGGCTACCAGATGACATAATTGGAAGTGTACCGTGTAGTGGTGTAGAACTTGAAATGGACTTTTATCGTTTCGCAGAAGTACCAAGAATAGTTTTTAATGATGGGAACGTGTTTAGATTACTACAAGGACTTCGTGGAACTCGCGGAGATTGGGACTGGGAAACTGCTGCTTTATTGTCAGTAGCCACGAGAAGAGATTTGACGAAGAATCGCGTATCGAATACGTTAATGGCAGAAGCACTCTTTGATCCTACACCCGCCGCATACAACCCGTTCAGCGCTGGTCAAAATAGTAATATCGAACGTGCTTTGGTGGACGTAACTCGCGACAATTTCATGTCTTTGTTTTTAGCAGACATTAAGTTCACAAACAACCAGTTTATTCAAACAATGTCTGGTCCCGTTGGGGCGTTGATTGGTGCGGAAATCCGACGTGAAGCTTTTGAAGATGATCGCGATCCTAGACTTGATGGGACAATCATATTTACTGACTATCAAGGTGATACCTATCCCTATGTTTCAGATGTAGTAAATTCAAGCCCAACACCAGATAGCAGTGGTGATCGAGTTGTGTTTTCGTTGTTTGGAGAACTTCATATTCCGATCGTCAATCGGTTGGATTCTTTAGTTGCTCTGAGGTACGAAAACTTTTCCGACGTAGGAGATACGTTCGTTGGTCGCGCCGCGTTCGGTTTTAGACCTATTGATCAAGTTCAATTACGGGCCGCATGGTCGCAAGCTTTCAGAGCACCTAACTTGATAACAGTTAACGAAGATATTGTCGCACGTCAAAACACGCGAATGGATTGGCTTTGTCAGTATGCAGAAAACGAGAGTGGTGTTAATCTAGACTGTTCAAATTCGACACAGCGAGTTGCAGAAGGAAGCGAAGACCTAGTATCGGAAACTTCTACCAATATGACCTTTGGTATTGCCATTGATCCGACGCCATGGTTAACTTTTACTTTTGATCAGTGGTCAATTGAAAAAGAAGATACCATCGGATTGTTAGGTGAGGAAAACCATACAGTTTACGACCTATTAATACGCCTACAGCACGGTGTCGACAACTGTAACGGCTTTTTAGGGAATACTGCCGTCAAACGAACTACTGATATTAGCGATGAAGAAAACGAAGCGTACACCGCAGCAGGACTGTGTCCAGCAGGTGCTATACACTTTATCGAAGATCATTACGCGAATTTAGATACTCGAACGGTGGCTGGGTTTGACATCGGAATCTACGTGAATCTGGAAACTGATTTTGGCAAGATTTCTTTCAAGTATTTGCGCGCGCAAACGCAGGAGTTGGAGCAAACCGCGGGTGGTGTCTCTGCGGAACTAGTTCAAGCAAAAGAAGATGGGATCATTCCGCCCGATATTCCAGTTCTCGGATTTTCAGATTTGATCGGTCAGGACGGTAATCAAGAGTTTGAAGACACGTTTTTGGTTCGATGGAGTAGTGGCCATTATGGTGCATCTCTATACGGCAAACGACTTGGGGAGTTTTACCAAGACTCATTGACGTTACATGACGGTACCCGCTACATTATTCCTGAATTTTCAACTTGGAATTTCGCGGTCAATTATCGAACGACATTACTCAATGAGGACACGCGATTTACCTTTGGAGTAAAAAATATCACGGATGAACGGGCACCGTTAGCTGACCGTTACTACGGATACTTTTCCGATGCGCACAGAGATTATGGTCGGTATTACTATTTAGATATGAGAATGACTTGGGATTAGCGTGTCATTCTTGGATGGGTCTCAATTTAACCGCGCGGAAGAGAGCGATCACATTAGACAAGCCAGCTGTAGGACCATAGGCAATAGTACATCCAACAGATCATTTTGCTCTTAAAGTCATCAATCGTTGTTTGTACGGATATTTCCAACGGATCAAACTGGGTTGCAATTTGATTGAAATCACCTCGAAGTTCGTAAAAGTCCTATATCTGCTTTGGTCGCAAGTTCTGCGTGACTGTCCGCGGTGAGTACAACGATAGTTTCTACCTTTTAGTTATCATTCACCTCACTGAGTTTTTTCGTTGTAGTAAGGTGTCAAATGTATACCTTGCCATATCTGAGAAGTATATACACAACCATGAGTCTAAAATCACAGTGAATTAGAGGGTTCTAATTAAAGTCAGAAAATTTATCTCGTTGAACTTTTGAGGTCGAAGAGTTTCTTTAGGGTGCAGATGTCAAGTCTATCGAAAAATTAGTCTTCCAAACTAGTCTTCAAGTTTTCCCGACTTCATAGTAAGTAGTGCCGTATCGCATGGTAGAAAAGAACACATTTTTGGGGAATTATCGCTGCTGATCGGGAGGTTATAATCGCGGTGCATTTCGAACAGTAATGTTCGTTAATTACGCAATAATTTGAGATTTCGGCTAGGTGGTTAGTGAGTCGTTTGTTGGCATACTTTTCGGCTGGCTGCTAGGCGGCATGAAGGTGAACAAAGAAACAGCTTTTTGCGGGCCAAATGGCACTACATTTTTGGAAGTGTCGGGACCAGGTGTACGCCGGTTTTCGACGGCAACGGGAAACTGAAATTCGGCCCCATGTCAAACCGAATAGCTGCAGGATCATCTTGACTTCTTTAGGGACGGTCCCCACCGCTACATAACGTTGGTTGTTGCCTTCATCGATCATGATCGATAATCGAGTTTTGTTCAGGGCTTTAAGGAGGGCGGCCACCCCGCGTGGTTGGCGTCGGTTGCGCAGGCGATAGCGCAGTTCTTGGAGACAGCAAAAACCATGATGAAGCAGATCATGAGATGGGCTTGAATACGGCGATCTTGGTGTCATCCAGTTCAACCTGGCTGTGCGGCGGGTTCGTGACAAACGGGAGTGTCAGGAATTCCGTGTATGAACATCAAATTCGCGACCTTCAAACATTATAGTCATTATTCTACACCTTCGTTCCCCAGCCTTTGGAAGGGTTAAAGCGTCCCTCAAAGTGGATCGCAAACTCGCGCTTGATCGATTGCTAGTGTAACTTCGGTGCCGTCCATTTCTGACTCGTCTAGCGTAACGCAAAATATATCAATTTCGAACTTTGGTGTTCGGAACAGAAAGGCTATGCCCGAGGCTAGTACATAGCTAAAATCAAGTTAAATCGAATCGTTTCAACGCACAAAAATCAGACAAAATTACGGCTCATCGGGTTTAACTCCGTGAACAAACCAATGTTCTCAAGAAATCCCTAAAAATTTTGGAGAAATGTAGAATTGCTGAAAATTCATAACAATCACTCGCTCACAATCGGCACCTGGAAGTCATCACACAGGATCCCTGCCGTAGCGAACATTCCTATGTGCGTTTTTTTGAGCTACTATCGTGACGGCTGTTCGACTTTGTCGACTTCGTCAACTTCATCCGGTAGTTGCGAAAGCACCCGTTCAATCCATAACGCACTAGTGTTATGACGTCGCTGCTTGAAAACTTTCGGCAAGGAAGCCGCTAATACCGCTCGATGCTGAGTGATTGCTTCGTCGCCATAGGCCATGATCGCTTCAATCACACTAATCGGCGCGAACCC
>VXYV01000042.1 GCA_009845835.1 Gammaproteobacteria bacterium | reverse complement strand
TCTTCGAACTCGACATCGACCTCGTGCAAACCTCCTGCGGTTTCGGTGTGCCTCGATTCGAAATTGAGAGTGAACGACCAACTCTCACGAAATGGGCCGCGGGGAAGAGCGAGGAGGGCATCCGTCAATACTGGTCCGACAAGAACCAGATAAGTATTGACGGCAAGTTGACCGGTATAAACGGCTGAATCAACAGAAAGGACATTGAGAGAAGAATAGATATGCGATTGATACGACTGGAAATCGAGAACTTTAAGTCGATTGGTAAACGCCAATCCATCGAACTTAGGCCAATCACATTGCTTTTTGGCCCAAACAGTGTTGGGAAAAGCACAGTTCTCCAAGCGGTTCAGTACTTTTGTGAGGTTCTGAACGGTAATTTTGGCAAAAATTCAGCAAGCATCAATGGTTATCAATCCCTCGGAGGCTTTACTTCACTTGTTCATCGTCAAGATATTGGTAAGGCAATCAAGATTAAAGTTATATTCAGTTTGAATGAACATTATCGTTCGGATTTTTTTGGAATTAATGAATCTTCGGAAAGATGCGAGACAATTCCGATCAACTATGTAAATGGAAATAAACTTTCAGAAGGAAAGATTTTTGAGTTGGCCGTGGAATTAGAAGTTTGTTGGAGAACAACTACAGTTGGGCCATTCACATCAAACAAACCTTGGGTGGCTTACCTAAAAGTTGAGCTGAATGGAAAATTGTTCTACGAAATATCCTCAGTACATTCGCATAGCATATATTCCACTAGTAAGATCAAGTTTAATTTTGGTCACTGGCTACTAAAGAAATTAGAGAAATCTACTATCGCTGAGTTTCAGCAGGATGATCTGACTTCAGATACCGAATCAAATTTGGATGACAACATTGTAAAGTTTGATATTTCATCTGGTCAATCGAAAAAATGGAGGGAAAATGTAAAGTTTCGATATAAAAGTTATTTTAAGGAACAAGAGGAATTATCCCCACTTGCTCTAGAAATTCAAGAACTATCAGGATTGCTTGATGAAAAGGAAGAGATAGAAATTTCAAACATAGGCGTTAATTCACAAATTTTTGCAAATGGCTCTGCCCCCAATTTGAGTGAAAACGTAGAACTTCCACTTGAAATTCCGGAAATTATTTCAAGCAGAGAGTCACACGACGAGAACAGAAAAGAAAGACATCGAAATTTAAGGGAGCTCTTAAATGAACTGATATTATCACCTGTTCGGGCGGCGTATGGATATCTTTCTGAAACTGTTCATATTGGGTCAATACGTGAGATACCTGGCAAAAATTATAAATCATTAGGTCAACCCAAAGTGAGTAATTGGAAGAATGGCTTGGCGGCTTGGGACATGATTTGTAGCAAGAATGACCTTGGTTTAACGGATCTAGTTAATAATTGGCTTGACGAAGATGTAGGAAAATTTGATACTGGCTATCGGATTGAAAAGTTCGACGCCAAACAGATACCCGATGACAGTGAATTGGCTAAATTTCTTACCGGAGAGATTGATATCCTAAATTTGGAGAAGTTGCGAGCTCTTTATATGAGCTTGCCAACGCAAACTGGATTTAGGTTAAGAGATACAAAGCACAACATTCTAGTAGATGCGGTAGATGTCGGAACTGGAGTTTCACAAATGATTCCCGTTGTGGTAGCGGTACTATCTGATAATTTTCCTGGACTAGTTGCTATCGAGCAACCAGAGTTGCATGTTCATCCTAAAATTCAGGTGGTTATGGGAGATATGTTCATAAGAGGTATCATTGGAGAAAATGGTGACGCTGGACCATATACATCTCACAAAACACTGCTTATCGAAACACATAGCGAGCACATAATGCTTCGGTTGTTGCGTCGAGTACGAGAACACTCGGAAAGTATGGCACCATCTGGTTTCGCTTTGAAACCCGACGATCTTTCTGTAGTTTATGTCGAATATGGGGTTGCTGGAGCTCGCTTCCAAAGGATATGCGTCACTTCAGAAGGTGACTTTAAGAATCGTTGGCCTCAAGGGTTCTTCAGAGAGCGTGCCGAGGAATTGTTTTAATGGATTACGAATTTGCTGTAGAACCTGAAGCAATCGCCTCCAGTTGGGAGAATTTTCGATTTGTGATGTCCTTGTTTGGATACAGCGAGGGCAGGTTAATTTCACAGTTTCCCAACAAATGGTTTCGAGAAGTTTATCAAAGAGCAAGTGAGCTTTCAGAAGTTGAGCTGAGTAGAATTGAAGTTGGATTGAGATCTGCCAAAGATGAATACAAGGTTATGAAATTTTCCCGTCCATATAATTCTGATAAGAATTGGGTGGATAACGTTATTTTCGAACATCAACGCAATCCATTCGGTGGAGTCATAATATCCAATAAAGTGGAATCAACCACATCAGGAGTGTTTTCCATTGAAGAACTTGAAAAAAACAAAATTTCCGTAGCTAACCAGATATCAGCAAACGTAGATTCTATTGTCGGCGCATTGCATAGTTTATTACGATTTGGGGATCAAATTGAGTTTGTAGATCCATACCTTCGTATTGACAGAGGAAAGGAAGATTCAAGTTCTCGCCTATTAATCAAGCGATGCCTTGAAACAATAAAGGAATTTGGGCGTTGCTCAAAAATTGTAATTCATTACAAAGATCAGAAGCGTATGCCAACAATTAGGCATATTAAGTATAGAATGACAGGGATTTCGGATTTTGTTCCGGATGGCACGCAGTTGGAGTTATATAGATGGGAAGAAAAAGCAGACTGTCCGATTGAATTTCACGGCAGACACCTTTTGACAGATAAGGGTGGAATCTTTTTTGATGGTGGATTCGGTCGAAATGAGGATAATAGGAAATATACATTGACTCGATGGTCATCTGGCGAGTCGCTAGAAAGAATGAGCGCATTTTTACGTAATGAACTAAATCAAGGTCATAAGCTAGTCGAAAAGGGACTGAGGATATATCATGCCAAGGAGCCGGAGCTAATTGACCGTCTCGTATCCTAAAGCTAACGGAATCAATTCATTAGCCAAAGACGCCCTTTTCCCACATCAGTTGCAGGAAGACTTGTGTGGGTAGTATCCGAACGTCGTCAATCAAGGTTTCACGCTCGCCGAGATATACGCCGAAGCATCTTGTCTTGGCCGAACCCAGATGCATCCGCACTTTATGCAAGCCACGGTTAAAGCGCCTTTCCCAGCGACGGCTGGCTTTGATTTCGACGGCTACGTATCCCGCCGCCGTTTCCGTGAGGACGTCCGCCTCGGCCCCGTTATGATCGCGCCAGAAGTAGAGTGGGTACCTAAGTCCCGAATAGGCCAAGTGGGCGCGAATCTCGCCAAGGATCAGCGTTTCCAGCAAACTGCCGCGTTCCTCATCTCCAACCGGGTAGGGCAGCCGTCCCGCGAGCGCCCGCGCAACACCGCAGTCGAACAGATAGAACTTGCTATGGCGCACTTGTTTATTGGCGGCCTTCAGTTTCCAGGGCGGCAGCCAGTAGCCGATCAGCGTGTCGATCAATAGATCGAAATGATTTTGCACCGAGGTTCGGGCTACGCCCGCGTCTCTCGCTATGGCGCTGACGTTCGTCGTCTGGCCATTGTGCCGCGCGGCGACTTCCAGAAATCGGGCGAAGCCGGCGAAGTTGCGCGTCAGGGCTTCGGCGCGAATCTCTTGATCCAAGTAGGTCTCGGCGTAGCTGCGCAGGTAGTCACCGGGCGCTGGATTGGCTATGGCCATCGGTAGGCCGCCAAAACTCAACGTGCGTTGAAGATCGAAATCGTCGCCGAGTTCTGCGGAAACCAGGGGAAACAGTTCCGTGGTTACGGCGCGTCCCGCGAGGAGATTGGTTCCGCCCCGACGGAGCTTTCTGGCGCTGGAGCCGGATAACACAAACCGAAGCTTGCGGGATTCCATGAGACGATGCACTTGGTCGAGCAATGCGGGCGCTTTTTGAATTTCGTCGATCACCACCCAA
>VXYV01000104.1 GCA_009845835.1 Gammaproteobacteria bacterium | reverse complement strand
ATTCAATACTCTTACTATTCGCTTTGCTGTCCGTTTCGGGATGCCTGTCTAGCTCAAAAAATATTGGACTCAATTTTTTAGTTTTTATTTAGAGTTAAGGAAACGGTCTGAGCTTTACCTGGTACATGGTTCATCTATTTTCGAAAGTTAGGCGTGCGGTTGTTAAAGACTACTATCGCACCTGTGAGATTCCATGCATCTGTTGACTTGAATTTTCGAATGTCTGCAAAGCACCGTGGTGGGTTATGGTACCGTCTTGCAATATTGGCTTTGTGTCTCTCAGCCGCTTCCAAAGAATAGGAGCAATACCCATGAAACGCTAACACACTGAAATTGGGAGCATTTTTTCCCTTGACAACACTTTTTAGTCTCTCGATGTCTTCATCCAATTTACCGTATCGATTACCAAAATTCTTGACTTCAATTACACAAAAAGGACGATCTCTGATCCACACGCATAAATCATGTCTTTTATTTCCATCTACAGGTGCTGCCGTAGGTCCTCTTTTCCTTGATCCTAACTTAACTTCCCAAGCATACTCTTCTAAAGTAACTGCAACTCTTGGTTCATTTGAACAAATTGTTTCTTCGGCTCGCATTTTTCTCCAAAGCATGTCGAATATACGAACATTGAAAAAGCGCTCAGGTACCTTGCAGTCTGACCAATCCGCTCTAACACGGTATTGCTTTGCTGCTGTCATGATAGTCGTTCGTATGGTTCGGACTATATTTGTTGCATCTATATCCATTCATTAAACTCCCAAACATTGGAAACATTGTCGGGGTCTGCTATCAAAAAGGGGGCAATTTGTTACCACTTTTTGATTAGTCAATTTTACAGTTGTTTCTAGTGTTCAGTTTGCGGATTCAACAACTGCAGTAAACTGATATTCTTCGTCGTTAATCAAATAAGTCATTCAATGAAACATTTGCTGTTCTTGTACACAGACGTGATAACGAAATGAACTGTAATTTCTACTTAGTTGGACCAATGTTTCGATTGTTTCAGGCTTAGTGATAAACTCACGATATCCGTGAATGAGTAGCATTTCACCACCATGGCCAAGAAGACTCTTCACGGCAATCTCAATGGCGGAAAAACCACCGCTCGTCAGATATGCACTCGCGATCCTATAGAGCTGAGCTGTCTTCAGCTTTTGAGTTATGAAGTCTCCAATGGAAAATTTAGTACATTCAACTATTTAACAAAGAGTCTGAGCGCTCGGTATTTACACGGGTTAATCGTTGCGACAAATTGATGATCGTAATTCTGTCGGAAATTGCTGCAATATTAGTCTTGAAAGTCGTCTACTGAAAAAGGGGTTAACTTGTTAACTACTGCGACTCAAGCAATTCAGAGGGAAATTCCTTTAATTCGCGGAATGTTTTCCATAGTTGCCATCTGAATCGCTTCATTTTGAGTTTACGGTTTTCAACTCCGGGCTGTAAGTACATATTTTGACATATGTCCGCGTGATACGGATTATGTTTTGTTCCAGAGTCGTAAACACAAAACAATCGATGTTCGTTGTGTAGTAACGATCAAACACTTCTACAACGAGCGCCTGTGAATCGTAAGTAGCCCTCGTATCGTGAGTCTTTTCTTTTCGAGGATACCAGACTATTGTCATTTAAGTACTTCAGTCTATCAACTGAAAGACCTCTGTTTAACGGATCGGCCAGAAAACTTGCCGGGGTTTCCTCTCCGTCGCTACCAACCTTCAACTCACTAAATACAGCTCGCACCAATATTTCTTGGTCAGCTACACGACCGGGAGAGTGGTCACTTACTGACTCATCCTCACACTTACAGTCGGGAAAATGTTCTCGATATTTAACACATTTACACTGGTCTTCACTATACTGGGATTCCAGTTCTTTACAACTGCAAGTCACAGACTCAATTCATACTTTAGTACTTTAACTACGGAGAATTTCAACCAAGTTTTCATGCCAATTCTCGTTGACGTTAAGATCTTCGCCACTATAGTCTTTTGAAATATTAGTTGGGGTACCCAATACAGCGTAGTATTCATACTTACCATCGCCTTTGAAGAGTACCTCAGCGAACATATCTTTTTCTTTGAAATTCCAATACACCCCAACTTCCCCCTCACTTCCAACTTCTGGATAGGGAAAGCGGACGTCGGATGGTTTGAACTGCAAGAATGCAAGTGCATCATCGACTGCTTCTGTTTTAGGGGCTAACGCGCCTTCTTTGTCCCAGTTATCTTTCAGATTTTTGTAACTTAACAATTTTTCTCGTAAATTTGAATGCGTTAAGGTCGGTGTGGAATACCAACCTGACGCTATCCAAATTAGACTGGCAGCAACGACTACACTATTTGTACTCGATACCCAAGAACTGTTCCACTTGGTGGTATTGACTCTCGAATGTCTATATATGTATGTATCCATTCCCCAACGTGTTTCATCGTCGAAGATACTGTCTTTTGGTTGATACAACCCAGTTTGTGTTGCCATATTTATTTCCTCCTCATGACGATTCAGTTTTAGTTTTAAGCTTGTCAATAACAGGCTCGCTTTCACCGAAATCGTTCTTCTGAGTTATCATGACTTCGTACTCTGTATCAGGTTTGAGATCGACAAATGCACAAGAATCGAGCGGAATTTCAAAACCAAGACTCCATTCATCGGAATTTTCTTCTCGGATTCTAAGCACTGTGGTTTTCGCAGGTTTCCATTGTGCTTCGAGGATATGACCTAGTTTGTTCGGTAAGGAAACCGAAATCAATCCATCTTTCCACGAAAGCTTTGGTGGTTCTGACTGTCGGGACAATTCGTTATCCAACATTTGATACTTTTGTTTAAGACGAGGTGCAATTTGATTTGCCAGAATCCTATCTAATATATGAACTGACCTAAGTGGGATCAAGAATCTTACGACTGGTCCGCGAGGGTAAGCAAATAGCAAGTGGCTGTCTTGTAGCATTCTCATAGTGTCCCAGTACTCGAGCATTTGACGAAAGTCTTTCTTTCCAGATTGTTTGTCTTCTCTACTTGATTCTGGAAATGGTCCTGCACTTATCTCCATTTCGAAATCATGAGAGTGCACCAGCTCATAAGAAGCATTTAGTTCATTGCACACCGATTGTGGAAGAGAGTTATATAGTCCAATCAACTTGAGCTGATTCGGTCTTTTCGACTTACTCGACACATCATCACTCGTAAGTATTCCAAGAAGGTGCAAAGCATGAGCAAATGCTAAACCAAGACTAGTGGTAGCTTGCAAGCAAGATCCAACCAAATTAAACTTTTCACCTATTGGCAATTTAGCATACTTTTCCGTAACGTAATTAGGAGCTAAGGGTCTGCCTGAATCATCTACAGTAATGTCTTGGTATCCGTCAAGTCTATTTAGAATCGAATCTAAGGAATTACACGCAGCATGAAAAAAATTTAAAACCATTTCATATTGAAAAGGTACCATTGCGAGTTGTTTATCTGATTTTTGCGTATTCATTTAAGGAATGTGTGTTTAATTCAACTCGCTAAATCTGACAGTTGGTTATTTTATCTTAGTGAATTTTAATATAGTGGTAGATGTCAGTGAACACTGAAACGAATACAAGGTACGGGTCAATAGGTGACTTGGGTCGGCGTCGGTTTTAGGGGACACATTCTTAGTCACTTTTTGAACAAAAAGTGAAACTTGTTTGTTTTGAAGTTCATGAGTCAGTTTTCGAGTTTCAGTTTCCTCGATTCTTGTCGTCATGGGTTGAATACCGTTAAGAAGTAGTGATTGATGCGTACCGTCGCTTCTTTCCGGGTGCGGAACTGACAAGGATATACTAACTCTCGTTTCAACTGGGCAAACGCACACCGCCGACGAGTTATCAGCACAGGTACGAACACGTCCTCTACTGAGTTGCAAGCGATAACGTTGGAAACACTGGCGATACGCGGTACTGGTGTATTGACAACCATGATTCGAATGAATGATCGTTTGGATCCCGAACTGCCAGCCCGACTCAGCTAAAGCACACTCAATGGTCGGGCCCCGGTTTGCCAACCCACTAAGGTGCCATCGTCGAGATTTTTGAGCACACATAAAAACAATTTACCTTCGCACTTCTTGAACTCCGTGAGGTTGGTGCCCCAAACCCAGTTCAACTGCGAAACAGAAAAATCGCGTTGTACCAAATCCGGTATGGCTGTATCGACAGGCCCGGGACTGTCAGGAATTCCGCGTAAGAATTGTTGTGATATTCATGGCCACATACGTTGGGAATACATCACAGTTTGAAATTACAGTGGAGTTTCCTCAACGATCACAACGAGTAATCGAATTTAACCCTGAGGCTGTCAAATTTCCGGGTATTGCTCTTTCCGGCTTGTTTTCGGAAGAGGTTAGTTTGAGCTAGATGTTTCGTTGAACCACGACGACATGTATTCTTCAAGCTTGTCTGGATTCAAGTCCTTTTGAAGGATGTGGCCTTCGCGATCAACTAGGAAGCTCTTTGGAACGAACTGAACTCCATAGGCCTTTGCTGTTTCTCCGTCCCATCCGTGCATCTCACCAACGTCGATCCATGGTAGATCCTGTTCTTCCGAAGCTTGCTCCCAGTCATGGAAATTATCGTCGATCGAAACAGACACAATGTCGAAACCGTCCTTGTTGTAGGTGGAATGCAACTCTTTTAGCTTTGGAATAGCAGCAATACACGGAGCACACCATGACGCCCAGAATTCGACGAGTACGTCGTAGAGAATAGTTTCCTTTTCTTCTAGGTCCGAAAGCGTGAAATCAGGTACTTTCTGTCCAGGGACAAGATCGGCATCGTTTTGCTCAATCTTGATTAGCTCGACAATTCGTTCCTGTGCTGGAGTAACTCTTTGCGTTACAAGATCAGCGTCCAACACTTCAGCAAGTTTGTCATAAACCTGAAATGCTTCGCTGCGGTTTTCCATATCTACGGTATATGCTCCCATTTCCATCGCCAGGAGAGAATCAAGCGGATCGTCCGCATTCTTGGCAATGGACTGCAACTTGGTCATACGTATATCAGCCAGTTCTCGTTCAAGAGCCAAGTGTTCGTGGCTCTCATCGTTGACGAACTCATTCAACTCTTTGATGGCCGCATTCACCACGTCCCAAAGAGCCGTGTATTTGTTTTCGTGCTACCGTTCGGCTACGTTGAACCTTTCCTCTAGTTCAAGGTATTCTCTGCTTTGCCGCCAGCTTTCAATAATCTTGGCGTGCCTGCCTGCTCCAGATGTAGCTACAAACTCGTTGTGCTCTCCTTGAGAATGAATCAAGATCTCAGCGCCAGGTTCGACGATGGCGCTCGTTTGCTCGAAAAGTGAATCTGAATCTGAAACACCTGAAGCACGGAGGGTTGATACCGTGATTTGAACTACCGTAGGATGCTCCGCTTCGCCTTCAAATAGGAATTTGCCGTTGCGGAGAATCATATTTCCAGAACTGATAGCGTTCAAAGTACCGGCATTAACACTAGTCTCTGTTACGAGAACGTGGGCTCGCGAAAGGTCTTTTTCAATCGAACTGAGGTCACCCAAAATGGTGAACTTGTTTTGAGGATTCTTGACTCTGTTAGAGACACCGACCAACGCAAGACACACGTCCCCGTCGTCCACCATTGCAAAGTTAATCTCTTCGCCTCCTGGAATGATCATTGTATATACCCACTTCCATTGGTTTTCAAGCTCTTTGATCGATATTCGGACGTCGGTGGGTTCGTCAATTTCCCCCTCGAAAACGACTCTTCCATCAACAAATCGATCTGAGCCCAATTCCACAATTTCAGTTTCACCGTTGTCCAATGGGATTTCATAGACTATCCTGATTTCTGCTGTGGACAAATCGATTTTGTTAGCGTTCCTCGATCCAGCAGTCTCCTGTACTTCCCCTAAATTAGCTTCATTCGCGATGTATTCGCCCACAATTCGATAGGAATTCAAAGACTCCTCATTGGCTCCTAACAGAATCGGAGCAATGATTGCTAAGGCGATTGAGCAAATTGACGTTTTCATCTTGTATTCTCTCCAATTTTGTGGTAGGGAAGTGTAAGTCCTCTTGGGGGCGGTATTAAATACAATCGGTAATCATGGTTTATAGCAAGGACATTTTATCGCGATAATTGAGGCGTCTTTTTCGTCAACAGCTTTGACCCATATTTATTTGTCTAGCTTCGTTAAACCTATAGTAAGTAAAAGTTGCTGTCCAAGCAATTAATGCTAGACCCACAACCGACTCGATCCCAGTGAGGATCCGTATTAGCCCAACTGGAACTAAATCTCCGAAGCCAAGAGTTGTGTATACCGCGTATGAATAGTAGGTGAAAGTTCCCCAGTCTTCGACGCGCGCACCGGTGGTAGCATTAAGCACTTCTCCAAACCCTCCAACATGAGTTAATACAAAGTAGACGCAGGCATAGAGTTTAACTTCTATAACGTGGGCTAAGAGAATGAGCGTCGTCAACCACAGAACATTTTTCACCCGACTCAACACGAGACTAATGACAGATAAATGAATCCAAATCGCGGCGAGTGCAGTGCCGAAGGCGATAACGAATGTAGCGAAATAGTACATGTTAATTTCAGTAGCTAAAACGGTCATTGTAGGTGGACTGAATTTATGTAACTCCCGCTGATCATTACTGTGGTAGCAGGGGTTCGTTGTAGTTAGTCTGATACCAGAAGAGTAGAAACCAAGGACTTTCAAGTAAAATTTTTGGACGCCGAGTATTGGGGTACTCGCATTCGACCTTTCATCTCAGTCTACCAAAGTAAGGAGCGCTAGACAATTCGAAATTCCGATTATTAGTATTGCTGAATTTCTTAACCGAATTACTTAAACCCAAGCTTTTGATAACACTAAACTTTCGCAAGAAGGCAATCGGTTATTGGTTGATTGTGCAGTTTTTAGGGAAGTGTTAGTAACTAATTGTTATATGCTATGAGTGCATTGCGTCTGCGACAATGCTACAACAGCATAAACGAACCTCATCAAATGTGCAATGAGGTGATTGAACAGAATCTACTATGGAACTGAAAGACCGTTTAGTCCTACAGTTAACAAAAAATCCAGGTCAAAAAGCAAGCGAGCTAGCAACTAAACTTAGGGCAGATCGCAAAGAAATAAATCGTATATTGGTTACGGAACTAAATGACCGATTTGAGCAAGACAATTCCTATAGATGGAATTTAATTCTTCCAACATCACACGACGAATCCATGAAATCTCATTCAGGTATTTCTGATACACCATTGTCTCGTCTATGTCGATACTATTTGGCCTGCCTGGGACAAGATGATTTGGAGGAAGTAAGCACATGGGCAAGATCTCGATACGACTATGACTATGTAGAACTAAACACTGTACCTCTCGGCGAGATCGATAGATTACTACAAAAGCCAGAAGTATCCTCTTTGCTCGCAACAACCCGTGGAGATCATCTGACAAAAATTCTCTATTTGGGTTATCCTGTGTGTATTCATACGTTCACTTCGCGCAGTGGGGACTTGATTTACCGTCTTGAACCAGTGCTGTTCCTGCCAGTTCAATTTGATCAACCTAGGAATCGCGGTAATGCTTCTCTATCGATTGACTATCCAATGATCAACACATCAGTGCTGAAACGATATTCGAACTCGGACCGAGAATCTCTTATGGGGGAGTTGGTCCAACTTGAAGAGGAATTGGGTTATATGAATTCAAACCCCGAAGTACCCGAGTTAGATGAAGTAGCACATCGTCTGTATTCGATTCGCAAGGAATGGCCATGGCGTGAACGGTGTGACGGTGGTTTGTTACGCAATATTCCTCTCATTAACGAATTGGATGAACCAGGAATTTATAACCGAGCAGTACTCATGTCAGCCGAACGAAGGCCTTACACTGAGGGTCTAGAAATCGAGCTTCAGCATCTAAGCAACCTAAAAGAATCGGCATATAGTCACTCCATACTTGGAAATCTCGTCAATGGCAATATACCTGAGCGCGAGTCAGTAACCAACGAATTACATCCATTGTTGGAAGTGCTTCCCATGAATGAAGAGCAACGACAAGCGATAAATCGGTCTTTAACCGAACCCCTTACGATCATCACAGGTCCCCCTGGTACTGGAAAGTCTCAGGTGGTCACTAACTTACTAATTAATGCTGCCTGGCAAGGAAAAAAAGTACTTTTCGCAAGTAAGAACAACAAGGCTGTGGATGTTGTTGAAATACGTGTTAATAGCTTGGGATCCCGACCGATATTAATGAGAATGGGTTCAGGAGAGTACTACCAAAAACTTTGTGATCACATCCAGGGTTTGTTGTCCACTACTTCGGATACTGAGCAAATCCAAGAATATGAAAGTACATTGGCTAAGTACCAAGACTCCAAGCGGAAAATGGAAGAAATTAACTCGGAGTTCGACCGAGTAATTGAAATGAGAAACAAGGTGGATAAGTTGGAACAGTCAGTGGAGCATCTCCGGGATGAATTCGGTCCTGACATAACGCAACATATTCGATCAAACCTGAATAAAAATTGGAGAGAACAATTTAGCACGTTTTACAAGGCACTCTCACAGAACGACAAATCCAAACAGAGTTTATTTGGACGTCTTTTATGGCCGTTTATCAGAAAGTCACGGTTTGCTAAATTGGAAAACGTTTTTCATTCCATTCAAAAAGGGTTGAGTGAGATCGGACTATCCTCTAACATCAACTTAACAGAAGACACCAAGTTAGATTACTACTACGATCTAGCCAATAATATAAATTTTCGGCTCTGCGAAGTTGAAAAAATATCTGATTATTTCCAAGCGCTTGTAGACCTCCAAACGGCGGAATCTTTTGAATCTATAAATAAGAAGAAACGACAACTCTTTGATGAAGTTTCCGATAACTCGAAACAATTGTGGACTAGTTGGTTGAAAATCCACGCCTCAAATGTGTTCCATGAAAATCGGCAGTTGCTTACTCAATACGCAGCAGCTCTAAAAATGATCATAGAATCTGGCGACGGCAGAACATCCAGCAAAGTGACGAATAAATTTCATTCGTTGCATAAAAGTGTATCCAAACTATTACCGTGTTGGGCAGTAACGTCGCTTTCCGCAAGAGGAAAATTGCCCTTCATTTCTGGCTATTACGATTTGGTCGTGATTGACGAGGCAAGTCAGTGTGACATTGCTTCTGCGTTGCCTTTACTGTACCGTGCGAAAAGTGCCGTGATCATTGGAGACCGCCAACAGTTATCCCATATAAGTAGGATACAGAAACGTCAGGATCAGCAGTTGCTTGAACGTTTTGGGTTGGTCGATCACTTCCTGCATTGGGCATATGCGACAAATTCTCTATTCGAGATGACGCATTCCTTCGCGAAAAGTGATGATACAGTAAACCTAAGAGATCATCACCGATCACATGCAGACATTATCAACTTTTCAAACAAGTATTTTTATGAAGGATATCTTCGAATTGCTACTAATTATGAGCGACTCAAAATGCCTAAATTTGGCCACCGTAAGACACCCGCAGTACGGTGGATTGACGTTAAAGGGCAAACGATACGTCCTACAAACGGGAGTGCAATTAATCCGCAGGAAGCTACCACTGTCATAGATGAATTGATTAGATTGTTTTTGGAGCAAGGGTACCAAGGAACCGTTGGAGTTGTAAGTCCATTTCGGGCACAGGCAAATCTGATTCGTGAACGCTTTGCGAAGAATGATGATTTGTACAACCTTATGGATCAGTCTGAATTCCTCAGCGACACGGTCCATCGTTTTCAAGGCGATGAACGTGACATCATGGTTTTCTCCCCAGTGATATCTAAAGGGGCACAAGAACAAACCATAAGTTTTCTAAGATCCGAGCGTAACTTATTCAATGTTGCAATCACTAGGGCTCGCGCAAGTTTGGTAGTAGTTGGTGATCTTGGTACAACGAAACAATGCGGTGTAGACTATCTCGAAAAGTTCGCATCATATGTCGAAGAGTTGGAAGAGAGAACAAAAGAGAAAACTGATACGTCGCATTTTTCGGAATTTGGTCCTCGGTATCCACAATCAATAGATAGAGCACGTGTATCGGATTGGGAGATTATTCTCTATGAAGCACTGTACGGGGAAGGAATCAGGACTTTTCCTCAATACCCGGTGGAACAATATAAGTTAGATCTTGCTGTAGTGAAAGGTGCCCGACAACTAGACATAGAAGTCGATGGAGAACGTTATCACAAAGATTGGACTGGGGAATTGTGCAGAAAGGATCAGATACGGAATCAAAGGCTATACGAGTTAGGTTGGGATGTTTTGCGGTTTTGGGTCTACGAAGTAAGGGATGATCTAGATAATTGTGTAAATCGAGTCAAATGTTGGGTGGAGAAAGTACATGATTCTAGTAACTTGCCACCGTAAATCAATGGATTTTTAAAGGTTCCAAGCTTACGAATTAGCGTGTCTGCTAGGTAAACCCTGATCTGTATAGGTTTTTTGGGGAACACACCAAGAAACTGAAACACCCGGTGCGATCACCCGGTTCATCCCCACATACGTGGGGAACACTTTCTGCAGCAGGCAGTAATGTTTCGTCAAACCGGTTCATCCCCACATACGTGGGGAACACATACTGGTGCGATAAACGAGTGGATGGGCTCGCGGTTCATCCCCACATACGTGGGGAACACGAAAGCCGATTGCTCCGTTTTCGAAAAGCGGGCGGTTCATCCCCACATACGTGGGGAACACGTTTTCGCAGTCCATCATCTTCACAAAATTCAAGGTTCATCCCCACATACGTGGGGAACACTGCATGAGCACTTGTTCCCGCTCGAAATTGATCGGTTCATCCCCACATACGTGGGGAACACCCCTCCTGGTCAATGTCATACGCTTCCATTAACGGTTCATCCCCACATACGTGGGGAACACTCGATTTGATATCGAGCCAGTCTTTCCTAGTGCGGTTCATCCCCACATACGTGGGGAACACGATACAACGATCAATTAACTCACGGAGTTCAACGGTTCATCCCCACATACGTGGGGAACACACCTTGACGACCAACGTGACTACCCCCTGTTACGGTTCATCCCCACATACGTGGGGAACACAATCATTAACCAGCGCCCTCGGAGGCACAAAACGGTTCATCCCCACATACGTGGGGAACACTTGCCCATTACTTTTTTGAACAACGATTAAAACGGTTCATCCCCACATACGTGGGGAACACTTTGCAAAGTTTTTACGAGGCGGATAAGATCGCGGTTCATCCCCACATACGTGGGGAACACTATCCTCGCTTTCTCGGACGGTCAAGCAAATTCGGTTCATCCCCACATACGTGGGGAACACTTTTTAATGCTCTGTGTTTTGGGATCTAGAATACGGTTCATCCCCACATACGTGGGGAATACCATCGACGCGCAGTTTAGATTGCTGTTTCGATCGGTTCATCCCCACATACGTGGGGAACACGGTTCGGTGCTCATTTAGTGCTAAATACCCTCCGGTTCATCCCCACATACGTGGGGAACACTGGTGGTTATATAGGGCTCGGTACATGGTAACCGGTTCATCCCCACATACGTGGGGAACACCGTTAAACTCCTATTGTTGCGGGATGGTTCCCCGGTTCATCCCCACATACGTGGGGAACACGAACGGCGCCAATGCTTTCCGTATCGAACGTGCGGTTCATCCCCACATACGTGGGGAACACTTCACCTTGAATCCCCTGTTCACCTTGATCACCGGTTCATCCCCACATACGTGGGGAACACATGGCATTTCCTTCACGATCTTAACTGTTAGCCGGTTCATCCCCACATACGTGGGGAACACATCTCTGGAACATAGGTATTTGTAGTTTTTTTCGGTTCATCCCCACATACGTGGGGAACACATTCTCGACATCGATCAAACTCGTTGTGTCCCCGGTTCATCCCCACATACGTGGGGAACACTTTAGCGTGACTATTCCAGCAACGAATACGATCGGTTCATCCCCACATACGTGGGGAACACTTCACTCTCGATTTCGTGTTCAGATAGTTGAACGGTTCATCCCCACATACGTGGGGAACACTTGAAAGATCAAAACGGTAACTGGTATTTCGACGGTTCATCCCCACATACGTGGGGAACACTCTATGTTGATCCGATTGAACTTTCGATTCCGCGGTTCATCCCCACATACGTGGGGAACACATCGCTGCCGCTTTGGGGATCCCACCATTCATCGGTTCATCCCCACATACGTGGGGAACACGCGATCACATTCGCTTTCGTCGGAACTCCAGTCGGTTCATCCCCACATACGTGGGGAACACATTGCAGGAAACGACCTTTTAGGTTCTTGTGGAGGTTCATCCCCACATACGTGGGGAACACCTTCCCGGAACACTCGCAGTTTGATCAATCGACGGTTCATCCCCACATACGTGGGGAACACTCCATGTTCAATTAAATCGAGTGCAAGGTCAACGGTTCATCCCCACATACGTGGGGAACACTTCTTCTTCGCTCTGCATTGTCGTGATATAAACGGTTCATCCCCACATACGTGGGGAACACGTTCCAAGTGTCGTCCATGAATTGTAATCGACCGGTTCATCCCCACATACGTGGGGAACACACCACGATCTTTTGGCGTTTTACGCACGACCGCGGTTCATCCCCACATACGTGGGGAACACGTGAATCTCACAAAAATGTTTATCATTCTCGACGGTTCATCCCCACATACGTGGGGAACACTTAACGTAATCAACAATCTCACGGCGCAATCCCGGTTCATCCCCACATACGTGGGGAACACTACACCATTACACTCGACAACACACTCATGGTCGGTTCATCCCCACATACGTGGGGAACACATTGCCAAAGTTATCGGCAGTTTGTCTAATTTCGGTTCATCCCCACATACGTGGGGAACACGATCGAGTATCACTAATGCACCACTGTAATTTCGGTTCATCCCCACATACGTGGGGAACACTTCAAATCTTTCTCGTCTAGCCGACCACACGCCGGTTCATCCCCACATACGTGGGGAACACACCAGCTCGATACTGCACACAGTCGGATAAAACGGTTCATCCCCACATACGTGGGGAACACTCTTTCTGGAAAGGGCGGAAAAAACGGGATTTTTTCGGGCTAATTTAGATTACCAGAAAAAAACACCGACCCTTTTCAACTTTCGAATTTTATTTCAGCTACTATTTTGAGGTGAAAAGACGACTAATTTCAGCCCGTCAAAATCCACTGGAGTTCTGCGATTTTCGCCAATAGTAACGAAGTCATATCCCTGATCTGTTGGAGAGTCCCAGGTCATCACAGCATCTCCATCGTCAATAAACTCTTCTACTTGTTCCCAAATCCTTTCCCGAACTCTGCGTGAGTAGCTACCAATATAGACGCCAGCCCGAATTTCCAATAGCCAAACTGCCAATCGACCTCTCAGACGAGGTGGTGCATTGTTAACTACGATGACCATCATCGGTGTATTCTTCTCCAATAGGAATACTAGGTAGTGCTGCTTCGGGAGCTGGTTTTGGAAAGGGAAGTTCTCCACACCGCAAGATTTCCTCTATTTGTGGAATAATTTTTGTAAGTAATTTGTTTTTTCGAAAACTGTCTCGACAGGCTAGTCGAACAGCTCGTTCCGGTCGAATTTTAAGTTGTCTATTTTGCGCTAACGCAGCAATTCGAAACGCTTCAGGAATCACGGTTTTAGTCTTCCATAAATCCGCAATATCGTATACAAACGATAGAGGTTTGCCTGTATGTAAAAAACCGAGAGCGGGTGCATATCCCGCTGCCAAGACAGCCGCTTCCGCTAGTCCGTGTAAACAAGCCGTAGCAGCCGATAGACATTTATTTGGAATATCCGATGAGTCCCATTTCTTGGGATCATACTTTCGGCCGCTCCATTTCACACCAAATTGATTTGCAAGTAATTCATATGTCTTTCGAAAACGAGATCCTTCAATACCTCGAAGTTGATCAATTGAACGACGTTGAGGGGCAGGTTCGTCAAATCGAACACGGTACATTTCTCTCACAACTCTAAGACGAGCCGCTGGATCTAGCACCAAAGACGCTTGCCATAAGAGTTTGTCAGAGCGAGCACCAACAGGTTGACCTGCAGCATACAGTCTCACGCCAGCTTCGCCAATCCATACGACAAGAGTTCCAACACGACCAGCAAGGGAAACTGCTGCATGAGAAATGCGTGAGCCCGGTTCTAACATGAGGCAAGCGACACCACCTACAGGAATATGGGTTCGATTTCCTTCCGCATCGATTGCTACAAACGCGCCGTCTTTAACATCCAAACGGGCGTGTTCGACAAATACCAGAGCAGAACGTTCTTTTATTGGTATTGGTTTTGGTGGTGGTGCGCCAGCGAAAGACAGTAGTTTAAGCTCGTCGAATCAACATTAATCCACATCCGTAGGATTTAGATGAACCAAACCCTTGAACGATAGAGGACAAGAATGCACTAGGTTGTGTGACCGTCAACACTCCTTCAAATTCAAGAGTTGAAAACTTCAAAGATGGGGATTTAGCTTTACTTGATACAACATGTTGTCTATATCCTTCCGTCCGAATTTCACTCTCATGACACTCAAACCCACCTTTCAATCCTTGACGCTCAAGCCAAAGGATCCCTTGTTTACGTATCTGCTCAAAGCGAGAACTGCGGCGATTGCTTTTATTACGCAAAACTTCCATAACAACATCATGTTTTCGTAACTTGTTTTCTATTGGATCTCTACGGCGAACAACGGGATTTGCTCTAAGTCTAAATTGAAGACGATCTCCTTCTTCAATGTGCGGTTGAAAAAGTTTTGGTTGGGATACTTCAAATAAACGATGATGATCAGTTGGAATGCGTTTAGATAAGACGAGATATTTTCCGACTTTTAACTCTACCCATAAAAAATCTCGCTTTCTATCATTCTGGTCAGCAAATAGAGACCAGATGAGGTGATGTCCTGGTAAGTCAGAATTTCCGCCTTTTTGAGAATCTCCCAATAGCAACGGTATGAGAGCAGACACTGAAGTAGAACGCCTGAGTTGGACCTGCGAAAGATATGCCATCGATCACATCTACATTCATTCAACCATCAAGATTTTTTCTGAACGATCCGTAAATTGCCATTGCTTACGACTTTGTACGACGTCCCGTCTACGCTCGATACGGAATTCTCGGTCTGTTGTATCCACATCTTGATCAACAGATATCATGCTAAGACGCTTCTCGTCATTTGCGTAAAAAGCATTCAAAACCTTTTCCTCTACAGTGTTCATGACTCGAAGCTCAAAAGCTTTAAGAAAATTTTTTGCTTCTACTATTTCAGGATTCATTGGAAGTCCTAATGGTGCAGACTTCCTACCTGCATAGAGGAGAAATTTTGGTCGTTTGAGTTCCGTTAAGATGAAATCAAGATTGACATCAGAATTTTTTCTCGACCATAACACAATCGTAAAAAATGTATCTACTAAATACTCGCGATCCGAGAGTACAGTATGTAGTTCAACAGCGTTTAATTCGTCGCGTCTTGTGGAAAAAGTAACCCCCTTGCGGCTTATTGGGGTTTGAACCGTATGATAGTCGACGAACGGTCGACCGGGCGAATCCGTTCGAATAGCGATATGCAGATTGGTTTCTAAATTCCGATGAATTGCATCATCTGATCGATCTATTCCTTGTGCCGCTGCAATCAATCCTAAAACTGACGAGCGACTGGGTCGCGACCAACTCATTCGTCTTTCCCCAACCGCAATTTCACCAAACGAGGCGATTGGTGCGTACAAGGTAACTATTAAAAAACGCGTCAACTCAGCTCACTGAGAATTCAATAAGATCCTTCAAGGAACTTTTCTTGTCTTCAATATTCATCGTATACGATGAAGTTGAACTGTCCCCATACGTATCACTTAGTTGGTCCCGAAACGATTCTAAAGCACGGACGGATTCAACGAACTGATTTTGACCGCGTATCGGTTTAAGAAAGGCAGCAGCTAAGCTTCGGGGTTGTTCTGTTCCCTTTTCAGCAAGGACATATAAAGAGCGAGCTCGGCTTGCAAAACTAGATTGTTTGCCTTGAGGAGCTACGGTAGTAGCAGCCTCTATGAGTGCAGAAATGCTTGAATTAGCAATTGTTGCGGAATCGTTCAAGTTTTGACGTAATAGATTTTTATCTATACACATGTAGCAATAAAACACACCAGCTCCAAACTCTTGTACACCAATAAACCCTGCTCCTGCATCTTCTAGTTCATCCTGTGATTTGAGATCATCTAGCGCTGTGTAGTAGTCGTCTTCTGCTACAGCTTGATGCGTCGTAAAGGCGTGCGCAATTTGTACAGCTGCTTCGCGATTAAATTTAGGGGTATCAGCAAACATCCTCCCAAACATGGCAATGTCCGCTGCAGAATCTGCTTTGAGCAGGATGTCGTCAGGTTTTGGTTCAACAAGTCCCTCTGCTAACGCATCCTCGGCCCATCGAAAAGCTTTTTCTTGTTCCTCGGGTGAAATAAAAGCAAGTTGTTCAGTAAATGTTGAAGTCTTATCCTTCGATTTTTTCACTTTTCCAAATATCTGTGCGACACTTTGTGCAATTTTGGTAGCGTCCTCGTCGGATAATCCTCGCGCCGTTAATTTATCAACAATCTCCTTTCCCAAACGCTGTGTTCTCCATGCGAGGTGACCTTCGAGCTTGGCATGAAACACATCGGACGTGCGCCATGTTCGTTTGAGACATTGAGAAGAAATTCGAAGACGTTGTGTTCCACCAAACGAAACACTCTTTGGTCGACCAGAATCGTCTCTATTCAAATTAGACGCCCCATAAGCAGTCAGCATATGCAATTGCAAAAATTCAGTCATAGTTTTCTCACTTGGTTAAGATTTGTCTATTTCTACAGTAACGTTAAGTTGCGTAGGCTCGTATTAATCAGTTTGCTTGTCCACACCGTAATAGTCGAATATCCAGCGTTGACGGACTCTATCGCCCCAATAGAAAATAGAGTTTGAAAGATCTAGTACATTTACGTGACCCTTTAGCATTCGTACCAGTCGCCTCATCACATCCAGAAGTTCGTGATTTTGTGCTTGAAGCAATCGACGAAAACGACTTTCGGATACAGCAGCGGACTGATCGTCTTCAAATTTCGTTCGTCCGATAGCTCTCGCAACTGATCGTTCATCAGTTTCTCTTACGTGAGCTAGCACACCAGCAATGATCGCTACTCGGTCAAAGTTAGTCGTATGTCTATTGAAACGAGCAGCAAGACGAATCGCTTCTGGTTCAAAAAACACTTCAATCGGTGTATCAGCACGACGCATTCTCGCAAGAGAATCACGATGAGGAGAAGACGAACTACCACCGTCTGGGTTAAGGCGTTTCCACCAATCAAAAGCGATTGTTTCTGGTTTAAAAGGCGTCGTCATTTGTTGCGTTGGGAAACATCTGTCATTAACAATCTAGTTTGAACCCGGAGTTGGTAAATCAAGTTGTGAAAAGAGTTTTTTTCCACTGGCACCATAGCCTAGAAGTGCAAAGGTAAGGTTTCGTTTTGCTTGAATGACTCGACTCATATCGCGATTTTCAACACCCTCCATCGGTATGTTTTCGTCAAAAATACGATTTGCGATTTTTTTAATGTGTACTAACCACTTTTCTCGTACCGCCACCGTAGGGTCGTCCTGTTCATTCGATTCTATGATCAATTCACGTGCTCGATTTAAACTCACCATAAACTCAGATTCTGATTCTCGGAAAAGTCGTTCGGAAATGAAATGATAATCACCACGCGCGTCTTGTGGTCTACTGAATAGAGCGGACTTGACACTTTTAACGAGAAGCTGACCAACCTCATTCGCCCCATTTATTATTTGGAGAATAAACAGTTCCATGAACTCATATGTGGTAGGATCTAGTAACCAAATCGGCATCTCCGCTTCACTCCAACCTTTTGCTTTCATATTGTCCATGTCATATCCAAAGGCGACAAATCGGGACATCGTGTCGTGTGAAGCACGTGATTGACACCAATGGCGTACAACTGTCGCAGGTTTTTTTAAACTGTCTGAACTTAGTATAACCAGACCAGACCAAAGTCGGTACGTGATCGCATTGGATTGTACGTGTCGAGGTAACCAAGAAGTTTCTTTAACGTTTGTCCTGTAGTAAGGAGATAGTGGATGTTCAAATCCATCTGTGTAATTAACCCCGTAGTTTATTGTTTGGTAACCGGTCGTGATGAAGGGGTCTTCGACAGCTGTAATACTACATCTTTGATCGATTGAAGGTTCAAACAGGACTCTGATTCGCCTCGGCATTCCCCAATACATCTGTAATGGATGGACATCCTCAATGGTTGTTTCAATAGTTTTATCTTTCTTACTCGAAGTCCGGGTTGCCGATAACCACGGGAACACAGAATCATCGAATTTTGCCAGTTTGGAATCAATCATATTCACATTAGGCCAGAGTCTTCCCCAAAGGGTACTACCAAATTGAATATGATCTGCAATGACTAACGTGGTCATCGGACCACCCCCACGCAACGATGTTCTATGGCCGGCGCCACCACTTGGAGCATAGGTACTTAAAGTAAATAGTGCAATCGCCAACGTAGCGCGGGAGAAAGCTAATACCCGACCCCGTTTTATGAAGAGATCTGCATTTTGCTTTAGTGTTTGTTTTCCAGGTGCATCTATCAACAATCCTGCAATGGGAAAATTCGCTTTAGCGCTATATTCCTCGAATTTCTCAAAGTCTTGCATGAATCGAGGTCCATCACCGTCTAAATCAAACGCAAAAGCAACCTTCGAAAATTGTTGTTCAAGTACTTCGGAGGATGGTGGTTTGTCCCAATACTCTTGCCAAACGTCTTCGTCTTCGGGTGCAATAGTAGTCGCAAGTAGTCCAATCAGAAACTCGTGGGATGCCCCATTGAAATCCGGACGAGGCCATTCAAATGAAACTATTGGATCAGCATCAATGTCTTCAGTGATACGCCATGGTTGAATAGATTCAATTCGGCCGCTCTGGCGTTTAACAGGTAACCAAGGTTCGTGTATTAGATTAAAGTTTGTCAACGATCTTTTCTTTCAACGAATGATCATAGCTGAGAATTTAACTGAATTCGAGTCCAATGTCAGACGAATATCTTAACGAGATTTCGCCGTTGGAGTTTTTGTCGATTAATTCGCATTTCCATGGTCTATTCACGGAAGATTCACTCTTAGTGAGGATGACCAACATTTTTTCCCTATCGTAGCGAGACCACTCTCGCTTGGTTCTGCTAACGGTTTGTGTGTAGTGTTGCGGCGTCTCTAAATTACGAACCCGTCTTTCAGCGACATTTAGTTCGCTTAGCCGCCATGCTCTCCAACCGTCAAGTTCTTGTTCAATATTTGCGTAGGGTTCGATTTGACTTTTTACGTGACGAGCTAGTCGCAATGTCACATATTCTTGATCGCTAATACGCGTCGGAGTTCTATAGTCAGCGTCCCATGCACCACCATCGCGGATGTACCCCTTTCTGAAATCAAGTGTGTTTAACTTCCCAATACCTCTCTCTGCTTTAGTTTTTCCTTCCCATTGCCAGTAATTTTGTTCAAGTCCTTCGGGTAAATTCGCTCGTATTTCATCTCCATATACGGCTTCAATTAGAGAGGGTATATCCAAAGGACTGTCAATTTCGTTCTTTTGTTCCAAGACTCTCGCAGTTGCCCACAGCAGTGCGTGGTTTTGATAAACATAAGCCGCGCGAGGAAAAAACTCCGCATACCAATTTTCATTAGGTTCGTCGATCGCTTCTGGACCAACTATGTACAAAGTTGGGGAACCTTTTCGACCAGCCCGTTTGTGTCGCCAAAGTCGTCCTGCACGTTGAATGATCAAATCGATAGGGGCTAGGTCGCTCACGATGGTGTCGAAATCTAGGTCAAGAGATTGTTCGACCACCTGTGTTGCAACTAGAACTCTTCCTTTTCTATCTTCTGATCTACTTGCTTTACCAAACCATTTAACTACTTTTTTTTCAATCGACAAACGGTCACTTAGAGCGAATCGAGCATGAAAAAGTTGCACATTTTGTCCCCGTTGTTTCAATTCTCGGTAAGCATCAATTGCGTCGTCTACGGTATTGCGTATGTAAAGAACGGATTGGTCTTCGTCTATAGCTCTCTCGATCATTGGCAAAGCTGCATCTTTTGATCGAATAAATTTCAGAGCAACCTTTCTAGCTCTATCGGGTTTGCCAGCTATCGGTTTAAAAGTGGTACCAACTTCCGAAGAAATTGTCGCGAGCGGATAGTCACGCGGAGTCTCTACCTTAGATTCCTCAAGTCCCAATCCTCGATTAAAAGCAGAAATCAGCCTTTTACGAATCGACCGGGGTAGAGTTGCCGACAGAAGAATTGTGGAGCCACCAAGTCCTGCCTGAAACTCTATCAAGCTCTCGATTTCAGTTTGCATGTATGCATCGTATGCATGAACTTCATCTAATACTAGAATTCGGCGCATCAAACCCAACAGGCGCAAAGACTGATGTCGTGTTGGAAGAATTGACAACACTGCTTGATCGATGGTGCCCGCGCCTATATCGGCAAAGAAGGCTCGTCGTCTATCGTCAGCGATCCAAGCAGTACACATCGTCGATGCAGTAACTTCCGAACTAGATTCTTCCAACGAACCTGAGTCTCTTGAATAATTTGCTTCCTCAAAATCGGTGTGTTTTATGCTATCTCGGAACCCCTCAAGAAGTTTGTTCGAACTGTGAACTAATGCTATCGATGGTTGCGATCTCAATGAAAACAGTCGTCGGTAGACAGTTCCTAGTCTATCAAACATAGCATTCGCAGTCGCCATTGTTGGTAATGCAAAGTACACTCCATCGCCTCGTTTTGCGGACATCAATCGATGGACGATCATTAGTGCAGCTTCAGTCTTCCCACTACCAGTCTCGTCTTCAATGATGAAAAGTGAGGGACCCGATGGTAACTCAATGCTCTGAGCCCATTTTTGCATCGGACTCAACACTACATTGGAACTATCGATCAGGTCGTCGTAATCTAGATTGGTACAGGATTCTGTCGGTATTACACCTGCTTTTTCAACTGCACTTTGTGCAAGCTTCTTTGCCGTGCCCCAGTACTCCCTTAAGTCCTGATCGCTATCTCGATAAGGAAACCATAATTGGTTTGAACCAAGCCAATCAGACAAGACAGCTAGTCCCGCTAACGCAAACGATGTTTGTTGGATCTGAGAAAACTGAATTTTGGGGATAGAACTTGGGATATCAAACAAGATCTTGACTTGCTCAATAAATTTGTGTGCAGCCTCTATTCCAACTTTTCCGAAATCTGGACGCAATCCAATCTCATTTCCCCCTCTATGCCCGTGTGGTGGAGAACCGTGATGTCCTGTCACCGCGACGATTAATGTTCGCCAATCCGTCTCACCAGGCAATCCGAAAATGACGGGATTCGCGTCGTAGAGACGTAATCCACCATCTGCATGGTCGAACGAAGTATTCAATGATTGTTGATCAGTGTTAAATAGTGTTGGAAGTCTTTCTGGTACTTTTGCTTGGAACTTTTTGGCAAATTTACCTATGTCATGTAATGCGATCATGTAACAGAACAGTCGGACAGCTAGACTTTGTTCCAACCCGATTAACGAAGCGAGCCGAGCGCGTAATCTCTTATCACCATGTAACAAAGTATGACAAACAGCAGCAACATCAAGTGAGTGAAATACTAGTGGATGCCAACTTGGATTTTGATTTGGTTCTTTCGGCTGAGCTTTTCCCCAGAAACTAAAAATGTCGATCAAAATCTGCTCCAAATATTATGATCTTACGGCAAAGAACTACCCGGTTTTGAACGCGTAGGAAATCGTCTAGCTGCTCGATCAAATAAGTTCGTTGATCTCTCAGTAGATCGCATTATGTTACTCGAATCTTCCAGAGGGTATCACAAATTGCGATTGGTTGAGATAGCCTAGTCTACAATGTGTTCAACATGCACGAGATCGATTCTCGAGGTGAATTTAATGAAACTACTCAATAGCAAAGCTACAGCTCAGAGACTGGTTCAGCTTATTGACTCACATGACAATATTTCCTTTGCTGTTGCGTGGGCGAAGATTAGCAGATATAGCAAAAGCAATGCTGTGATCCATGCTATGAAAGCGTCTAAGGACAAAATTCGGAAATCCGTAATTGGAACAGATTTTCAATCAACGGATTGGCGAGTACTAGATTGGTTTTCTGAGAACAAGGCCGAAGTTCAGGTTATGAAGGTCAAGAAAGCGAAAATTAATTCAGTTTTCCACCCCAAAATTTACCTATTTTGGACAGACGGAAGGTGGGACTTACTGATTGGAAGTGCAAATTTGACTGGTGGGGGTATGAAGACAAATACTGAGCTAGTGCTTCACGTAAGTAGTGACGATTGTGAGAATGACAAGTTGTTTCGAAGAGCTGAAAAAGAGATCAACGAATACTGGATTGAGTCTGATCCAATTACAGGGTCTTGGCTCTACTGGTATAAAAAAGAAAATCTAAAATCAGAAAATGAGAAGAGTCATCCTAACAGCACTTCTCCACCAGCCGATACGCAGGTTCCGAATATCTTGCATATGAAGTGGCCTGAATTTCTTTTACTTATTCAATTGAAAGATCCGTCGGGGTATGCGTTGAAAGCACGATTAGACCTTTTGTCAATGGCTCGGAAGATATTTCAACGGTATGAATCTTATGGTCAGAAGTCTTTTTACAAAATGAAAGATT
Organism: Gammaproteobacteria bacterium; assembly: GCA_009845835.1. Taxonomy (GTDB): domain Bacteria; phylum Pseudomonadota; class Gammaproteobacteria; order Pseudomonadales; family Azotimanducaceae; genus Bin55. Next base: position 677 of record VXYV01000104.1, on the reverse strand, counting down.
CTGAACGTAAAGCTCTTGCAGGTACCATTCGTGTAGGTCGAGACGAGTTTGAAGGTGTTGATATAGGTTCGTTCGGTTACACAGACAGAGGAGAGTTCCCCGGATTGATAAAAAACAACAGTAAGAACGTTTCACGCGCGCTTTCTTGCATCCCACTTGAAGGCGAGGTGGAAAAACGCAACTACATGGACTACATTCAAGAAATAGTTCAGGGTTCAGTGGCAACACTCATGGGTTAGGTTTTTTAGCGAGATTACCCGCAATCAAGAGACCCGATGTCTTTGTACCGTGGAACGGTCCTATCAAAGTGAAATTAAGTGAAGTACTCTCAATAAAGCCTACACTAAATGCGAAGCATTACGAACGTTATTGGGATGAAGTAATAGAAAGAATTCGACAAGCGCCTTGGCATTACGCCCGTCGACCAAAAAATGCCGTATGGAAGGGTCGGGTAGCCTTGTTGGATTTGCTCTATTACGAACCTCAAGACTAGATTGTATCGTTTAGTTGAAGTTCTATTAGACTGCAGAGGTCGCAAGTTAGTGAATATTAACCGTTCTTTTTTTCACCGGAGGAAACCCAAATGTTGGAATCATTGTCCACGAAGCATTGGGAACAACGTGTCAAATTGTCGTAAACGTGCCGAAGTATACGAAAAGATTTAGGATATAATGATA
>VXYV01000117.1 GCA_009845835.1 Gammaproteobacteria bacterium | reverse complement strand
ATTGCCACATTACACAACCTAAGTCAACTATTTTCATAGTTTTGCGTAAGTCCTACAATATTGAAAAGCATGCCGATGTCACATATATCTGGTAATCCAGAAAATTCGTGTATCGCCACAAAATATCTTTATCGTTTGGAGGGTTAATTCCGTCTAATTCTTCATACATTAAAAGCACCTTACTAAACTAATCAGTTATCTCAGCAGGCAGATTATCAATAATGCGTGCCGATTCCACACTCACATAAACAATCCGCTTAATTGCCGTGACTAAATCGCGCGGATCCGCAAACCAACCGTTCGGATCGTTGACAATGCCGCTGTCCTTGTCTGTTTTGATATAATAACGGTCAATGAACCACTCCAGCGGTGATCTGCCGTTGACGATATAGCGATGCGCGTCTTCTGGGATATTTGTTATATGGACGTTATTATTGATAGCCAACGTGCTTTTCTGAACATCTATAAACTTCATCGCTTTATTAGTTAGCAGAAAAAGATTCGGGTCAGCATCTTCAAGGTTTGTTGGTGGTGAGGATATATTCGGAAATTCAACTTTAAGCGGATACTGTTCACATCCGTCGTAATCGATGTGTAGAGCTCCAAGTTCTGATCCTGCCTTAATAAAGGCGTTAAAATCGGGTGCGAACGGAATGCGTGGCAGCATCTTTGACAAATCATTTGCGAATTGCTCCCGATAATTGGGTGCGTGTAGGATGCCGTATACATAATCAAAGATGTCATCCTTGTTAATGTCGTAGAAGCGATAGTGGTCCCGGAAGGCTTGCAATGCTGTATCTGAGATATTGTCAATACACTCTAATTCCTCGTCGCTCTCCTCAAACAAGCCCGCTGTTTTTGATGTGTCTGTGGGTTTCTGATATCGGTACTGTGGAAAACATTGACACGCCTCATTAAAACCGAGGTCCGGCATTGTACTGGTCATAATGGCGGAAAACGGCTTTTTAGAGCCGATGCCTGGAATGCATATTGCAAGGTTCCCAATGGTCCCCTCTACAAAAATTCTATCCATCTGATATTTCATTTGCACGAATGTGTAGTCTGCATAACCATTTGTCGCGACGAATGGGCGATACAAAACTTTTTGGATGTAACTCTTGTCAAATTCAGTTTTTTTCATCCGTTTTAAATTGTTCGTGAGTTCCCGATCCCACTTAATATTTGAGTTGTGTCGCTGTATTAGTTGCTCTATAGTAAGTTCGGGGTTTTTCTCCAACTCAGAGAGTGCTGTGAGATAGTTCTGAGTCATTTGCTCAGCATTATCGGCGCAAGCATCCGGTGAAAAATTATAGATATATGCGTCTCTACCAGTCTTAAAACCGTTGCTGAACAACTCAAATATCGTGTTATTTGCTTTACCTGCTTTTGCTTCCTTCGATCCGATCGGATAGAACTGGGCAAACGCCTCGCTACGTTGTTCTATCCAATCGTAATGTTTATCAGGTGTGATTGTCTGCCAATCAGTAAATCCAGAGATTGCCTCCTTCTCGTGCAGCGTTTCTAATTTTTCCTCGCGTGTCAGATAGTCGCCAATGTCTCGGTATTCGATTTTGCAGCCTTCGTGTGTTGCCTCTGGATTTTTGACGAAGAGCGTAATAGCAACAGGTGTCCGAGATCCGCTACCAAACACGTTTCCGGCTTCGGCACGTCTGCGCTCACCAGATGTTCTTGCATTTCCCCGAAGATGGAGCACCTGGACAGAACTAAATTCTTCGGCTAAGCACGCGCGAATTCCTGAATCAGCGTTACCTTCAATCCATGAACCGTTGGTGACAAAGGCAATGACACCTTGTTTCTCAATCCTGTCTGATGCCCATCGGATCGCCATCTTGTATGTATCATAAAGGGTATTTTTATTTGTCATTGTTGAATATTCAACGTACGTTTCCCTAATTCGCTCTTCAAGTTCAAGATACTCTACATTCGGGTTATCGTCCGCTGCACTTCGTTGTCCTGCTGACCACGGTGGATTACCCAAAATCACCTGAATCGGAAATTTTTGTTGGCGTTCGGCACGTTCGTTGTTGTCTGGCAGCCACTCTTTCGGGAAAAGTGTTGGGTCATCTTTTTTGTTCAGATTGAATGTATCTGTTAGGACAATACCGTTGAAAGGTTCATAATTGCTATCTTCTCCGCGCCGTCCGCGGAATGTCTCCTCAATATTGACCGTGGCGATGTAGTATGCCAGTAGAACGATTTCGTTTGCATGGAGTTCTTCGCTATATTTGCGTTCAAGGTCTGCATCTTGGATAATATTGGACTGCAGCAGGCGGGTGAGAAATATGCCGGTGCCAGTGAATGGATCCAACACATGCACGCCTTCATCGCTGAGGCTTCGCCCAAACTCATCTTGCAACACTTCATTGGCACTGTGCAATATGAAATCTACCACCTCAATAGGTGTATAGACAATACCGAGCCGTTCAACTTCCTTTTTCAAGGCAGTCACGAAAAATTTCTCGTAAAGTTCTAATAGTACCCGTTGGCGTGCTTCGCTATTGTCAAGTCCACGGGCGCGATTCTGGACGCTTTCATAAAAACCCTCCAGATCGCGCGTTTCGTTTTCAAGTCCGAATTCACTAAAATCGTTTTGTAGTTTGTTCAGTGCATTCGCGACTGGATTGCCGGAAGCGAAGTCGTAGTTCTCAAAAAGTGCTTCAAAAACAGGGCGGGTGATAATGTGCTGTGCCATCATATCAATAGCACTTTCACGCGTGATTGAGTCGTTAATTGTCTCTTTCAACTCCGTGTGGAAATCATCAAACCACATCTGCAATGCTTGGTTATCAGGATTGTCCAATAGGTTTTCAATTCGTCCAACGAGTCGCTTGAAAATATCTGCGACATCCTTTGCCCAGCTCTCCCAGTATTTTCTATCGCCGCATTTCTCCACAATCTTAGCGTAAATTGCCTCGGCAGAAATACCGACCGGCATCCGCAGCTGCTCAGGGTCTAAAGTTCCCTCTCCATTCTCTGCATGGTCTCCATCACCATCATCAAAGATAATAATTTCAGTTGGTTCGTTGTTAATGTCAATTTTATTGATTTCAGCATTGAGCCTGTCATCGTGTGAACGTAGTGCACGGAGGACACCCCACACAGCGGCGAACCTTTTATTATCGTTGAGTGCTTCAACAGGGTCTACATCTGGCGGAATTGCGACTGGTAATACGATGTAGCCATATTCTTTGCCCGGTGCTTTCCTCATCACACGTCCCACCGCCTGCACGATGTCAACGTGTGAATTTCTGGGGGTCATGAAGAGCACTGCATCAAGCGCGGGAACATCAATACCTTCGGAGAGGCATCGGGCATTGGAGAGGATACGGCAAACACCTTCAGTGTCGCCTTTTAGCCATTCAATCAGTCTTTTCCGTTCCAGAGCATTCTTTTTTCCATCAACATGTGCGGTTTCGCATTTAAAATTTTCGGGAAACTGGTCTTCTGGCATATTTTCAACAGCACTATCTATAATGCCGTTCCAATGATTCACGAGGTTTTCTGACGACTTGATAGTGTTTGTAAATGCAATAGCGCGGGTGATCGGTGTGATAGAATCGTCATCTGGTGATTTCCTTTCGGGGTTCTGTAGCGCGCGCCAACACCCGACAATCTTTGTCGCATCGTTGATGTTAACCTCGCTTCCACCGTTACTGAGATACCTGTGCAGCGTCTCATTCACGCCTTGTTCGGACATCGCCAGTATTACCACTTTGTAATCTGAAAGGAGGTCTTTTTCAACTGCAGTAGAGAAGCGGAGGCGATGGAATTCAGGACCATAAGTCTCTGGATCGTCCATAGAATACACGTCAATACTGTGTCGTGCAGCTTTCGTTTTCGCACTTTCGGTATAAAGGCGAGGTGTCGCGGTCATATAAAGACGTTTTTTGGCACGGATACGGTCATTATCATGGACAAGCACAAAAGGCGAGGTGTCATCATCAGATTAGGACTTACGCAAAACTATGAAAATAGTTGACTTA
>VXYV01000100.1 GCA_009845835.1 Gammaproteobacteria bacterium | reverse complement strand
GTTTAAGATGTATCGGATTAACTCTGGTGGATCGCAACATAACTCTTTAACTAGTTTGATTGGACGCGTCCACAATTTGGATTGCCTTGAAATCATAAACTCGATACCTGATGGCAGCGTCAACATGGTATTCGCTGACCCCCCGTTTAATTTAAACAAAAAATACAACACCTACAAAGACAATCTTGACTTCAGTGAGTACATGAAGTGGACTGGAAAATGGCTAACTGCATGTTCCAGAATTCTACGCGAAGATGGTAGCCTGTTTCTCTATAACATCCCAAAGTTATTGGCTCACACGACACCAGTATTAAATGAATTGCTTGAATTTCGACATTGGATTGCTTGGAATTCGAATGGTAAACCACTTGGTAAAACTTTGCAGCCGGCTCATTATGGAATTTTGTTTTACACCAAAAGTTTAAACAGCAAGTTTTACGACGTACGCACAGATCACCCTCGATGTAAACAGTGTGGTTCTTACCTTAAAGACTATGGTGGTAAAGAACATTTGCGGCATCCTGTCGGTGTTCAGATTAGTGATGTCTGGAATGACATACACCGAGCTCGACATAACAAGAGGAGGATACCTGGACACCCTTGTCAACTACCAGTACATTTGATTGAACGGTTGATGTTGATGAGTACAGACCCCGGCGACTTAGTCTTTGACCCGTTTTGTGGTGGTGGTTCCGCGGCAATTGCAGCCAAACAGATGGGGCGGCACTATATCGGGACAGACATCGACCCAGAATATGTCTCCATTGCAAATCGGAGATACTCAGAAGCTGTAGAGGTGAACGATGAAAATGGGCACAATGTTTCTTTTCATTTGGGTAAACTAGCCTCAATCAGGGATGTCGATTGTGTACAAGATCGGTTTCGATGAACTAGTCCAAAGTATGAGTTTTTTTCTCGATTTTCCCGAGGTTGAGGATGAAATTGAGTACTTGGTAGCCAAGAGTGCTGCAGAAGCGACGTTAGCAGAGGTTACTGCTCATGCTAAAAAAAAACCAGTGGATGTTCTTTCGGAGTATCTTTGTAATGACCCTAAAGCAAACAAACTCAAACTCGTAGTCCGAATAGCTGGTGGTTCGATAGAGAGGTTAAAAAGAATCGTCGAGGCAATGTATAACGGTGCTTCAATCAACGATATATCAAAAAATGAAGTCATACGGAAACGTATTGCTTCTTTTCTCATTAACCCGAACAACGAAACAATGTTTATTCCTCGGTTTATCCGGGGAGGATTTAAACTTCCATACGACTGGATGGAATACTTGAAAGATGAAAGATTTCTTTTTGTTTTGTACCGTGATTCCGTTGGTCCAAAGTACGCAGCAAGAATGGGGTTTCAGTTTGAGCAAGAGATTCGTGAAAAAATTAGTGAACTCGATTATGTTTGCGAAAAAGGCAAGGTCGAAATAGTTGGTAACAAAGAAGTAGATATAGTCGTCCCCCAGATTAAGGATCCTGTGCTTCTTGTGATGGTGTCATATTCACTTACAACTTCATCCTTGCAGTCATCGAAAGCAAACGAACAAAGACAAATGTACAACATGGTTCAAGAACGCAATAGATCCCGATTGCATCAAGGTAAGAAAGTTTTCTTCGTGAATGTGGTTGATGGTTGAGGTTGGATTTCTCGTTCCAACGATTTAAGACAATTTTGGTTAAACTGCGATTTCTGTTTTACATACCAGACTTTAGACGACTTTCGACGCTTATTGATAGAAATATTTAATCATCAATAATCCGCGAGTTCCACTACTTGCTTCTCAGTATCAGCAAGGTACGTTGAGTTTCCAATATACCAATTAAATCTAAGTTTAGAAGACGGCTAGTCGGTGTATTCCACAATTGTGACAACTTTTTTGATCCCTCGAACATCTCGCACGATATCGGTCATCGCCTCAGTCTCAAATTGTGTAGCTAGCCCCATTACATACGCCGTAGCTCGATCAATCACAACCGAAAATTTCTTCGCATCAATCTGCTTACTTCTATTCAACGAACGATTTACCTTGAACGACAAAAACGCATCTCGTTGACGACCTATGACTCCGCGAAAATCTTCCGTCGTGAGTTCATTCTGAATAGCGCGAACATACTCAATGTCCTCAATGACTTCGGTGGCACGCTCTTTTCGTGCAGGTGTTGAAATTTGTCCGGTCAGAAGCACGACACCATTAAATACCGATACTCTAATCCGCTCATCGGGTAAGTGATCTAAATCAAGGCGTAGGTTCTTCTTTGCGAGTTGCTGTATAAGAACATCATCTTTGACGGTTCCAGGCGTTCGATGGTCCGGATCTGTAAAACTTGGTGCACAGCCAGTTAAGGAAAAAAATACACCAAGACACGCCACAGCCACTGCGGTCAAACGTATACATAGACTTGTATTCAGCATTCCATTGCTCCTTTCGATAGTCACAGTAAAGATTTAGGTCGATTGGTTAAACGAGAAAGATTATGTAACGAGGATATCTTTCGATCTTTAATAATCCCCCAAATAGGTTGACGATGAATGACGCCACGAGAATCTTGTTGTAATATTCCCGTGTAACCCGTTATCTGGTGACCTCTACGCAAATCGTACGACCACATAGACGCTCGATAAGCATCGGCACCAAATGCGTATAAAGCAAGATGTTGCTCGACGTCAGGGTATGTCACCTTCAGCTGTTCGAAGAATGAAAACTCATGTAAAGTCACGGGCATTGCAGTGAATAGTGCCCCTTCAGAATACGTAGAGGTTCGTTCTAGGCCGCGAAATGAAGTTTCCGTTGCGAGAATAGGAATATCACCACCAAAATAATAGTGTAAAGTTGCCGCCAGTGAGGCAAACTCGTCGCGCTCAACAAATGTTACGATCGCATCAATATCCTCTCGGCGTCGTGTAACAAATTCTAAACTATCACGACCAACAATGCTAGAGATTTTTTCATGGCGCGCCGTACTCTGCGTGACATGTAGGACATCAGCTACAACGTCCGCAACTTGGCTCATGTTGGCTAATTGAATTTCATCTAACAAATCGAGAGAGTTTTTCGCGGACTCCTTAAAAGCTAATCCAGACCGAATACTCCAGTACTCTGCCCCCATGATTAATACGACTCGCCGCAGATCGATACTATGCAGATAGCGAACAACTTCAACTGCGTCGTCCTCGACAGCTAGTCCTAATTGCATTATGTCGGGATGTGATAAGTTGTCCAAAATTGTTCGATTCAATGCTAATACAGGTACTTCGTAGGTTGGTTCTGCTAACACTGTCGCAACTCGTTCTTTATCTAGCGGCCCTACAATTAAATCAGCACCTTCAGCGATAATACGTTCAATTAAACTAGTGATTTCTTGCAAGCTCGAGTCGTAGACTTCAATGTTGATATCGCTAGCGTAGTTTGAATGTAAATGCGCACTTAAAAAACCATCACGAATGGTTCGAGCGGCACTAGCAAGTGGTCCCGTTTGAGGTAACAATAATGCAATTTGATCAATGCGCGGTTGGGTACCCGCAACAATAGTTGGAGCAAATTTCGCAGCTAAATGATCTGGATAGTTCTCACGCCATTCACGGTAACTTTGGTGCAGTTCTGATGGTGTGTGGGAATTTGAAAGCATCGTAGCGAGACTCCACCAATGGTCTTCGTTGCTTCGTTCGCCTAGATCATGAACGTCCAGTTGTCGATAGGCACAAGTCCCTCTAATGATTTGCCACAAACGCCGTGCTCGATCTTCCGATTCTTGGCTTATCTGAGCAGGTACAGTTGCTAAAAATTTGATGGCGTTTTCGCAGTCATGATTCCAGGTACATAGGTAAGCTTGAAGAATCGCAAGTGAATTGACTTCGTGTTCGTTTACAGTCGTTAATCTACTTGCTTGTTTAATCGCGGTAGACGGCGAATCAAGAAACTCAAGTACGATGCCACTCGCCCCGCGCACAAAATTAGGTGATAGCAATCTATTGTGGTCGTCACTTAACCCGCGCTGCCAATCTAGAATAGTCCGTTGAATTTGTCCTCTTTCTGCTTCTTGCAATTGCACATGAACTGTATCTAACAGTTGAACGAAACTCAATTCCTGTAATGGGTTCGATCGAGCAGTGGGTCGTTGTGTCTCAGGAGAAACAGGATTAGGGTCCGTCGATGAATCCCATATAAACTGGCAACCACTTAAAACAAGCATTGATAGTATGACTACAAACAAAATCGAAAACGCTACAAAGCTAGGCCGACTTTTCATGGTGGCAACACCAATAGGTAACCTGCAGGACGTGTCAATTCGTTGCATTGAAATTCTCTCGACGGTCAAAATCATTGGTTGTGAAAACATAAATCGTACAAAGATATTACTCGATTCACTAAATATATCCTATCGTGATACGAATTTTATTGTGTTAAACGATCCTCGAGAACATATTGCTATTCCCAGAATTGTTGACAATTTGTACCAAGGGAACGATGTAGCATGCATTAGTGATGCAGGTACTCCATTAGTTTCTGACCCAGGTTTCGAGCTCATTCGTCGAGCACACAAATTACATTTTCAAATCATCCCAATCCCGGGTCCAAGCTCAGTTACGACACTGTTGTCAGTTTGTCCCATTCCCATAAACGAGTTTAAGTTTGTCGGTTATTTACCACGAAAAAGTCAAGCTCGAAAACGGCGATTGTTTGAATTAAGCAACGCACAGGTGCCTTCGGTGTTTTTTGAAGTTCCACAACGAATCGTATCCTCCTTAGAGATCATGTTAGAACTTGATCTCCTCGAGCGTAGTATTTTTGTTGGACGAGAACTTACAAAGTGCTTCGAAGAATTATTATGGGGTACTGTAGCAGAGGTCTATCACACGCTGAAAAATCGCGACACCATCAAAGGTGAATTCGTTGCAGCATTAGACGGTAGTGTACCAGAACCACCAGATATTGTCGCCGATAGTCTAATTGAGCAATTGCTTCCACATTTGAAAAATTCTGAAATTTCACGGATTGTATCAAAGGTCACTCAAGGTGATCGAAAGCAAATCTATCGGCGAATTGTTTCAATTCGAGAACAAAAATGCTAATATTATTGTGAGACGGCTAAGCGATCGCTGACAAACTAAATTGTTAGAGGAAAGTCCGGGCTCCAAAGGACAAAGTGCCAGGTAACACCTGGGAAGTGTGAACTTACGGAAAGTGCAACAGAAAGTAAACCGCCCTAGTTTTAACTAAGGTAAGGGTGAAACGGTGTGGTAAAAGCACACCGCAATGTCTGGTAACAGCATTGGCTAGGTAAACCCCACTTGGAGCAAGACCGAGTAGAGATAGTACGGCGTGGTCCGCGTCCAATCTGGGTAGGTCGCTAGAAACAGATGGCGACATCTGTTCCAGATGAATGATCGCTCACGACAGAACCCGGCTTATCGGCCGTCTCACTCTTTCACGTTCTGCTAGGGAGCTTAACTTGAAAACACCATTGTTTGCTTGGATTGTGTGCTTAATTCATATTCTGTGTTACCATGGGTTGTCACAGGAAATTCCGGAAAATTTACAGGGCATTGAGTTATACGATTGGATTGGGCATCAAGCCATCTCCGATGTCGAAGTATCCAACGAAACACTTAATAGCATTTTGGAAGCGGGACTTAACAGCGAAGATCGTGACATTCAAAGTGCAACACTAGGAGCACTGGCATGGATTTCAGTTTACAAATCGATGAATTTACCTGAATACGATAGATTCTATGTCCAGCGGATGGTCGAACAGATTCCAGCGTTAAAAGAAAATCTTATCCAAATTTGGGAACAGAATCGCAAACAGCAACCTGATCCATGGATAAAAGCCGAAAGTGATACAACTGATTTAAATGAAGAAGCGGTGTTCATGGAAATTAGAAATGGACGAACAGTTTGGAAAGCACAATGGGCTTGGCTCACAATTCCCGCAGTGTTGGTGACTTTTTATCCACAAGATCCAGTCGTACATGACATCGTTTGGGAAGCGCAGCATCCCCAGCAACCGTTACTCACGCTATCCTTACTAGATGTAGGGAAGTTCACCAGTACCAAAGCAAACGAATTTCGGATCAAGTGTTTGACTAATCAACGCAGTCCAGTACAAGTGCAACTTCGAGCAACTCTTGGCTTAGGTAGATTTCAGTCTCCAAGGGGACTTGCCGCTCTAATCTCGTTGATCCAACGTGACGATGTAACAGACAATGTTGTAGCGGCGGCACTAGAATCGATCGTAACCTATCCAGATGCTCTGAAATTGTACGAAGAGCAAATTAATGGTGTGCTAAAACGCCTTGACTTTGTGTTACCGGTCGATGTTCAACTTGAGGCACCACCCGGAGAAATCACCACGTATTTGATGTACTTTGTAACAGCCAATCAACTTGAAGGTGAAATAGAACAACTGTTGCAACCCAATTCTAGGTGAGATATCGGCTAGGTGCTCTTTAAAAGATTCCGAGGAATACTTACTTTTTGTGCAAAATTCGTCACGTTAACAACTATCGCTATGGTTGAAACGTTCTAGTGAGTTTTGGAAAAAATGATTTTCTAGGATAATATATACAGGTACACTAACCTTTGTCAAGGAAAGATAAGGGTTTGTGTCAAGCTCCGACAGTTGGAAGTTCGAATGCAGGGAGGCTAATGGTGAACTTCAAATATCCCTATCGAATCATTTCAAAACCATGTTGATTCGACTTCGTTATGGGTATCCTACACACTCCAGTTTTGGTCGACGAAGTCGTTTCGATTCTGGGCACCAAACTCGACGGTTGCTACTTGGATACCACCTTTGGTGGTGGTGGGCATTCGCGAGCACTACTGCATCACTTAGCACCAACGGCAAATTTGTTTGTATCCGATCGCGACCCTGTGGCCGTAAACTTGGCTCAACAATTAGCAGCAACGGATTCTAGGGTTGCTTACGATACCGCAAAGTTTTCTGAGTTAGCACAGATTTTGTCGAAACGTGAATTGAGAGCGTTTGACGGTATACTAATGGATATTGGAGTATCGTCGATGCAACTTGACGATGCTGCTAGGGGTTTCAGCTTTCTACGCGATGGACCGTTAGATATGCGTATGGACTTGACGCAAGGGGAAACCGCTGCCGATTGGTTAAATCGTGCGAGTTTCAATGAAATCTCACAAATACTCAATGAGTTTGGTGAAGAACGCGACACTCACCGAATAACCAAGGCGATTTTGGAAGCACGGCCGTTAACCTCGACTACTCAATTAGTTCGCGTGATAAATCAAGCGGCTAAAGTCAGAGATTCACGAAAACATGTGGCGACGAGAGTGTTTCAAGCTATACGGATTTACCTCAATGATGAACTTGAAGAATTACGCAAAGGGTTATTAATCGTAGGTCAATTCTTAGCTGTATCGGGTCGGCTAGCTGTAATCTCTTTCCATAGCCTTGAACATCGGATTGTCCGAGAACAATTTTTAAGTTGGTCGGCAGTGAAATTACCAGCAAAACTTCCTGTACGAGGAGCGCAAAACCGATCGATGAAAATCATCGAACGCGGTATTCAACCAAGTACTCGAGAGTTGCAGATCAATAAGCGTGCTAGTGCTGCCCTCATGCAGGTGATCGAACGTGTCGAATAAATTTATTTCAAAACAAAAACTCGACCGTGCGCGAGTTCGGTTTTGGTGGATTGCCTGGGTATTTCTATTCTGCAGTATTTTGGTTACTGGGTTGCTTGTTGTCGAACAGAGTAACCAACGCCGAGCGTTGTACCAATACATGCTCGATTTACGTGTACAACAAGATGACACGTTGTCGGAATTAGCACGACTACAAGTTGAACTTGGGAGCGAAGCATCCTATGAACGTGTCGTCGATGTAGCAAATTCTGATTTGGCTATGGAATTTCCAAAAGTCATTATTCCGACGAAACCGGAAATTGTCGAGTGATTTTCAACCGGCATCGAATCGTCATTTTGGGGATTAGCATCGTCTTTGGACTCATGCTCATGCGAATGTTATCTTTAACGTATTTCGATCGCGAATTTCTGCAAGAACGTGGTAGTACCATTGCTGAACGAACGATTTCGATTCCTGTTAATCGAGGAATCATCTACGATCGCAATAGACAACCATTAGCGATCAGCATTCCAACCTATTCGATTTGGACTGACCCGGGTTTCGACTCGATTGATCCGCAGGATATTCCAAATCTTGCAGCGGCACTACAAATTTCACATAGATCTCTCGAAAATACACTTCTCGCTGCGCAGGATACACGGTTCTTGTATCTCAAACGGCGGACTACTCAAGAAGTCGCCGACGCCGTTGAACAACTCCAGATTAAAGGCGTACGTTTCAAAACCGAGTATCGACGATACTATCCAGCAGCCGAAGTTACCTCACACGTCGTCGGATTCACCAACATTGATGGCGATGGCATAGAGGGGCTAGAAGCCGCAGAGAATCAAGCGTTACGCGGCCGACCGGGTAAACGAAGAGTTCTACGCGATCGCGAAGGTCGTGAATTACGTGATCTCGAACTCTCTGAACCGCCGGTTTTTGGTCAAGACATCACTTTGACACTTGATCTCGGACTACAGTATTTGACTTATCGTACCGTGCGCGAAGCAGTCTTCCAATACAAGGCAGTTTCAGCTTCTGCAGTGGTTTTGTCAGTTGCCTCCGGCGAGATACTGGCAATGGCTAATTTCCCGACTTTTAATCCCAATGATCTCACTGATCGGGATCCGTTACGCATGCGTAATAGAGCTATTAAAGATGTGTATGAACCGGGCTCGACCATTAAACCCTTTTCAGCACTCGCGGCGCTTGAAAGCCGACATTTTCGTGCTAGTTCGGTCATAAACACCTCGCCGGGACATCTCTATGTCGATCAAAAACTGGTGGAAGATCCAAGAGATTACGGTACTCTAACCTTAGAAAAAGTACTAGTTAAATCAAGTCAGGTGGGGATTGCCAAAGTTGCTTTGACCCTGGGCGAAACCGAAATTTCTGATGTGTTGTTGCGCGCGGGATTCGCGAAAAGGCCACATAGTGGACTACCACATGAAGCAGCTGGGTCATTACGACAGGAAGAACTCAAACGCGATATCGGTCGTGTAACGTTAGCTTTTGGTTACGGCCTTAGTGTATCGCCGCTACAGCTTGCGTCCGCATACTTGATTCTCGCGTCGGGCGGTCAGAAAACTCCAGTAACGATTTTACGCAATGACGTCGAGCCTCAGGAACCTCGAAAGCAGATTTTTTTCCCAGCTGATGTGCAGGAAATCTTAAATATTCTGCGGGGCGTGGTATCTCCCATTGGAACTGCACCTGGTGCCTCCGTTGAAGGTTTTGCAGTAGCAGGAAAAACTGGTACAGTTCGCAAAATTACAAACGGTCAGTATGACGATACTAGGCATATTGCTTGGTTTGTCGGTATTGTCCCGGTGGATGAACCTCAAATTGTCGCGGTAATCGTCGTGAACGAACCAAAGGGTGAAGTATTTTCAGGTGGTGGTGTAGCGGCTCCGATTTTTTCTCGAATTGTGAAACATGCCTTACAACTCGTAGTCCCACACACGGAGAGGGGATGGAATGGCGATACCTCTTAGGAAGTTAATCGACGGTACGAACGTACCAAATGTAAAGGTTACTGGATTAACCAATGATTCTAGGCGAGTCCGTCCGGACAATGTGTTTTTTGCATACAAAGGTCACTTTCTGGATGGTTTCGATTACGTCGACTCCGCGATTAGACAGGGCGCCACGGTGATCATTGGTGATCGTGCTGCACCAGCAAACGTTTCTGTACCGTGGCTACACTTTGCCAACGTCAGAAAAGTTCAAAGTGAGATTGCCGCGCGGTTCTACAACAATCCTTCGAATGCAATAAATGTTATTGGTATCACAGGTACCAACGGTAAATCTTCAATCGCGTACGGACTTGCAAGTCTACTACTTGAAACTGCCTGTATGGGTACCTTGGGTTGGGGACAACCACCATCATTGCGACCAAGTGAACTAACAACTGTCGATTCGATTCTAGTTCAGCAGAATTTGAGTCAACTCCTACAAGAAGGATTTTCCCGTGTGGCAATGGAAGTGAGTTCGCACGCACTGGTTCAGGACCGAGTAAATAATGTGCGTTTTGATTGTGCCGTGTTCACAAATTTATCTCGAGATCACTTAGATTACCACGCCAATATGTCTGAGTACGCAAATGCGAAGAAGAAGCTCTTTCAACATCCAAATCTACGCTGTGGTATTGTCAACATTGATGATCCAATTGGTCAATCAATTGCTAGCCAATTACGTGCACATGACCGACTCTGTTGGTCGTATGGGACGAGCGAAGATGCGCAGTTGCGCTGGCGAAATATCAAATCTACAGCAACTGGGTTTAGTGGAGTCTGGCAAGGCGACTGGGGCGAATTTCCATTTGAACTTCCTTTTTGTATTGAAGCTTCTATTACCAACTCGGCCGCACTTCTCTTAGTTGCTCTGTTTTATCAACAAGACATTGAAACTGTGGTTGAAAAGATGGAACAGCTACCACAGGTTCCTGGTCGTATGGAATTGATCTCCGACGAGAATCAACCGAAAGTTGTTTTGGACTATGCCCATACTCCTGCAGCCCTCGAAACGGTTTTGTATTCTCTGAAAAAACGTACTCCACGCAAACTTTTATGCGTGTTTGGCTGCGGGGGTGATCGTGACCGTGGTAAAAGACCAGAAATGGCAGCCGTAGCCGAACGATATGCTGATCGAGTTTATATAACGACCGACAATCCACGGTTTGAATCTCCAGTAGCCATCATTGAAGATGTCTTGGGTGGATTCACACGTCACAATGGTGTTGTAATTGAGTTAGACCGGTCGCGAGCAATTCAGGAAGCATTAGCTTTTGCCGACGAGTACGACACCGTCCTGATTGCCGGTAAAGGAAACGAAGATTATCAAGACATTGAGGGTGAACAGGTACCCTATAGTGATCGTCAAACCATTATCGAGACGTTACGGAGTACCGTCTTATGCTAGTTTGGTTGACAACCTATCTCGAACAGTATTTTTCATTCTTCAATGTGTTCGAATATGTGACGTTCCGCACAATCGTAAGTTCAATTACGGCATTGTTGCTCACACTTTTTATTGGTCCTCTCGTCATTCGACAATTTGAAGAAAGCAATATCGGCGAAACGATTCGAGAAGATGGACCAGCAACTCATCAACAAAAGGCGGGCACACCAACGATGGGCGGTCTAATGATCGTGCTTTCGGTAGTCATCGTTACGTTGTTGTGGGGAGATCTTGCAAATCGTCATCTTTGGATCATTGTGTTTGCACTGTTTGGGTTTGCACTCATCGGTTTGATTGACGACCTGAAAAAAATGCGACAACAGCGAGGATTATCGGTCAAACTAAAGTTAGCGCTACAGTCTGTATTAGGTTTAGCGATCGCCTGTACGATGTTTTATACAGCAACCGTACCAGCGGAAACTGAACTGATCATCCCAATATTCAAGGAAGTTGTTATCCCCTTGGGACTGGTATACATTTTTCTCACGTATCTGATGATCGTTGGTATGAGTAACTCAGTGAATTTAGCTGATGGTCTCGACGGTTTAGCTATCCTACCAAGCGTTATGATTGCGGCAGCTTTGGGACTCATTGCTTACTTGGTAGGACATGTTGAGTTTTCCGACTACCTTAAGATTCCATACGTACCACACATGGGTGAAGTAGCCATCTTCTGTGGGGCATTGGTCGGCGCTGGTCTTGGATTTCTTTGGTTCAACGCGTATCCTGCGCAAGTTTTCATGGGGGACATAGGTGCTTTAGCAATTGGTGCCGCGTTAGGTACGGTAGGCGTACTAGTACGCCATGAGGTTGTCTTGTTGATTATGAGTGGTGTCTTTCTACTGGAGTCTGCTTCAGTTGTATTACAAGTCGCAAGTTTCAAAATGACAGGGCGAAGAGTATTTCAAATGGCTCCGCTACACCATCACTTTGAACTCAAGGGGTGGCCAGAACCGCGCATTATCGTTCGCTTCTGGATTATCAGTTTTATGCTAGTCTTAGTTGGATTGTCAATGTTAAAGCTAAGATGAAACAGCCAGTCGATTTAGTCATGGGATTAGGGGTAACAGGTTACTCTGTTGTTGAGTTTCTCCACAACAAACGGGCCGTTTTAGTTTGCGATACTCGTTCAGGACGAGACTCGCAATTTATACCTCGATTACAACAGCTGCGCTCGACGTATCCGAATGTGCGGGTCGTACCACCTAAGCAAATCAACAAGGTTTTATCCCAGGTGTCGCGCATAATCGCTAGTCCCGGTATTCCAATGTCGCACACGCTTCTCCAATTAGCAAAACTTCGAAATATACCAGTACTTGGTGACCTTGATTTGTTCATGGATGAGGTCAAGGTCCCAGTAATTGCCATCACGGGTACTAACGGTAAAAGTACGACGGTTGCACTACTGCAAGCCATGCTTTCCGACAAAGGAATTGTCGCGTGCGGAAATATTGGTACTCCGGCGTTGGAAGCATTGAGTCTCGAAGCTAGCGGATACATCCTTGAGTTATCAAGTTTTCAACTCGAGCGTTCTAAACCGGCAGAATTTGATGCGGCTTGCGTTTTGAATGTATCGATGGATCATTTAGATCACCATCGAAGTATGGAAGAGTATATTGCTGCTAAACAATGTATCTACAAGAAATGTAAGTTAGCAGTTTTTGACAGCACCGAAGCATACACGACTCCACCAGAAGGTGTTCCCTTTATTGCACTCAATCAAAATCACACTTGGTGCATGGAGGATAATGCTATCGTCGTGGACGGACAACAAATTTCCCGGCACGAGATCGCCTTGCAGAATGAATATGACCTAAAAAATTTGCTTGTTGCTAGCGCGATTGCACACATCTTCGGTGCGTCAATGGAAAAAATACGAAGCGTGGCCGCTAGCTTTGGTGGTTTACCGCATCGCGCGCAAGTGGTTGGCGTGTTCGATGGAGTGAAATACGTAAATGATTCCAAAGCTACCAATGTCGCTGCTGCAGTAGCTTCCATCCGCGCGAATCGTCTCTTTGGTAATAACTTAATCCTGATAGCGGGAGGTACTGCAAAAGGTAGTCATTTCGAAATTTTAGGTGCTACCATTGATCAGTACGTGTCGCACACACTGCTATTTGGTGCAGATTCTCATCGTATTGCCAAACATGTACATTCCGCGCCTTATTCGATGGCGTCGTCATTAGCGGAAGCAATACAACAGTGCCGCGAGTTATCTCAATCGGGAGATACAGTGTTGCTTGCGCCAGCATGTTCAAGTACAGATATGTTCGCGAATTTCGAAGAACGCGGACGAATCTTTGAACAACTCGTGCGGAGTTCTGCATTATGAAGATCCAACTTGATTTTCAAACCGTGTGTCTTAGCTTGTTGTTAGCTACTTTGGGTTTAGTTGCGGTCGGTAGTGCAACGATTTATCAGACCGATGGTATTGTTAACGCATACACGATTCGACATTCCGTGTACCTTGTTCTTGCTGTATGTGCGTTCGCGGCGATCTTGTTTGTACCTTTAGAGTTATTTGAACGAACTCACATCCCCATTTATTTTGTGACGTTAGTACTTGCCCTAATCGTTCTCTTGCCATGGATTGGAGTTGTTGCTGGTGGTGGACGCCGATGGATCGATCTCGGTGTGTTTACTCTGCAAGTATCGGAAATCGCTAGATTTTTGATCCCAATTTATGTCGCCGGCCATTTGGCGCGAGCACACGATAAGGTTCAAACTTCAACTTTAGCAGCAATGAAACTTCCCGTGTGGGTTGGGCTAGTGCTACTATTGTTCTTTTTTCAACCTGATTTTGGGTCTGCTGTACTGATCGGACTAGTCGTATTAGGCATGATGTATTTAGCCAATGTACGCTATCGAGATTTATCTATACTCGGACTGATTGGTTCGGTGGGATTACTTTACATAGGTTACCACCGACGCGATCGCATTATTGCTTACGTTGACACTTGGACTCATGCGCAAGATGAAGGTTATCAGCTGACTCAATCGTTAATTGGTTTTGGGCGTGGAGAGTTCACAGGTGTCGGAGTTGGTGATGGTATCCAAAAACTCTTGTATTTGCCAGAACCGCACAATGACTTCATTTTTTCCATGATTGTAGAGGAAACAGGATTTTTCGGTGGCGCTCTGGTACTCTGTCTTCTCATATGGTTGGTTTTTCGATGTTTTGCCATCGCCAAACGCGCTCTTGCGATGGAACAGCGATTTGCTGGTTTTATTTCTTACGGTGCCGGGTTAATGTTGGGGATTCAGATTCTGATCAATGCTGGAGTCGCTATGGGGGCGTTACCAACTAAAGGTTTGACCTTGCCGTTTCTCAGTTTTGGTGGTAACAGTCTCATCGTTTGTGCTGGATTACTAGCCTTGGTTTGCCGCGCGTACAGTGAAATACAAGCAGTAGAAGCTAAAAATAAGAATTTGAACAAGTAACAATGACTACGATGAACGACGCCTATTCATTGAGTTCGCTTCGAATGCGGCGGGTACAAAATCTGCACTTCGTTGGAATTGGTGGTGCCGGCATGTGCGGTATTGCCGAAGTACTACTAAACGAAGGATATCGGGTTACGGGATCAGATTTAGTACACTCGAGCACTTTAGATCGTTTACGCAATTTAGGTGTAACGATTACACTTGGCCACCGCGCCGAAAACGCATCCGATGCAGATGTTGTGATTACTTCTACGGCAATCTCAAAGACGAATCCTGAAGTTCAGTATGCACACAACAATCAAATACCAATAGTCGCGCGTGCCGAAATGCTTGGCGAGTTACTGCGTCATCGATATGGGATAGCCGTGGCTGGTACCCATGGGAAAACGACGACAACTAGTCTAATTACATGCATCTTTCAAGAAGCCGGTCTTGACCCAACCTATATTATCGGTGGCTTGCTAAAGAGCGAAGGGCGAAATGCTAAGTTAGGGGGGAGTCGATACCTTATAGCTGAATCTGATGAAAGTGATGCGTCATTTCTCAAATTGAATCCATTAGTAGTTGTGATTTGTAATATCGATGCGGATCATCTCGGTACCTATGAGCATGAGTTCGTTCGCTTGTTGGATACCTTCGTTGAGTTCGTACATCGTTTACCGTTTTACGGTTTAGCAGTTGTTTGTTTAGATGATTCTGGAGTACAACAGATTATCGATCGTATTAGCCGACCTATGATTACTTATGGAGTTCATCCAGAAGCGAATTATCGAGCGGAAAATATACGGTATGAGCAAACCCAATGTGTGTTTGATGTAGTCCGGCCCCCACCGTACCTTCCACTGACGGTACAGACCTGCTTGCCTGGGATCGAAAACGTACGAAATGTACTAGGTGCCGTGGCGATAGCTACCGACGAAGGAGTTTCCGATCAACATATCGTTGATGGACTAGCAAAATTTCAAGGAATTAGTCGTCGATTCGAAATCAGTGAATTGGTTTGCGGGACACAAATTTTTACACTCATCGACGATTACGGACATCATCCAGTTGAAATTCGACATGTTATTGAAACGACTCGGTTGTTGTTCAAAACGCGCCGTTTATTTATGGTATATCAGCCGCACAGATATACTCGTACTCGAGATCTTTTTCATGACTTTGTTGCTGTCTTGAGTTGCGTGGATCTGTTGGTAATGGTTGAAACTTATGCGGCTGGTGAAGAACCGATCAATGACGCTAAAACTGAGGATTTAGTCGAAGCACTACAACAGAAGAGTCAGATATCAGTTCATTTTGCCAGTTCACCGATGGATGCACATGCACTAGTTTTGCGATTGGTACACGATTCAGATGTAGTATGTATCCAAGGTGCCGGAAATATCGACACTATTTCTAACTTATTGAAGTCAAAATGCACATGAAATCAGTACTTAAATTTTTCGGCGGACTCATTTTCGGTATTGCGGTTGCTACGGTGTGTCTCCTGGGTTGGTTTTACGTCTCTAACCAACCATTACAAGTGGTCGTACATGGTGTGATGGAAGCGGAAAGACAACAGGACATCGAATCGTTGATTGAACAGTCGTCAAATTCTGGTAGTTTGCTGATCTCAGCTCTTGAAGTTGCTGAATCCGTACAAGAACTACCATGGACGAAAGATGTGAAGGTGTGGCGCACGGTGGCAAACGTCTTACACATAGAGGTCGGTGCAAAACAAGCAATGGCTCGCCTAGATGAAGGTACTGTACTAACAGTTGTGGGGGATGTCATATCACAATCGAGTACAGGAGAAAACAAGTTACCGACATTAACGGGATTAGAAAATGATGAACAAGCTAAAACCGACGCACAAATCTTAGACCTAATACGCACTAGACTTGCCGAATCGGGTATTGCAGTTTCTGAATTTGAACATACAATTAAGGGTTGGAACGTTGTGTTAGTGAATGGCGACTCTGTATTACTTGGGCGCGACGAACTAGAACATCGATTGGATCGATTTTTGACAGTGTATACAAAACTAACAAAGTTAAAATCTAATACAACCGTAAAAGCTGATGCACGATATGAACACGGGGTGGCAATAAAGCAGGAAGCAAATAACGTGATTAGTCATTATGAAAGCTCTGACGCAACTAGAGACGGAGACTAATCTTCGCGAGTTTTGACAAGGACGTAGAAATGAGCACAGAAAATAACAATATACTTGCTGGGCTAGACATTGGTACATCCACCGTGTCGGCGAGTATAGGCAAGTTACACAATGATGGCACCGTAGAAGTAATTGGCATTGGCAGCGCCAGCAGTACTGGAATTCGACATGGGTTAATTGTTAATATCGAAGCTGCCGTGACCGCACTGAGAGCGGCTATCGTCGAAGCAGAACAATTAGCTGATAGACAAATCACTTCTGCTTATGTCTCAATCAATGGTGAACATATCAAATCGATCAATTCTCAGGGAAATTCACCAATTCGTTCGCGGGAAGTTAGTGAAATTGAACTTGAACTTGCACTAGAGTCAGCAAAAGCTATTCCACTGAGTAACGACGAATGTGTCGTACACGTAATCCCTCAGGAATATGTCATTGATTGGCAGAAAGGTATTCGTGAACCATTAGGTATGTCTGGAACACGATTGGACGCGAATGTCCATCTTATTACCTGTGCGAAAAACGCCCTGCTGAACGTGACCAAGTGTGTTACAAGCTGCGATATCACGGTACGCGAAATTGTGGTAGAACCACTCGCTTCAGCAGCTTCCATCTTGTCGAATGATGAACGAGAACTCGGTGTATGTTTGCTCGATATTGGTGGAGGCACCACCGATGTAGCAGTTTACGCTGATGGCGCGATTCGACACACCCACGTCGTGCCGATGGCAGGTGATTCCGTGACTCGTGACATCGCGATGACATTTCGAACACCAGCGCAGCATGCTGAACAGATAAAAATTAAGTATGCTTGCGCCCTTCAAGAACTCACTGATAAAGAAGAAACAATCCATGTGCAAGGAGTAGCAAATCGTCCTTCAACCCAAATACCAAGACAAACTTTAGCTGCGGTTGTTGAATCACGCTATCGAGAAATTTTTAAAATTGTCCAAGATTCATTGGAAGAAGCACAGATATCGATGGAACGCTTAGGCTCAGGTATTATTCTCGCCGGTGGGGCCGCTAACATGGAAGGAATCGTAGAACTCGCTGAGGAGGTTTTTCACTTACCTGTATCAAACGGAAAGCCAAAAAATCTTGTTGGCTTAGATGATTTTCATCACAGTACAGCCTACACAACTTGTACTGGTCTTTTGGTCTGGGCGGTACGTTCGCAGAAGATATTGAGTTCAAACGATAAAGCTGAACAAATTAATGGCACTTCTAATCCCTTCAATGCATTGAAGGGTTGGATACGTAAAACCTTTTAACCACAACTACGGAACTATCATGGAAGAATCTGAACACAAAACTGAAAAGTTTAACTTCTCCGTACCTAACGAATCTCCGACCAAGGGAGAATCGTCGTTTAACTTTGAACCTTCAGAAAATGAAGATGATGTGGCACCTCCAGCCATCATTAAAGTTATTGGAGTTGGGGGGGGTGGAGGTAATGTCCTGACCTACATGGCTGACCAACAATTGCGCGGTGTCGAACTAATGGTTGCCAACACCGACATCCAAGACTTGTGTGCCGTCCCTGAATCAGTACAAAAACTCCCGCTTGGCACTTCTCGCCGGCGAGGACTAGGCGCTGGGATGGATCCAGTTGTCGGTGAAGCTGCAGCTAAAGAGTCGATCTCCGAGATCGAAGATGCCATTGGCGATGCGAACTTAGTTTTTATCATTACGACCTTAGGTGGTGGAACTGGGTCAGGCGCGACACCCGTCATATCCCAAATTGCGAAGGACAAGGATGCCTTGACTATCGCGATAGTCACACATCCGATGGTTGAAGAACAGAACATTCGCAAGAAAAACGCTGAGTATTGTGTGAAACAACTACACAATATTGTCGATTCCTTGGTGTCGATTCCCAATGACAAGTTGAGTAAGGTGATTGACGGGGCCGTACCTTTTACGGAAGCTTTCAACCATATGAATCAGTATTTAGCTGACTGTGTAACAGGAGTTGCGAACGTAATCAATTCACATGGTTTATGGAATTTAGATTTCAAAGATGTTGAGTCGGTTCTTACCGCGAATGGGGCTGGTATCACTTTGATTGGTAAGGGAATTGCCACTGGTCAAAATCGTGCCGAAAGTGCAGTTCAGGCCGCGTTGCATTGTCCGTTAATGGAAGACACTAATTTGTCAGGGGTACGTAATGTTTTGTACAACATTCGTGCGAATCAGATGAGTTTTGACGAAGTTCGTAGCATCATGAAGTTATTTCACGACATGATGGGTGAATCTGGCGGTGTTTATGCTGGTATTGTCGATGACCCGAGTATGGGCGAAGAGCTAGAACTTACACTGTTACTGACAGGTGTTGATCGAACGCGAAAAGCAGGCTATAGCGACTATGAGGGCGACGTTGTACAACATATAAGTGAACAAGGAGTCGCGTCAATTGATCGTTTCACTGCTCGAAATAATCCTGCTTCTTCTGCTTCCGATGAATCGGCAGAGCAAGGTGAAGACCAAAGTGTTGTCGGACTACGTACACAAGTTAGCGGCGGTTCGACCCGCAAACTAGCATCGACGGAGATACCAGCGTTATTCCGCGATCAAGCCGATTAAGGCGGCGAAAGATGGGCGAGTAACCTCTCCTTATATCTGTTCGACACCTTCGATTAAAAGTCTGTTAAAAGCGCAATCCGAAGCGAACTCGCCACTCAAACAAGTTTGAGTTCATTTGACGGTCAATCGCTAGCGAAGAGAAATCGATATTGAGATTTCTGTTTTGGCCGGGGGATTTACTCCATCGCATACCGAATTCGTAGCGATTCGCTTGTTCTTCTTGTGTGAAGGAACTGTATGGTTCAAATTGTGCTAGACCATTAGGGGAACGAAAACGATATGACCATAGTAATCTGGTTCCATCTGCACTGTCTGTCAAACTTTGGCTTAACAAGAAGTCTTCATCGAGCTGTAGCGAGCCAAAACTAGACAATTCAGTCGCTAAAGCTGGTTGGAGACTAAGCGTCATTCCATTGTCATCGGTTGCAGACTCCCGGCGTAGGGTAATCCCAAAGCCGCTCGAGCTGTACTGCTCTTCTTCCATGGAACGCACGGATCGCACGCGAATGTCAATACCCCAGTTTGCATTAAGTAGGACATCAAGACCAACCCCTAAGTCGATATTAGTACCATCAGCGACACCACCATTTTCGAACCGACCAAGTAGTTCAACGGTAGGTACCAAATCGATTGTTTCACTATCGATAAACCATCTCCCTTGAGCGCCACCGCGTAACCGACGAACTTCGGATGAAAGTTCAATATCTATCTCGTCGAAGGCTTCAGATTCGACTGTTGCTTGGAAATAGTCACTAATTACCGCGACACCAGTTAAATTTTCGTTATCCAAATTAAATCTTGCACCTGCAGCAATCACCGAAGAAGTCAAATCGATGTCAGCCAGTTCGCCCCATTTGTCCGTGAGTGTCGAAGAGCCAGAACCTCGACCAATCGTCCCCCATGCGACAAATTGTTCTAATATTGATCCAACTAGGTAAGGGTATATACTGGTAACGGTTAATTCGACCTCATCCACCTCATCCGCGACTTGATTCGAACCTCGGATTACCCTGTGCGCTTCGACGGTCGAGGAGTTTCGCGAAACAGCTAAACCAAAACGAACTTCAGTTGAAAACCCAATCTCAGCACCCAACCACGCATTCGAATGGCTACTTTCGATAGGTACCGTCACACTGAGATTATCAATTGAATCTTCATAGTTAGCCTCACTTGAGGAATTCTCGAGTCCACCCCAGATTGACCAAACTAGGTTCTCCATTATCCCCGTTTGGTTTAGCCTAATGTCGCTCAAGCGAGGTAATCTACCGCCAGCAGCTCCGAATGGTTGTATTAACTGGAAGAAATAGGGTGGTTCGTATTCAGAATCTTCTTGTAATCCTATGGTTGGTCTTGCTCTAGCACCAATCAACTCGACAGCGGAGCTACCAAGATCGCTACCCGTTAAGTCATAGGCATATAACAGCGGTCGGGAACGAATCTCGGCTGGTACCTTGGTCGTAGTGAAGGCTACCCAAGCTGACCAGTCGCTGGGACCGATACTATTCACCGCACGAACGCGAACTTCATACTGTGTGACTGGTATCAAATCTCCTAATGCAGTAGACGTGGTAGTCGTCGACAGCGTCCGGGCGGTTGTAGTTCCCATTTCTCTCAGTTCTACTTCATAGGATGTGATCTCGGCGCCGCGATTATTCGGTTCAGCCCAAGACACTTGTGCATCCTCGTAGCCAATGTTCGAAACTTGGATGGCCGGAGCTAATGGGGTGTTTGCATTGACCGTGATCGAAAATTCGAGCGTTGATGAGTCGTCGTCGGTGAATTCATCTGAATCAGAGACAGTGAATTGATACATCGTGGTTTCTTGAACTTCAGTGGGAGTACCCACCAACTGTAGTTCGACTCCGTTAAAACGTAATCCCTTCGGAAGATCAGGACTGAATGAATAAGAAAGCAACCCGTTTCCTGAACTTCCGCGAGGCAATTGTAAAGTAGGAATGGGTTCCTCGAAGGTATAAACTTGATCAGGTATAGTTGTACCGGCGTCAAAAACTGGCCGATGGTTAATGAGTGTCCGTGCGGATAAAGTGTCAGTCCAGTCGCCTTCGCCAATCGCGTTTACTGCACGTACTTGGATTAAGTACTGAGTGCCTACCTCAAGATTTGAGAGTGTTACTTCGGTGTCCGAACTCTTGACCTGTTCCCATTCTCCGTCAATGAGTTTGCGATACCGAATATCGTAGGAAGTGATGGGCGAACCTCCGTCATCCAAGGGTATTAACCACGATACGGATAATGAACGAAATTCTCGATCGGTTATGCGTGGATTACGAGGTTTTTCGGGAGGTGTATGAGCAGCAGTCATTGCCAACAACACTTCTGTCCAGGGTCCAGCGCCAACACTATTAACGGCCCGAACCTGTACTTCGTAGGTCGTTCCGATTGTCAAGTTATCGATCGTGAGTGAGGTACTCCCACGTACTTCTTCTTCGGTCCACTCTTCGGTACCTTCTTGTCGGTACCTTACATCATAGACGGCAATATTTCGCCCACCTGAATCCGCTGGAGGAGACCAGGCAATGGTCAATGAATCGACTTGCTGATCGGATACGCGAACGTTTCGTGGTTCGCTAGGTAAGTCGTAGGGATCCGTGGAAGCTTCGAGCGTACTAGAGGTCGCTACATATCCTGTATCGGCAACATTTTTTACGCGAATTTGATAAAGCGTGTCTCGCGTTAGACCCTCGATGGTATAAGTAGTAGCAAATGCTTCAATTGAATCTGAGATCCATTCTATCGCCCCTTTCTTGCGATGTTCAATACGATGGGAGACTATAGTGATGAACGGACTACTCGGATTCGCCCATTCAATCGTAATACTTTTCGCATCTTCTTTTAAGACCTCTAGATCTGTTGGTGGTTTAGGACTTGCACCAAACACTCGTAACTCGAATTCGAGAGATACACTTTCTTCTTCTTCATCCGTCGCGGTATAGGTATATTCGGTTCGTGGCGATGGTTCGGTTGGAGTACCACGCAAGATTCCTGAACCGGAACCAACGCTTAAACCGTCGGGTAGATCGGGGTCAACGGTGTATCGAGGTGAGCCGTCTCCACCGATTGCCCTCGGTAATTGAATCTCAACGTAGGTTCCGACTTCAAAATCTTCTTCGAACACGATCTCGGCATCGTCGGCAAAGTAAATTGGTTCGGAGACATTTAGGATATTCACGGTTACAGAAACCGTAGCTGACAACGCGCGTTCCCCTTCGCCGCCGGTTGCGGTGATCGTAACATTGATAACCGGAGTAGATTCGTGATCTTCGCCGCTACCAATATAGTACAAGGTGCCACCTTTCTTTGTGATGGAAAACCGGTCTCGTTCAGTCGCTTCGACTTCATACGTTACCTCATCTCCCGCGTTAGGGTCAGTTGCAGTAACCTTACCTAACCTTATTCGTTCTTCTTTACCGGATACATTTTCGTCCAACGAAAACTCGTAAGAAGCATTATCGAAACTAGGGGCGTCGTTACCGAGTGTAAACACTTCAGCCCAATCAGACCAATCGCCACCGCGATAACGTATTCTCGCTTCATATTTAGTGTCTACGGCGAGGTCGCTGATTGTGATACTTGTTGTCTCAGGGACTAACTCAAAACTTCTAGTCTGACCCGTACGGTCTTCCCGCCGAAACTCGAGATCATATCCTGTTATATATCGCTTACGATCGGCGTCTACATCCCAAACAATCCTGATCGTCTGTGGTTCAGGTGCAGTCATGGTGGGGGGTTCTGGGACGGGGTCATTACCATGCACCTCCAGAATCACCGTTGTCGCAGAGGAACGTGTTACGTCTTCTTTGCGCGCCGTAACCCGGATTCGATAAATTCCAATCAACCCGCGATCCTTTGGAATGACTTTCGTCACGTAAGTGACACCACCGTCGTAGGTAGCGATATCAAAGTTTCGAAGCTTGGATGGACACACGTCGACATAGTTTTCGGCTAAGTCATACTCGCCGGTACAACGTGCCGAATAGGTAATCCGGGCACCTTGATCACTTTCATCAAAACCGACAGTTTGGGTCCATCGTTCGCCAATTTCAACCTGCTCCCAGCCATACCATGGTGCCATCGGTGGAGTTTGATCCAGTGCTACTGTATCTTCTTCGGTAGCTGTGGCGTCTGTAGGACAGGTAACGCCTGTTTCATTTTCACTCGCACTTGGTTTGACCCGAATCAACGCTTCGATAGAGGACGATTCGCAACTACATTCGTCCGGCCCTTTCGCAACCAAGTCGAAGCGATAACTCCGTATTTCGGTTGTAGAACAACCAGATATCGAAACTTCATCTTCGTCAAAGGTGAAGCCTGACGGCAGGACTGGATCACTACTACGGGTAACTTCATACTGTAAATCATCGGCCGAAGTGACACAGGATGGAGCACTCTCTGCTACCTCAGCTTTCGGAAGTTGAAATTTCTTAGTCTCACCGATTTCGAGTTGCAATAATTGGGTGTCTGTATCTCCCCAATCAGCACAATTAGAGTGCTCTGCCATAGCGCTCATGCTATAAAACGTAAACAAAATAGTTGTGGCGATTACGGCTCTGATTGAAGAAAGACATCCTGACGTTTTAAGATTCGTGCAAACACTTACTTTACTCATGATTTCCGTTCCTTGACTCTTTTGAGGTTGTCGAAATGTGAAAGAGATTTTTGTAACTCCTAGAGTTTTGAGATTTCGTTCGTCGGTATAAACTGGGTTACCAAGAGTTTCTTGTTAGAATATCCAACGTAACAAATATAC
>VXYV01000096.1 GCA_009845835.1 Gammaproteobacteria bacterium | reverse complement strand
ATGGATATGTACCCACACAGAGTCTCCGTAGCAAAACCCGCATCGAAACTAACTTTGATGGACGTCTTGAGTCTTGTCCAGATTGGTCATTCGATGGTAGTTCAACCGCCCAAGCAGAAGGGAGCACCTCCGACTTAATCCTACGTCCGGTCGCTATCTTCCGCGATCCGGCGCGAAAAGATGGTTTTCTTGTTATGACGGAGGTTCTCGATGCTGACGGCGAACCACACGATTCTAACGGGCGCGCGCTTATTGATGACGACGACGATGACTTTTGGTTTGGATTTGAACAAGAGTATTTTCTGTGGGATCTTGAGACCTCCTTACCCCCTGGCTTCCCCGTTAAAGGCTTTCCGCGACCACAGGGACCGTATTATTGTTCGGTAGGCGCGGAAAATAACTTCGGACGTGAATGTGTCGAAGATCACTTGGATCAGTGTCTTGAAGCTGGCATTAATGTCGAAGGTATCAACGCAGAAGTCGCCGCTGGTCAGTGGGAATTCCAAATTTTCGCCAGAGGTGCGAAAAGTGCCGGCGACCAAACGTGGGTCGCGCGCTACTTGGCTGAACGAAATGCTGAGAAGTGGGGATACGGAATCAATTGGCATCCTAAACCATTAGGTCAAACCGACTGGAATGGTTCCGGCATGCACGCCAACTTTTCGAATGGTGTTATGCGTTCTAAGGGCGATGAATCGCTGTTTACCAAAATCTGTGAGGAGTTTGGTCGCAATATTCGTCGACATATAGATGTGTACGGTGCCGATAACGAACAACGTCTAACCGGGTTACATGAAACACAGTCGATCGACCAATTCACTTATGGGCTTTATGATCGTGGTGCTTCGATTCGAATCCCAGTTGCTACGGTAGAAGACGGTTGGAAAGGTAGATTAGAAGATCGTCGGCCTGCCTCGAATGCCGATCCTTACAAAGTGGCGTCAGTTATTGTTCGGACCACGAAAGACGCTTTAGATGATTGAGTAACCCGTTTTTGACGCTCGTCAAAAGTATCAAATCAATTCTAAAACCCGTCGCACAGGCAAGTTAGTACGTACAACTTCGTTCTAAGCGACGGGACGGCCTCCCGGCTATAACTCAATGTTTTAAGGTGTTGTAGCGTGTTCTGTTGATGCGCGATGTATTTCAGCCGACCTTTAGGACTCGTGTTGAGAAACTATGAGATGTTTAAGGGACAACATCCGGAACGCAATCATATAGTTCTTTCTCGTCGCTATTCATTCTATCTTGTGCGAGTTTGACATACTTTGCTTCTTTTTCTATTCCAATCCATCTTCTTCCTAACTTTTGTGCAACATAGGAGGTGGTTCCTGTCCCCAAAAAAGGATCTAAGACAATATCGTTTGTATTTGAACTAGCGAGTATTATTCGTCTGAGCAACTCTTCTGGTTTTTGTGTTGGATGGAGTGCCCTTCCCGTTTCTGCTCGTAACCGTTCCTTACCTTGTACGAGCGGAATACTCCAGAGATCGCGCATCTGTTTAGACTGGCCATTCTTCTGTTTCTCAGGATTAATGTCTCTTAAAACATCGTAGTTGAAACACCAACCTCTACCCTTGACAGCCCACACGACAAATTCTGTACTATGTGTGAATGTACGTCGGGTCATATTAGGCATCGCATTGGTTTTGTACCACGTGATCACGTTATTCACGCCAAAACCTATTCCTTTGAGGGTTGTCAGGATTTCACCAAGGTTGTGATAGCTGCACGATACGTAGATTGACCCTCCCGGTTTCAACACGTGAAAACACAACTCAAGCCAACGTTTTGTAAAGTCAACAAAATCTGGATACTCCATACAATCCCAACTCTCGTTAACCATGAACCAAGGCCCCCCGGTCTGGTTTTCCTCCCATTTCAAGGCATTACCTGATAGGTTGTAAGGAGGATCGGCGAATACAAGGTCGATAACTTCTGCCGGAATCACATCGGCAAGAATTTCTACGCAGTTTCCGTGATGTATGAAATTAGTTTGCAGGCTCACTTTTTACTTGCTCTGACCACCATGCTATAACAGCTGGAATTTTCTTGATCCAATCTCGCGAGTCGTTAATGTCCTTAGTTTCTTCCAGAATTGCATCAAACAAACGGCGAAGTTGAATGTGAGAAAAAATTGAATTCATCATAATCAATTCAGACAGAACTACCAATAATTCGGCAAATTGATTAGTAGTTAGGGGTATAATCCTCTGGGGACGCCCTTCATAACCCATTTTTATAGCCGCCCAAAAAGTGTTCATGGTATCTCGATGTAAAGATGGCGCAATAAAAATGCAATAGGCAGGTTTGTCGGGGTATAAGTCTTCAAAATCTCGAAGATGGCGCATTACTGGCTGGCCTTCGTTGTACCACTGATCTCTATTTCTTAGCATTGTCACTTCGCAAATGAGATTGAAAGCATCATAAAAACACTCGATGTCCGGTTTGTTTGATGGTGCTGTAAACGTGGGTTCATTGTCATCACCAACGGGATAGTTAGGTTGAATCCGAACCGCATCATTCAGCGCATACATACCTCGAGCTGTAAACTTTTCTAGCTGGATAGATCGTTGTTCAAAGTCGAATATGTTTTTATTGCTTCAATGTATAATTTTATTTCTCCAACATCCCTAGACTGCCTTTGCTGCCATATCTCCATGAGACTCAATCGTCGTTCACGGAGTGATGCTATGTAATTTAGCCGTTCTTCAGTAGTCATGAGTGAATAATCCAGAGTACTACTGATAGATTCCTTTAGTTTAAGTTCTAAGTCTTGGATACTACTCCTGAGATTCAAAATGATTGCTTCATGTTTATCAGCAGTATCCCAGGGCAAACTCGGAGTTGACGGATTCGAAATGAAATCCTGAAATACTTCGCGGCTAGCAAACTCAATTGACTCACCGTTATCGGACTTCAAGAGCGCCTCTAACTCGACGGAACGACGGGGTTCTAAGTCAATGTAAAACCCGTTGCCTCGAATATTTATGAAACCAGTTAAACGGAAATACCGAATTGCGTTATCGCCATAATCAAACAAATTTTTCACGAACTTTTTCTGAGCACTTTCAGACGTTGAACCGAAAAACTCTGTCAATCGGTCAAGTTTATACGTTATTGAAACTTTAAGTCTATTCTTAACCGGTTCATCTTGCAGCCTATTCCGAAATTCAATTATTTGTTGAGCGGTATCGAAAATCTGATCATGGTTGACAAGGACTGGAGCAAACAACGCAAATTCATCACGACTAATTCCCTTAGGTTTTCGATCCTGTTGTTTTTCAAGATTGTTTACGCGGTCAATAAGATGAAGTGTCCCAATAAATGGTTTAATGTTGTAAACTTTCGAGCCGAAGTAACGTTATTCTCTGGATTAGGGATTTGCCATTTCAAGAAAACTCGAAGAAAAATGTCTTGTAAATCAACTGGTTCACGGAGGAAACAAGTTCCCAGTTCTGTAACCTCAATCTTCCGATCTCGTTCTGCAATTGCAAAGCCAAATTTTTTTAGAGGATTAACCGATTGACGACCACGCATAGGAGGATCTTCATAATTTTTCGCGTGGAAAATATTTCTTGCCTCTTCTAGTGTTAGAGGTTCGGTATCATTTTCGATTAGTTCCACGTGTGACGGAGACAAACCGTTGTAAAACTGCCGGTTCCTATATCCATAAAGTCTATTCTGGATGAGCTTGACCTGGAGTTCAATTTGAGTAAATTTATTCCAAACTCTTCCTTCCATAGTCTTTAAAACTGCTAATAGATCTCTGAGCCGGTATGGATTCCGAATCGTAGTGGTAATCGACCATGGTTTCACTATCGGTTTTTTACTCGACAGTAAAAGACTTGCTCAACATTGTTGTCAGATTTTCCGTTCCCCGTAGTGAATGCGCGATGTTGGGTTTCGAATACCTCTACTTTTCCTTTTGCAGATAGAATTTGGATAATCTCTTCTTGCGTTATTCTCGCATTAGACCGGTTATCTAGTGAACTACCAGTATTGTTATAGGAGAGCAAAATATGACCGCAATTGGCTTGTTCAACTAGATCGGCTAGTGAATCACGGGCGCCGTTGACGCAATACAGACTTTTTATGTGCGATCTATCCATCTTCTTTGCTTTCCCATACACGTCCGGTTTTTTCCATTCCACTAGATTCTCGAGAACGTGGTAAGCATCCGAATACTGGCGGGAGTTATAGGGGGGATCTATGTATAAAACGTCACATTCGATTTTTCGGATTAAGTTGTTTGCATCCTCGCAATATACTCGATTGCCTTGATTTTTCTTTGGATCTATTAACGGAATCTGAAGGTTGATGAGATTTTGCAAATCTAGACTTTTTCGGTAAGCATCGTAATGTCCGACGGTATTGGCTACCTTATCTACGGCGTACAGAAGTGAACACAAGAGGAAGACCTTTTCATTGTCGTCGTTCGCGATACTGTCAATCTCTTCACGGATTACACCAATCTTTACTGCGTTTTCCTGTGAAAAGTATGTGCCTCCAAAATGTTGAGAAAAATAGTTTTCATCCGATTTTTTACACTTCAAACTGTTCAAATGAATTAAATGTTGTTCAAGTTGATCACACACCTTGTTTTGCATACCCAAAAAAGTTTGTAGGCAAACATAGTTGCATCGGAGTAAGTCATTACTTTTGATCTTCACCTCAGGCGAATTGACTGCCGCACCAACCACCCCGGTACCGGCGAAAATATCACAGAAGGTTCGCCAGGAACCACAACGCAAATCTAAAATCTGTTTGATGAAGCCGACTAGTTTATATTTACACCCTAAATATCTTCTACTCTGTTGTTTAACAAAGGTTAAGTTTGAACCAGACAGACTCAATAACGAGCTAGTTTCTTGTATGTCGTGTTCACTAAGACTCGTTGTAATTTCTGAGATCAAACTTGGTTGATTAAACGTAGCGTAGTTCACAACGTTCAAAACTGTTCACAATGAAACTTGCAAATCTCTCAAATACATGTGGCATTCTTTTAACGTACAAACAAATTGAATTTTATATACATTATTATAGAAATGTTTGTTTACCCATATTATAGTCACTCACCAATCGTTGCCTTGTGGGACATGAAGAATATCTATTACGATGAAGAATACTAATGAAACAAGTTCCGACCGTACTCAATAATCGAAATCACTGTCGTCACACACAATATCCACTCTTTGATTGAACCGTCAAACCAACCAAGTTATAACAATAGACATCTTCGTAATGAACACGCGACATTTACAAAGTGGCTAGTCACTTCCCAACGGCCTAAACGATCGCTTATCGGCTCTGCTTGAACTAGAAACCGCAAGTCAAATGTGTATTTAGCGAACCCAAGTTACTTGAAACGGTAAAAGACTAACTCCATAGACCTTAACGCCAACAGCGAAGAAAAAGAATACACAATCCTTTAAATTAAATAATCTAAAATCTGTCCTATTATCTCTGTGTTTCCCTTATTACGAGTCCAGTACCTATCTAAAAAGTCGGAAAGTTCCGCAGATACTGAAGAAGTCGTGCATGAGGCAAAAGACATCTAGTGAACCAGTCAGATCGAATGAGCTTTCGGTTGAAATAGCCCTCGTGGTAACCGGTTAAACATCGCTGAAATCTGAAGCAATATCGCGCGTAACTACGATTGTCAATACGAACAATCCCGTTGTGACACACCTCACGGATAAAATAATGAAGATTTTTGAGATTTAACGACTTAATTCCATTTCGTCGAATCTCACACTAAGCTTATGCAGTTACTCTCAGTATTAGTCCATCCAGACCCAAGATTACGACAGGTTGCAAAACCCGTGACGGATTTCAATGCCGATCTCGCAACACTGGTCGAGAACATGGCACATACGATGTATCACGAAAATGGGATCGGGCTTGCCGCAATTCAAGTCGGCGTTCCACTACGCGTTCTTGTGATTGACCTATCCAAAGACCACCAGGCACTACAAACATTCATTAATCCAGAAATTCAAACCCAAGAAAAAGCTCAAACAATCGAAGAAGGGTGCTTGTCAGTACCCGGCTTTTTCGAAAAAGTTAATCGCGCACAATCCATTCAGGTTTCGGCTGTCGATATTCATGGGAAACCATTTACCAAATCCACGTCAGGGTTAGAAGCTGCTTGTATCTTACATGAGATCGACCATCTTGATGGTAAGTTGTTTGTCGACTATTTATCGACGTTGAAACAATCTCGAATTCGGCGAAAACTAGTGAAAATGAAGGCAGCAGCATAAGCTTGACAAAACTTAAATTGGGCTTCGCCGGTAGCCCAGCTTTTGCTGTTTCAATTCTAGCTGCCTTAGTCCAAACCGAATTTTGTCCTATTGTTGTATTCACTCAACCACCGAAACCTACAGGTCGCGGGCAACGTATCCGTAAAACACCAGTACATGATTTTGCGGAGTCTATCAATATATCGGTAGGAAGCCCACCAAATATTGCCAAACAACTTTCTTTGTTAGCAGGGCTAGACTTGTTAGTTGTCGCAGCATACGGGCAAATACTCCCTGAAAGCGTTATTAAGACACCGCGGTTTGGATGTGTAAACGTACATCCTTCCCTGTTGCCTCGGTGGCGAGGAGCCACACCTATAGAACATACGATTTTATCTGGAGATACTAAGACCGGTGTAAGCATCATGCAAGTAGTAAAACAATTGGATGCTGGACCAGTGTATGCCCAGTGTAACTTAAATCTAACGGGACTCGAGACTACTCACAGTTTAACCAAGATCCTAGCCCAAGAAGGTGCTCAACTGCTCATTGAACACTTGTCGAACCGACGGAACAACTCGACGCCTGAACCAACACCTCAAGATTCGAATCAAGCCAGCTATGCAAAACGTTTAAGGAAAGAAGACGCAAGAATCAATTGGTTAAACTCTGCTACCCAAATTGATCGTCAAATCCGCGCTTTTTATGATCACAATCCTGCCTTCACCTCGAAAAACGATGTGCGAATTCGGATTCTCACTGCCAATGTGATCCCTGGGAGCTTCGAGCCTGGTGTAGTTTATTGTCAGAACTCTGAGGTTCTCGTTGGTACCGCAGAGGGTGGTATACGGGTCCATGCAGTTCAATTGAATTTAGGCAAAGGAATGCCAATGTCGATTAAACAAGCAAAAAACGGCTATAAAACGTTGTTTACTTCTGGTGTGCAGTTCGAAACCTAATCATAGCGCCACCGTATTGGCCGGGCGCGCTTTGTTACGTGTTTTCAATGGCCAACCACTAGAGACTTCGCTACAACGTTATCGAGAATCTAAGCACTATCCTAATGTTTCGTTCCTTTGTTTTCAAACACTTCGACACTATTTCTCGCTAGCTGAACGGCTTCGAATGTTATTGAACTGTAATCACACAACCCTTGATCGTGAAGTGTGGGCAGTGTTGTTGATTGGTGCCTGTCAGTTGCAATTTTCATCAACCCCTCGGGCAGCTTGTGTAAATCACTTAGTTGAATCGATAAAGAAATTGGGTAAAACTTCGGCAAGTTCGATGATTAATGCAGTACTAAGAAAATACGACAATACCACTCCTATTCAGGAAAACACTTCAAAGTACGAACTACCTAACTGGACCATTGATTGGATTCAAACAGAATATCCACTACATGCTGTATCAATTCTTGAAAATAATACTCAGCACCCACCACTAACACTGAGAATCAATGTGAATGAGATTTCCGTGCAGGAGTATTGCGCTTTACTAGAGGAACAGCAGATTGAGTTCGCCAAAACCGTTGTTCCCAATGCGATCAATGTACTTAACCCCAAACGGATGCAAACGTTACCTGGATTCGAGGAAGATTACTTTGCTGTTCAGGATTTATCTTCACAGCTAGCAGTTCCACTCTTAGCTTCGCTTCCGTCGGACATAATCCTTGATGCATGTGCGTTTCCTGGTGTAAAAACGCGTCAAATACGTGACTTGTACCCACAAAACCAGATAATTTCAGTTGATATCAAAACTAGATGTTCCACGTGGAACATTCGAACGAACGATAATGTTCTCCACGAACACACCTACATCCAAGCCGATTTGACTAACGAAACTGAAATCGACGACATGCGGTTCCAAAGAATTCTACTAGACGCTCCGTGTTCCGGTTCCGGCACGTTACGCCGCCATCCTGACATTAAACTGCATTGTACTATGGAAAGTGTGAAAGAAAACGCAGAATTACAAGGAAAGCTCATTCGTAAATTGTGGAAAATGCTGGAGTATGGAGGAAGTATGATTTACACGACATGCTCGATATTCCACGCCGAAAATGATGAGATTATCGAATGTTTTTTAATGGAACATCAAGACATCACAAACGAGGCAATTACCTTACCGTATGGGGTTTCAACAAAATATGGTTGGCAAACAATTCCGCAAAAAGATGGTTCAGATGGTTTCTACTTTTGCAAACTGAGAAAGATTAAAAAAAATAACGAATGTATGTAGTGATTTTAGGTGGTGGTGCAGTCGGTGGTTCGATTGCCGACGTATTGCATCGTCATGCGAGCAAAATGACGGTCGTAGACGAAAACGCCGAAACTCTTAAGTCTTTTGAACGAAAGTATGATGGTTGTACCACCATTCAAGGGAATGCAGCACGCCCCAGCGTCCTTGAAAAAGCAAACACCAACGATGCCGATATGGTCATTGCCGTTACCGGAGTCGACGAGGTAAACATCATTGCCGCAGAAATTGCCCGAGAGGTTTATTCAACAACAAACATAATTGCACGATTGCGATCCGACGAATATGAAGCTTGTACAAAGTTTAAGTCAGCATACCTAAAAAATGTATTGGTAATTAACCCCGAACGGGTAATTGGCGAACAAATCGAACAGTTAGCAAAATATCCACATACACTTGAAATAGCTTCGTTCCAAGATGCAAAAATTACGATTGTTGGGTTCAAGACTCGATTGGGTTATGCACCTACCGGCATTTCCTTAGCTAGTATTTCTGGCTGGCGACCGACACCCAATACACGTTTCTTGGCTGCTTTTCGGACTGACCGATGGTTGTCCGAAGAAAACAATGACGTCGTTTTAGAAGATGACGAGGTTTATCTGCTTGTAGCCGATCAAGAGCTTGAACGAGTTATGACAAAATGTCATGGTGAAATAAAAAAGAAAAAGAAAATATGTATCGCAGGAGGTGGCCACATTGGCACTAAACTAGCTTTAGCATTGCAAAAAGAAAACACTGTGCGATTGATTGAACAAGACCCCGTACACGCTCGTGAAGCATCACATGTGCTTAATAATGGCATAGTTTATACGGGCGATGCGACGGATTCAACTCTATTGAACGAGTGTGAAATGGAAGATACGGATATGTTTATCGCAGTTACTAATAACGACGAGATTAATCTCATGTCCTGTCTCACTGCTAAAAAGGAAGGAACGAAACGTGCTGTATCACTCGTGAGTCACGACAATTATTTGAGACTCATCAGTGAAACTTCGATAGATGTGGCTTTTTCTCCCCAACGTTCTACGGCGAGTTCGGTTTTAGCGCAACTCCATTCACGAAGCGTTCAATCAGCGCGGCGATTGCGCCTCGGCACAAGTGAAATATTTGAAACCGTTCTACGCGGAACGTCTAAAGCAAATAAAGTCGTAGGTTCCCTCGTTGCCGATCTCGAATTACCAGCTAATGCACGTTTAGGTACGATAATCCGCGGGAACCAAATGATAGAAATCGCTGAAGAAACAACCTTCCAAGAAAATGACCATCTAATCTTCTTTGTTGCGGACGGAACGGATGTTCGCAACATTCTCGCGTTCTTACAACCAAGTGCCTTTTCTTTTGTTTAGGTGTCAGTTCGTCGTACGATAATTGGTGTTTTAGGAGTAGCGATACTCCTATTTAGCCCAGTCTTTATCGTCCCGTTAATTCTGGCGATAATTTTCCAAGACCCCACGATTGTAGCGTTTACGATTTGTTCACTCCTTGCCGTAGGGTTAGGGTACGCTGGTTTCCGATTACGTGGTAAGAATAATAGCTTGAGAACTCGAGACTCGTTTTTAATCGTCAGTACCGTTTATGTGTGCTTGTCAGGCTTAGCGTCTTTACCATTCTTACTCATTCCGAATACTGTACCAACACTTGCGGATGCGGTTTTTGAAGCTGCGTCCGTCGTAACTACGACCGGTGCCACGGTATTGGTTGGTCTTGACGATATGCCGCGTTCCCTCCTGTTTTATCGGCAATTTGTCTGTTGGTTTGGAGGTATGGGCATTATCCTACTTACCGTCGCTATCTTACCTATGCTTGGCATCGGCGGAAGACAACTAGTCAAAGCCGAACTACCAGGTGACGCCAAGGAAGTACCGGTGCAACTTCGTGTTCGAGAGGTTGCTCTCGCGCTTTGGAAAATCTACTTGTTCTTGACTGTGGCATGTGCGATAACCTTTTGGATAGTCGGTATGTCACCGTTCGATGCGATCGCACATGCCTTTTCTACCGTCTCAATCGGTGGGTTTTCTACCCATGACGCAAATATTGGATACTTTGATAGCGCTGCTGTTGAAACAGCTATCATTGTGTTTGTCATAATCTCGGGATGTA
Organism: Gammaproteobacteria bacterium; assembly: GCA_009845835.1. Classification (GTDB taxonomy): domain Bacteria; phylum Pseudomonadota; class Gammaproteobacteria; order Pseudomonadales; family Azotimanducaceae; genus Bin55. The sequence continues at coordinate 14,169 of VXYV01000096.1, read as the reverse complement.
ATTTTGTTCTTCATCATGTAGCGATCCATCGGACAGGGGATATCGGACGAATCAGGCATTTCTTCAAAACATACTTCAAAGACGACGAGGTTCTTTTTTATTTTCTGTGTCTGTTGATTGTGTGTTCCTTAATTTGTGGAAAACTATGGATTTCTCCCGATTTCGACGGGAACGTATTAAGAGATGGCATCTTTCACTCGGTGTCTTTTATGACCACAACTGGGTTTAGCACTGCCGATTTTTCCATGTGGCCTGTGATGTGTCCGGTGATGTTACTTTTCGTGAGTTTTACTGGAGCATGTTCAGGATCTACTGGTGGTGGTTTCAAAGTGTTCAGAATCTTAATCTTATTCAAGCAAGGAGTCCGAGAGATTCAACAACTAATTCAACCCGGAGCTTTTTTCTATGCTAAGTTGAATAACCAAAGGATTAGTGAGCGAATTTTGGAATCGACGGTTGGCTTCGTTGCCATGTATGCAGCAGTTTTTATTGTTTTACTTTGGTCGCTAATGTTTGTGTCATCGTTGGACTTGGACACGGCTTTTTCGGCGGTTGCCGCGTGTTTGAATAATTTAGGACCGGGTTTAGGGCAACTGGCTCACAACTATCAATCATTAGGTAGTATTGAGAAATACATACTCGTTGTTGCGATGATATTGGGCCGTTTAGAAATTTTCACATTGTTGGTGTTGTTTGCACCGCGATATTGGCGGCGTTAACACCCAACAAACTAGGCTCAATGTTCCACGTGGAACATCCCGTGGATTTTCATTATGTACGAGGATTGGAACACTCTATATAGGTTTATTTCTGCAGTGCTTACCATTTTCTTGATTAGGACTGGCTATGTCCCAATGCTCCTTTCCCCCTGTGCATCAATCTTTTGGTAATTGATTCCAATATCGCCCTTCCAAACTTCTTCCCGCTATTTTTTTGGGAAATCTTCCCATTGACGTAAAAAATTTTCCTTCAGAGTAGCTCGTGGTGCACGTTCAACGACTAAATTTATCGGTTCATTAGCGGTAGTGTAGGTCGTTCTTTAGCCTAAGCAAATGTTGGAATTGAATTTGCCAAACGGAATCACTGAAACTCCTCAAAAAATCTCTGAACGATTTCAGGCATCAACTGCATCTGGATAAAGAACCGATCCTACTTCGCCCCTATAACAGCCCTTCCTGACGCACGCGTGAGGTTTTCACTCAACACCACCCCATAAGTCGATTGGTCAACGAGTATCGTCAGATTGTTGATCGGATCGAAAATAGAAAAAGCGAGACCTGAAATGGATCAACATAATTGGTGTGCTCGCTTATCGGAGCAAATCTGTCATTCCTGACTTCGTCGCTTTGTAGTGTCAAATGCAGATTGAAACGGTAGTCAGTTGTTGGTTTGGTAACCATTCAAATTAGTCAAGTACTACTGCAATATTCAAAAATGCATCCCGGGTCATCGTAGTTGCTCAGTGAGAAAAAACGTATTAATGGTTGCGAAACGCTTAAATGATTAGCATTTATAGTCTGTCGAAGTGCGGGTTTGTATAAAATACTCATATGATTGTTTATCGAAGCTGTTCTACAATTGCAAATGGAAGTATGTAATGACCGTCGATGCTCAGATTCGCAGAGACATAATTCTCTTGGCTGGGAGTCTGCGAACTCGAACAACGGCATGGGACCCGAATCGTCCGAACAGATGGGAACCACTGACGGTTCGAAACCCTCACGGAATTTTAGAATCTTACTTTACAGACTCAACTGCGTGGGATTTGATTGTAAACCAGTTACAGTCTGGATGTGAAATCACAACTAAAAAACTGAGAAAACCACCAGGTAGGACGGCATATGTAATGAAAATTGATTTAGGAACCAATGACCCGGTCATTTATGTAAAAGTAGAGCTTGGATCCGGTAAGATTTATGGTTGAAGTTTCCATTACGATGATCCAACTACAAATTACGGAGCAACAAACAAACATGAAAAATAACTCTAACATCGTTTCCTCACCGAAAGAAACATGCCCCTTGTGCGGGAGCGAACAAGTAACCCGTAAGATTCATGGCTATGACATGGAATATGGTTCCGGGGAGGAGATAGCAAAAATATGGGTCAAAATCCCTCTGTACAACTGCCCACAATGTAAGATTGAGTACAAAAATTGGGAAGCCGAGGAAATTGAACACAACGCTTTGTGTAAACATTTTGGCGTACTCAACCCAGACGAAATCAAACAAATACGCGAGAAGTACCAAATGAAACGAAACGCATTTGCCCAGTTAACTGGTATTGGTGAAGCGTCACTCAGCCGGTGGGAGAAGAGTCTCAACATACAAAATATTGCTAACGATCGATATTTACGGCTTCTGAGAAATCCGGAAATTTTTAAAGAATTACAGAGTATCGTTCATGTACTTGAACTGAGTGATTTGGATTCAGACGAAAACATAATTCCGTTCAGACACATTCAACAACGTCGAGACCTCGGATCGACCCACACAAAATTTGAACTGAGAAAAGCTATCTGATGTACATTACTACTTTTTATTCATTTAAAGGGGGGGTTGGGCGATCTATGGCGCTAGTAAACGCTGGAGTCGAGCTAGCACGTAGAGGTCGTCGTGTACTTCTGATAGACTTTGATCTTGAAGCTCCGGGTATTGACACGTTTAACTCACTGAATCTGGAAAAACCTACTCTTGGTCTTGTGGATTTTGTCAACTCATATCTTACTACAGGTATTTCAGATGAGTTTGAAAAGTATGTAGTCGAATGTAAGCCCGACTTTCCTGATAAAGATGCTGGAAATATTTGGTTGATGCCTGCAGGTGGAAAAGAACACAGTTTTGCCAATTTATCTCAGAGTATTGACTGGTGGGACCTTTATACCAAACGAGATGGTTTTCTTCTGATGGAGGATCTTAAACAACAGTGGAAGGACAAACTCAATCCAGATTATGTCCTAATTGACTCACGAACTGGTCACACCGATGTTGGAGGAATTTGCACTCGGCAACTTCCCGATGCAGTAACGATTTTCTATTTTCCAAACGAACAAAATCTTCGAGGACTTCGGAAATTAGTCAAAGACATAAGATCTGAAAAAGACGCCCCAAGAAATAAAGAGATTCAATTGCACTTTGTTATGTCCAACGTTCCTGACTTGGACGATGAACACCAAATTCTTGAGAAAGAGATTTCTAAGTTTAAGCTCCAGCTTGAGTTAGAGAGAGAACCGCTGATCGTGCACCGTTATGATAGTCTCTCATTACTCAACCAAGCAATTTTTACCCTGAGTCGACCAAACAGTCGATTGGCTAAAGAATACTGCAATATCGTGGATCAAGTGGTCAACGTTAATTTAGAAGATCGAGATGGGGCACTAAATTTCCTAAACAAGCTCAAATTAGATATGCAGCACAATCCACCTTGGGAAACAGAGAGTTGGACGCCAAACAACAAGAAATCCTTAGATAAGATTGAAGCGGCTCACAATAAAGATCCAGAGATCCTATATCAGCTAGGTAGATTTTATTTTCGAGAACGCGAATTAGAACGATCGATCTCACTATACCAGAACGCAATAGACATGAGAACTAGCAATCCAAATGTCTACCTAGACCAAGCGCGGGCACTGTCAGAACTTGGAGATAAAGAAAAAGCTAGTCAGGTTGCTTTTCAGGTACTTGATTTAAAAAACCCATCCTTTCGATTGCTTGTTGGTGCTTTGAGACTCATTCAATCCGAAACATTTATTCAGGTACCTAAATGTAAGTCAGTAATTTCTTTAAATATATAACAAAGAGTCCAACTCATTACTGAACTGTACTTTTCTGAACGTGGAACAATACGTAGCCTTGCAAATCTGTTGGTACAACCACTAATATCTGACGAAATAATTTCAATATCAGATAAACATTTACAGCAAGAGCTAGGATTACTTTACATCTCGATAGGTAAGTTTCAACTTGCAAAAAGGTTGTTTGACGATTTAGCACCGGCAACATTGGAAATTACAACCACATTCAATCTGGCGATGGCTGCGTGGGGAGAAAGCCGGAACCACACTAAGTTAGATTTTGAAAACGTCATCAAAATACATGAAGCAAATCAAGAGGATGAGGATAGACATGACAGCGCCAACTATCTGCAGTGTATTGGTTTAGCGTACTGGGCAATGGGAGATGGAACTAAAGCTTTGGAATACGCAGAAAAATCTCTTCAGTTTTTAGTTGGGTATCGACCAACCTTCAGTTGTTGGCGATACCTCTACGTGAACCATCACGAATTCAAAACAGACATCAACGAGTTTAAAAGGTTAGTTGAAGGGGACGAGACCATGCAACCAGTATTTCTAAAAAACACATCGAATCAACTTCCTTTCCAATAGGCTGTACCCTTATGAGTGCGGGTGTTCAGTCTGTCGATGCAAACTAGCCACTTAAGTTGAATTCTCACAAAAGATCCAATTACTCCATCAATTAAGCGCTTCACAAAGAAATAATAAGTCTTAAGTGTCCTGAGAATCCCCTAGCACTGTGGGAACCTTGGTAAACGTCCTGATTCAGCAACGGGTCAATCCTGTAGACTACGGGCAAGAAAATATTCGAGTTTGTTGGTAGACATGTTTTTTTGTACGATACAACCATGTTCATCAACTAAAAAACCTTGGGGTATGAAGTTTAACCCGTAAGCAAGTGCCGTTGGCGCAGTCCATCCCCACAGCTCTCCATCTTCAGCCGCAGCAACAAGGTTTACCCATGGAAGATCAGTGTCGACCAAACCTTGTTCCCAGTCTTCGTGGTCGCTATCAATAGAGATGCTAACAATCTCCAATCCTCGTTCGTGGAAGGTTGAGTACACTTTTTTTAGTTCAGGAAAACTATCGATGCACGGGCCACACCAAGACGCCCAGAAATCAATGAACACGAATTTGTTATCCTGAAGTAGATCATTCAAGTCGACTTTTTCGCCACTACTTGTAGGTAGAAGGAACGCGGGTGCAATTTGGCCTGGTAGCGATTGCTGTGATTTTTGTTCAGACAATTGTGTGGACCAGATTTCTTCTTGTAAGACTCGATTACGATCTAATCGCTTTTGTACGTCGCCGTTGCTGGTTTCTAACCCTCGATTCAACCACCACTGCAGAAAAAATGTTTCTCTTTCGTAACGCACATTCAAACCCCAAGCTGAATCTTCATCAAGCATCTTCGAACCCAATGTAGAAATCAACTCACTTAATTTAAAGTTTGTGGTTTCGTCCATAAGTTTGCGAAGCGCGGCAGACCGCAACCTGACTAGTTCTGTTCGCATCAATAACGAGGAAGGAATATAGTCTGTAACAAGAGGCGACAGCTGTGTTTTTGTAACAACAATATGTTCACATTCAGCCGCAACTTTATAGTTCTTTACAAATTCTTCCAAATGCTGCGCGTGCCGCTTGCCATTGCTATTAGATTCGTCTTTTTGGGCTTGGATCAACTGTTCAACTATTTCTATATATGCTGGATCCCTTTGCCAACTTGAAATCAGTTTAGTATGGGTACTTTCTCGATCAGCCTCGATCGCAATTTCTCCGCTATTACCCAACGGAACAAGACGGTAATTGACGCCAGGTTCAAAGATCGCAAAGTGTTTTTGGGCTAGAAACTCAAATGGTCTTGAAATTTCGATAGTAAACAATGTAGGCTCATCTACATCTCCGACAATCAAAAACTCACCATCTTCGAAAAATAACGGACCAAAGTGTTGTACTGTGTCGTTTTCGTCTGAGGTGTCTAGATCTGAATAAGCTCTGACAACACTCATATCGAAGAATCCTTCACTCAAACTACGACGATCTCCGGTGAATGAAAATCTACGATTAGGTTCTAGAGAAAGATCGTGTACCCTTTCAAATATCAATTCGCCGATTTCGGTGTCATAGTTTGACCTCCTATATTGCAAATCGATCGTGAAATTCGGTCTCAGAATAGCTTTGGTTGAAGCGCTATACCTTTCGGGAAGCTCGCTTACCTTTATTAGAACTTCAATGGATTCAGTTACTTGTTCTTTAAACTCTATGTCGCCATCGCCCAGCGACCCTGCTGCCAATTGAATAGTCTCTGTTTCATCGATTTCATTGGTAGTTTCGTAGGTAATCTCGACGAATATAGGATGTTTTGGTGAGTCTGGAGCTAGTCGCACTGCTTCAGCAGAAATCGTGAAGTAAGTGAATACCGTCTTAGAACCCAACCATTGGCAACTAGTGAATGTTGTCGAAATCAAGGCAACCGCAAGCAAAAAAAGAATTCGTCGAACCATTTTGTCCGCTTTGTCGTCGAGACGAATGATCTTGGAGGCAATCTTTCTTTTCGAATCCATAGACCAATGACCTGTCACAATTTGGATTACGATTATTGTAGGTTGATCGTTCTTTCATGTTATACCAACTTCAGTGGCTTCTGCTATTTTCTCTTGATTTGATTTAAATTGTGCATTTAAAATGCATAATATTCACTTGTGAGCGTTTCTTATACAACTCGATCGATGGAATCGGTGCTCGACCGGGCGGCACGTGAATTCCCCGCGGTGGTACTAACCGGTCCACGACAATCAGGAAAAACAACCCTACTGAAACAGGTATTCGGAAAGACGCACACCTACCAGTCGCTTGAGATTCCAGATATTCGAACTTTCGCAACAGCAGATCCGCGAGGTTTCTTAGACTCCTACCCGTCACCAATCATCTTGGACGAAATCCAATACGTACCTGAATTATTACCATACATCAAAGAAAAAATAGACGCCGAACGGACAAGAACGGGGCAGTATCTACTTTCGGGGTCACAAAACTTGTTGCTCTCGGCAAATGTTACCGAGTCTTTAGCAGGTCGCGCTGCGATATTGCGCTTGTTGCCTCTCTCGCATCGTGAAACAGAAGGTTATCCTCAGCTACCCCTAGTTTGGGAAAATGTTGCGAGTGATACAACGAGAACACATTCGTCTCCTACGAACTTATGGGAAAACTTTTTACGCGGGGGTTATCCAGAACTTGTGAGTCAACCGGAACGTGACATTCAACTTTGGCATTCGAGTTATGTTCAAACCTATCTAGAACGAGACGTTCGTATGTTGCGAAACGTAGGTGATCTATCGCAATTTCAGAACTTTCTTCACATGCTTGCGGCACGTTCATCGCAGTTACTGAATTTGACTAGTCTCGCTCGCGACCTCGGGCTAGCTGTCAATACCATCAAAGTATGGTTATCGGTGCTCGAAGCAAGTTACCAAATCGTAATTCTGCGTCCTTACTACGCGAACATTGGCAAACGTCTCGTGAAGACACCAAAGATATACTTTACGGATGTAGGAACGCTTTGTTATTTGGTAGGATTGCGAGACTTCCGTCATGCCCGCGACGGCCCGTTAAGTGGAGCAATCTTTGAAACCGCCGTCTTGGCAGAAATCATGCGAACAATTACCCATAGTGGTGAAGTTCCAGAAGTGTTCTTTTGGCGAACTGTTGCCGGAACTGAAATTGACTTCGTTGTCCGTTCCAGATCGGGTTTAGTTCCTATTGAAGTGAAAGCGTCCGCAACTCCCAGACGAACGATGGCTACAGGAATTGAGAACTTCCAACGGGATTTTGGTAATCTAGCCAAACAAGGTTTTGTAATTCATCTTGGAAATGAGTGCTTGCCACTTAGTAAGACGGTTGCAGCGGTACCGTTTACCCATATTTAACTAGACAAACGAAAGAATGCTCGTCGTCCGTACTAAGGCGAACTCAAACGTCGAGATTCGCTAAGGAAATCGACAAAGCATTCTCCTGAATGAATTCTTTACGCGCCTCTACATCCACTCCCATAAGCGTAGAAAAGAGCTCATCGGCTGTGTTCGCATCATCGACAGATACTTTCGACATTCTGCGCACGTTCGGATCCATGGTGGTATCCCAAAGCTGCTCTGGATTCATTTCACCTAGTCCTTTGTAGCGTTGGAGGCGAACTCCGTTTCTAGCTTTTTCCAACAACCAATCGTAAGCTTCACCAAAAGTTCCAATCTGCGTCTCGGATTTGTCTTGTTTGACATAAGCACCATTATCAAACAATCCTTTGGTCTTCTTCGCAATCTCGCGAATGCTGTCATAAATACCAGACTCGAAAAAATTCATATCTAATTCAATCTTCGTCTGCGCCCCTCTTGAGGTCTGGTGGATTATCGGAATGTAAGAACTGTGTTCAGGTTCAAAGACGATTTCGACGCGGTGTTTGCCTTCTTCCGTTGCAAGCATAGTTTCCAATTGCTGACCCCAATCTTCCATGAATTCACGGTCTCCCATGTTGTCAGCATCAAGAATCGGCAAATCAAACAGTTTCTTAGTCACAAACTTTGGATACACGCGGTTCATTGCATCCAAACGCTTGTACACGTCAAAATAATTTTGGGCTAATTGTGTAATGGGACCTTCACCTAAGGGCGGACTCTCGGAGGATGGGAAAATCAACACCCCATCAAACGCCGTTCTAAGGTAATAAAGATTCAACTCATCGTCGTCTTTAAGATATTGTTCAGAGCGACCTTGCCCGACTTTATACAACGGCGGTAAGGCGATATAAACATGTCCCCGGTCGATCAACTGTGGCATATGTCGATAGAAAAAGGTCAATAGCAGGGTACGAATATGCGAACCATCAATATCGGCATCGGTCATAATGATTATCCGGTGGTAGCGAAGCTTTTCAGCATCAAAACCTTCGCCATTTGAACCCGCACCAAAGCCGCAACCTAGTGCCGTAATCAAAGTGATGATTTCTTTGTTGGAAAGCATCTTATCAACACGAGATTTCTCAACATTAATAATTTTTCCACGCAGTGGAAGGACGGCTTGAGTCTTGCGGTCCCGTCCTTGTTTGGCAGATCCACCGGCAGAATCCCCCTCAACCAAGTACAATTCACTAAACGCCGGATCGCGTTCCTGACAATCTGCAAGTTTTCCCGGCAGACCACTTATATCAAGCAATCCCTTTCGCCGCGTGATCTCCCGAGCTTTACGCGCGGCTTCACGCGCTCGTGCCGCGTCAATCATGCGCTGTGCGATACGTTTCGCCTCATTGGGATGCTCCTGCAGGTAGGTCTTAAACTGCTCAGTCATTGCGGTTTGAACTGCTGGTCCAGCCTCACTTGAAACCAATTTTTCCTTCGTTTGAGATGAAAATTTCGGGTCCGGTAGTTTTACCGAAACAATTGCCGTAAGACCTTCACGCGCATCATCCCCTGTAGTAGGAACATTGCCTTTACTGGTTAATCCCTCCTGCTCAATGTAACTGTTGAGTATTCGAGTCAACGCAGCACGAAAACCACCTAAGTGAGTACCTCCATCCGGCTGACGTATGTTATTACAGTAAACACGCACATTCTCGACGTAACTTTCAGTCCATTGCATGGCGATCTCGACACCAATGTCTGCCGGATCAAGGATGTGAATGACGTCATGTAACGAGGATTTATTACGGTTCAGTAGTTTCACATAAGAAACCAACCCTCCCTCAAACTGGTAGGTTTCAGAAGTATCTTTGCGTTCATCCACAATCTTTAGACAGAGACCAGAATTCAAAAAAGCGAGTTCGCGCAACTTTGTAGAAAGCTGCTCATAACTAAACTCAACAGTCTTAAAAACACTAGTCGCCGGTTCAAAATAACAAGTGGTTCCGCGACTTTCTGTCTGACCCACCTCTGCGAGCGGTGCATGTGGCACACCGTTTCGATAAATTTGTTCGTAGACCTTACCGTCTCGACGAATGGTTAACCTAAAGTACGACGATAGGGCATTGACTACCGACAAACCTACTCCGTGCAACCCACCAGAAACCTTATAACTTGAACTATCGAATTTACCTCCAGCATGCAACGTGGTCATGATCACTTCAGCTGCTGAAACACCCGCTTCTTCATGAATACCGACAGGGATGCCACGACCGTTATCGGTTACTGTTACGCCATTGGTTGCATGAATAACAACCGAAATCTCGCTGCAATATCCAGCTAAAGCCTCGTCAATCGCATTATCAACCAACTCCTGAACCATGTGATGCAGACCAGAGCCATCCTCAGTATCCCCAATATACATACCTGGTCGTTTTTTGACAGCTTCCAAGCCCTTCAGGATCTTAATGTCGGATTCGTTATACGATTCGGAAGATATATCACTCATAAAAATATTCAATGCCTACTAGCGAAAAGGGAGTTCAAACTTGTAAAAAGAGCTCATTACTGAGCTATCAATAGGAAGTCAACCGTCCTTGTTGTATAGAAAAAAGTTTTTGACTAGTCGTGGATTTCAATGACCTGAGGACGCTTTCCGGATCTTGTGCTGTGGTCGCAATAACCTGTGTGCCCATTCCTGCGACCGTGCGGTAAAACCGTCGAACAAATTCTTCATCAAATTCGGTAGTGACGTCGTCCAACAATAACACACTCACGGACCCGAACTGCTTGACATATTCAGTTTGTGCCAACTTAAGAGCACACGCGACTAGTTTTCCTTGTCCACGCGATAATATCCGCGAAGCTAAACCTAAACGTTTACCATCTTTTCCATCGACTACATCGATCCGTACATCGGCGCGATGCGGTCCTAGTCTTGTTACTCTATATTTTATCTGAAAATTGTGATCTTTGTTAAGACTTTCTAACAAAGAATCTTCAGACCAACCTGGTAAATACTGTAAACTTAGATGTAAATCAGGATTCAACTTCTTCATTAGTCGTTGAAAATGCTCGTCAAGACCGAGCAAATGTTGTTTTCGCAGAGCAGTGATAGCCTCGGCTTTTTCGACAAATTTAGCGGTCCACGTTGCTAAATCGTTGGAGCGTTGTTGAATAGCGCGATTGCGTTGTTGCAATAACCGCAGAAATACCCGATGTAGTTCAATGAAGTGAGAGTCACTGTGAAACACACTCCAATTTAACCAAGAGCGGCGCAAAGCTGGTGAACCAAATACAAGATCAGGTGCGTCCGGCAAAAATGTCTGTAGAGGCACGAGACGGGTTAGCTGCGATACTTGACGTACATTTTCTCCATCGACTCGTAGTTGAATATTTGCACTACGTGTCTTCTGGATGCCGACCCGAAAAGTTCGTTCTTCTTGAACACAATTTGCTGCAACAAGCAAGTGACTTTCGTCATGTGAAATCAAGGAATTTAGGACACCGCTGCGAAATGACCTAGCACGGGAAAGCAAATGCAGGCATTCCAGTAGTGTGGTTTTACCGGCACCATTCGGACCGGTAATTAGATTGAATGTAGGAGCTAGAGTGAGAGTAGCAGTTACGATGTTGCGGACATTGTTGACCTCAACCCGTGCGAACCTCAACTTCTAATTGGCGAAACGACGAAGAGTAGATCCTCTTGTTGATCAGATTCGATTCGTACCACATCCCTTGGTTCTGGTAGATGAAGAATCACTTCATCACAATCAAACGCATCCAATATACGGCGTAACCGATCATGTTTGAACGCTACTTTAGTACTATCCGCAGTAAATTCGGCTGGTACTTGGACGTCTGCCCGATCGCCAGCCTCGGTTGTTGCCAGTATCTTGACATGATCTTTCTCAACTTCGAAATAGACCCGCTGACTCTGATCTGAAAGAGTTGCGGCTTGATCCAGTCCGCGTATCATAGCCGTTCGGTCACAACGCAAAATCGAATCGCTAGCGTCTGGTACCACACGCATATAAGCAGGGAACGGTGAACCAATCAAGTTGGTAATAAGGGTTCGCCCCAAACCTTCGACGCGGAACACATTCTCGGCAATAGAAACGTTGAGATCACCATCTGACGCCGAGTAAGAACGGATCAATTCCAATACTGCTTTTCGCGGTACTAACGCAGTCACGTTCTCGTCTCCACCCCAGGTGTTATCGTTATCAGTGCAAATACACATACTCATACCATCACTAGCGACAGAGCGAAAGTGGACCGATGTGAGTTCGATTAGAGTACCATTGAGATGGGGACGTACATCTCCGACCCCCATCGACGAAGCAGCACTTTGCAGTAAGTGAATAAACACTTTAATCTGTACCGAGAAGTCCGCTTGCGATTCGACGGTTGGCGCTGCTGGAAATTCAGCCGCAGGCATAGTGGCTAACTTAAAGGTGGACCGACCGATCGTGAGTATCGCACTGTCGCCCGTTGCATCAATCATCACTTCGCTAGAATTCGCGGCAGTTCTTACTACATCTAAACACTTTTTACCTGGTATCGTAACCGAACCAGCCGCCTCCAGATTCTCCACTTCAATCTCTGCCATCAATGAAATATCGTGATCTGTAGCGCGTAAACGGAGCGTGTTGTTTTCATCGACATCAAACAGCACATTGGTTAGTATCGGATAAGTAAAACGCTTTTCGATAACGTTCGTGACATATTGGAGGGCGTCTCGTAACTTCTCTGTGTTGATCGTGAATTTCATGGATAGTTCCTCTAACTCTAATTAAATGGGGTTAATTGACTAATTTTCTCAAAATACTTGTGTAATCTTCTTCAACACGCATGTCGCTTTTACGTAACTTTCGAATTCTTTCAATACCACTCATCACAGTGGTATGATCTCGATTAAAGTGTCGCGCAATTGCTTGTAAAGGTAGCGAGGTTAACTCATGCGCTAGCGCCATCGCAATATGCCGGGGTCGAACAAAACTCTGTAGCCTAGAAGACCCTAAGATATCCGATAATCGTATATGAAAGTATTCCACGACAGTTGTTTGTATCTTTTCGATTGTTATACGCCGGCGATGTACCGCAAAGAGATCCTTTAAGTTTTCTTTAATTCGTTCGATGGTGATCGTCGGATAACTGTGATACTCGGCATCAAAAATCACCTTGTTGAGCACCCCGATTAACTCACGTACGTTACTTTTTACGTGAGTTGCAATGAATAAAGCGACATCCGGCTCAAGTTTGATGCCTTGTTCGCGCGCTACCTGTACTAAGATCGCCGCCCGGGTCTCTAAATCCGGTAACTTGACCTCAGTACAAAACCCCATCACAAAGCGCGATCGCAACCGGGTGTCTAATCCCTCTATTTCATGTGGATAGCGATCGCTCGTTAAAGCAATCTGTACATTTTCTTTGTCAATCAAATTGTTAAACACATGAAAAAATTCTTCCTGACATTTTTCTTTGGTAGCAAAAAGATGGATATCGTCAACCAATAAAACATCAGCTTGATGAAACTGTTTGGTGAATCGTCTAACGCGCTTAGATGCATTATCTCTGGTCAGAGCTAAAACCATCTCGGTAACAAACGTTTGGGCGTTCATATAACAGACATTCGCTTGATTGTTACGTCCAAGTATGTAATGCCCAATAGATTGCATTAAGTGGGTTTTTCCTAACCCGGTAGAGCCGTAGATTAGTAACGGATTAATTTTTGAAGCAGGTTTCTTGGCTACTTCTTGGGCTACTTGTTTCGAGTATTGGTTGGAACTACCTTCAACAAAACGAGCGAATGTATATTCGCGTTTTAATACCGACCGTTTCTCGGTTGATTGCTTGACGGAAACCGGTAGTGGTTCGACTTGATCCGAAGTCTTAACTTGGACTTCCAGGATTGTGTGACCTGGATCACAATGTTGCGCTACAAGTTCACAGATTCTTTGCAGGTGACGTTGATGAACTTGTTTAGTAACGTATTCGTTCTGCGCTTCCAGAATTAACCGTTCGCCGGTGTTTATTGCGCGTAGGGGGCGGATAAATTGCTCAAAATCTCGTGTCGTGACCTCTGATTTGTACTGCGACACGCACTTTTTCCATACATCCGGTTCAGCCAACGATTCTCTCTCCTCCTCTCTGTCAGCGATTAATGGATTTAACTACTATAAATTGTAAGATACAACATTTCACTCCCTTGAAAACCGTTGTGTTGCAATTTCTCACGAAATCCCCGACAATTCATGAACTTCTGCTACTTCACCTGATGGATCTACTTACGCTGGTGACCCTGAATTTTTAACCAAAACGTTGTTTGTTTTCTCTTCCTTGAGAGCATATTCTTAAAAACTATGGGTATAACTTGTGGAACAAATTGTGGAAAACTTTTTTTGTAGTAGTTTTACAACGTTTTCCCCAAGTTATACAATTTTCTACAAAGCTAGCAACTAACGAAATGATCTACGAAGTTAAGAC
>VXYV01000007.1 GCA_009845835.1 Gammaproteobacteria bacterium | reverse complement strand
GTATCAAAAAACTCTTTTAGTTCGTCCAAGTTTCTGGATAATTGATGAAAGAAATGGGAATTATGTAGCAAAATCCGCATAAAGTTGGAACTTTTTGATTTTGGCAACATATAATAATCCGCAAACAACGCAGAATATCATGTCAAAACCGAAAAACCACGTTGCCAATACCATTAGCATTACCCAGCTCTTGCGGAAGTTTCCTGATGATGAAGCCTGTATCAAGTGGCTAGAAAAGATACGCTGGGACGGAGTACCAACTTGCAATAAGTGTGGGGAGACCAAGAGGGTATCCAGCCCGAAAAGCAAACCGAATACCTACTGGTGCGGAAAGTGTAGAAAGCATTTTACGGTTACAACTGGCACAATTCTCCATGCGACCAAAACTCCGTTGCAGAACTGGATGATCGCAATTTACAGCTTGATGACTGCACGTAAGGGCGTAAGTGCATTACAGTTATCCAAAGAGCTGGGTGTTCAATACAGGACGGCGTGGCACATGTTACACCGAATCCGTGAAGCCTGCGACAGCGGTGAGTTAAAGCTCTTTGATGTCGTAGAGCTGGATGAATCGTATATTGGGGGCAAGGAGAGCAACAAGCATGCCGATAAGAAGCTGAATGCTGGACGGGGTACAGTTGGCAAGGTTCCAGTTATAGGAGCAAAGCAACGCAGCGGCGCAGTGATCGCCAAGCCAGTCCAGAATGCAGACGGCAAAACAGCAACCGAGTTCGCAATGGATTCCGTTGAAGAGGGATCAACGATTTACACAGATGAATCCAGAATTTACTCTCGCCTACCATTTGAGCATGATTCCGTCAATCACAGCCACAAGGAATGGGTTCGTGGGAATGTGCATACCAACAGCATTGAATCCTTCTGGGCACTGTTCAAACGCTCCCTACATGGTACTTGGCACCATGTATCCCCCAAGCATTTGCACCGTTATGCGAATGAAGCCACGATGCGGTTGAATATCGGGAACTGTGATATTGATACCATCGACCGTATGATCGCCCTGGTAGGCCAGATCGGTGGGCGGAGAGTGCCCTACGAAGACCTTACCAAGTAGACGTGAGATGATTGAAGCAGAGGTCAGGTACCGGATAGATCAAAGTCTGCAAGCTAAAGGCTGGGTACTTGATCCACAGCGCACTGATCAAAATGTATATTTCGAATCTGCGGTTAACTCCAAGCTAAATAGTTCTCAACGGAGGAAATTGGGAAGGGGACGTCCAGATTACACGCTGTTTTATCATCATGAGCCTCTTGCTATTATAGAGGCCAAGAAGTCAAGAATTACGCATTTAGAATCTGCTTTCTATCAAGCAGAAGAATATGCAGAGAAAATTGATGTTGGCATAGTGTTTGTGTCTAATGGCTCAATGTTCAAGTCTTTGCACTTAGAAAGTCAAGCACCTTTGATATTGAATGGACTTGAAGTGAACGAACCATTGACACTGAGTTCATTGAGGAAATTCCATGTTGAGAGAAAGCACAGAGTTAACACGATAGAGCGTTCTATCATTAACTCCCGGCAAGAATTGATAAAGAAGTTTTCTGATTTAAATGATGATCTTCGTGGAGCAGGAATTAGAGCCGGTATAGAACGATTCAGTGAGTTTGCGAACATCTTGTTTTTGAAATTGCTTAGTGAGAAGGGTAATTCTGATATTTGGGATACACTAGTGTCGCAACCTGTATCCAATTTGTCTCAACACATTAACAAAATAGTTTTAGACGAACTGGCGGATCAGTATGGAGGCGAAGTTATGATTGAGAGCCAAATCCAAGACAATGAAGTTCTGCAAAAAATCATTCTTGCAATAAGCGGGCTACAGCTGAGTTCGGTAGATGAGGATATTAAGG
Source organism: Gammaproteobacteria bacterium (assembly GCA_009845835.1). Classification (GTDB taxonomy): domain Bacteria; phylum Pseudomonadota; class Gammaproteobacteria; order Pseudomonadales; family Azotimanducaceae; genus Bin55. Next base: position 2,302 of record VXYV01000007.1, on the reverse strand, counting down.
GTGTCGCTTTTGAGCACTTTATTCAAAAAACAACATCTACCCAAAATGATCTGGGAGAGTATTTTACTCCACGGCATATAGTGAGATTTATGGTGAAACTGCTCAACCCAGAATTTGGAAAGACGGTGTATGACCCTTTTTGTGGTACTGGTGGATTTTTGACTGAGAGTTTCAAGCATTTGAGTCATCAAACTGGAAGCTCCCATAGTGCCAACAACGTGTTGCAACGAGAATCTGTCTTTGGGGGTGAACTGACAACAACAGCCCGCATAGCCAAAATGAATATGATTTTATTTGGTGATGGCCATTCGGGAGTAAGAAGGCAGAATAGTCTGAAAACTTCTACTGATGATCAATTTGACTGTGTGTTGTCAAACATTCCATTCTCGCAGACCATCACGGATACCGTCAAAAAACAGTTTGAGGGATTAGGGAATAATGGTGATTCTGCTTGTGTGTTGAGATGTTTCAATAGCATCAAAGAAGGGGGCGGAATGGCTATTGTAGTTCCTGAAGGATTCATATTTAACAAGGAGTATGCAAGACTTAGAAAATTCCTGTTTCAAAACTCACGAGTGCTGTTAATAGCACACTTGCCAAACAAATGCTTCCTTCCTTACACGGCGGCCAAGACGGCTATTCTTTATCTGGTGGACAAGAATGTAGGTAAAACAAATTGGTTCTATCGAGCAAAAGTTAAGAACGACGGATACACGCTAGATACAGCAAGAAATAAGATTGATGGCTCAAATGATTTGGATCAAATTCTTTACTCGTTTGAACAATCCGAAACCCCGAACTCGCTGTTGGCAAAAAGAGCAGATTTGAATGTCGTTTACGTGGAAAATCTTGAAAGTGATAGTGGATTTCACCTGAGAGAGCCATGGCCTCAATCCCATGATTTAGAGTATGTCCATCTTCAAGATGTTGCGACTTTGAAAAACGGAAATCAAATTACTGAAGCGACAACTACGGTAGGGAACATACCGGTTATAGCTGCGGGTGGAGGCACTAGTCCTTATACACACGGAGAATCAAACTATCAAGGCAACGTAATAACAGTTAGCAAATCTGGTGCTTATGCTGGATATGTGTGGTGGCATGATGAACCGATTTGGGCTTCCGATTCGATTGCCATTCAAAGCAAAAATGAGTCACGGTTTTTGACCAAGTTTTTGTTCATTTGCCTAAAGTCGCAACAAAATGAGATATATCTCAGGCAGCAAGGAACCGCTCAGCCTCACGTGTACATTTCTCACATCAGATTTTTCCCAATTCCTAAATTGTCATACAGTGATCAAAAACGGCTGCTTCGAGAATATCAACAAACAGAAAACGAATTGATTGAGATACAAAGCAATTTGGAAGCAACTACGGAAAAGCTGGATGATATTATCCAATCAGTCTACTAACCTGGTTTGACATCATGAAGAAGTCCAAGGTAAACGTAAAGGAGTTTGATAAGACGGAGCGCCGGGATGTGTCAATGTCTGATTTAGAGGACGTATTCCGTCAGGTCCTTTCGCATTCAGACAAGCCCAAGACAAAGAGCGAGAACCGTGAGCCTTCGAAGGAAGAGCTGAATCGGAAGTGGAAACTGGGCCAAGCACGTGATGAACAATGACCATTTCAATCACAACACAAGCCTCTGAAATGCCAGAAACCCTGCCAGACTCTGATTTTGGTTTTGCAATTGATTACAATAAGAACGAGGGATCTGCTAAACGTGTTTTTGGAGCAACTTATAGGTTTATCGAGGCTTGCGAGGCATGCAGTCTTTCTCTCGTAGGATCCTTAGGATTATCAATAGATCCTGTTATTGTATTAGAAGATGTTGAGGTAGGGTCAATCAAAACCTGGTTTAAGGCAAAATGGGAAGAAAACGAACTATATGAAGCGACTAAAAGTGGAGATTATAAACAAGTAATAGGCACTCTTCTTGCATCTGGGATTCAGCGGATGGTCGACAAGATCAATGATCCTGAATCCCCTCCAAAACTATCCGACATTCAATCCGACCTCTATGAATTATCGAAAGATGCTAATGTGGAAAGCCCGGCCACCCGTGAGCCTATTCCTGGTGAAGACCTCATAGAGATTGTCAAAAAGTTTGAATCCGTAAAAGAATCTCTTATACCAGGAGACATAGCAGAATTTCTGTTGTCTGAAGAAACACGCGTTTTGTTTGTCCAATCATTCAAGGTAAGCATTGAAAAATTAGTGAAGGAGGCAACCCGCGAGACTTCTTCTCACCGGGATCCGGCTATGATTCTTGTCGTCAAAAAACCAGATTATCTTGGAA